>NZ_JBQSVC010000011.1:0-104957 GCF_052376035.1 Halomonas sp. AOP7-E1-9
TGCATAACCTCAATGAACGCGCCAGCACGTTCATTGAGGTTATCTAGCCGCCTAAACCAAATCCACCTCATTGATTCTATTGCTAGCAAAGCAAATTTTGGCTGCCTATCCAAAATTCGTATGCTGGCACGATTTGCCATTCTCAATAATACTGTAGATAAATACATATGGAGATAAATACAAAGGGATACCCCCATGAAGCTAATGGATAGGGCCCGGGCGACCTTACGGGTGAAACGCCATAGCCTTCGTACTGAGAAGACATATTGCTACTGGATTCGATTTTTCATTCGCTTTCATGACAAGCGCCAGCCAGCTATGGTTAAAGGTATAGAGGTGGGATAGTTCCTAGAGTATTTGACGATAGAAAAGCACGTGGCAGCTGCCACAAATAAGCAACGTCTCGGTTAAATCACTGGTTTTCTTAAAATCAGATCAAACCGATGCCAGTGATGCGTTACCTGCCCGCCCTCTCCTTCGCTTTCGCGTAAAAGCTCAATTTTCAGACCATCGCATAGCGCTTCTATTTCTTGCATCGAGTGAAAGCTCATTGCTGGATGCTTGGCCCAATCGTGCCTGTCTCCGAAGAGGTGCCCGACAAATAACCCTCCCGGCTCAAGCGCTGAAAGGATCATGTCCCACAGTGTGGGAAAGTGCGTTGGCTCGCAGAACGGCAGGCTTAGCCCGGCGTGGGCCAAGGATGACGATGGCAGGCCTTTCAATTCCTCGAAACTCGAAGTCAAAATTGTCAGATCAGCGCTGGGCAATTCAGCTTTTAGTGTTTCTACTCGCACAATGGCATTGGGCGCTTTGTCGATCGCCAAGACCTTCCACCCTGACGTCAGCAGTAGTGCGGTTTCGATGCCGCCTCCACATCCTAAATCGATAGCATGGCCGTTGCCTTTGGGTAAGCACTCGTCCCCCAAAGCGCGGCGTAACAGCGGCGAGGCGGCTCGCGTTTGATTGGCGCGATAGAAGGCTTCCCAACCCGTTTTGTTATCGGTGGTCAATGTCAGTACTTCCTGATCGCATCACGCTGTAATGATGAGTGTTAATCGTCATAATCGATTCAAATTAACACATAGCACCGTCGTCCGCCCCCTTGCATCTCCCTCCACCGCCACCTAGACTCGCTGAGTTGAATGCTTGACGGGGTGCCGGTGAATCCGGCTGAGATGGCGCAGGGCGTAGCAATTTTGCTGCCAAGCGCTGGTCCCGCTGAACCTGATCCGGCTAATGCGCTGCTTTTGATGTAGCGCGGGTACCGGCGTAGGGATCAAGCGATGGCACTGGCTAGCTCTCTCCCACAATCGCTCGCCACCCTTCCGTGCCATTTCCTCGATCTTTTCGCCTGCCCTTCGGATCACCACCACCGGAGGATGTATGGGCTACCGCTTTACTGATTTAACCACTGCCTGCCATGACGATTGGCGCGCCTACATTGAGCACGACTTTGTGTGCCAGCTGGGCAACGCCACGTTGCCTGAAGCGTCATTTCGCCACTACCTGAAGCAGGATTACCTGTTTCTGATTCACTTCGCTCGCGCCTATGCACTGGCCGCCTACAAAAGCCCTACGCTTGCCGATTTGCGCCATGCCCATGAAGGTTTAAAAACCATTGTGGATGTGGAATTGGGCTTGCACGTGGGCTTTTGTCGCGAGTGGGGTATTTCCGAGGAGGCACTTGCCGAGCTACAAGAAGCTCGGGCGACCATGGCCTACACCCGCTACGTGTTGGATACCGGCAACCGTGGCGACCTGCTGGATTTACACGTGGCACTTGCCCCTTGCCTGGTGGGCTATGGCGAGATTGCCAACTGGTTGAACGCAAAATCCACAACGCTACGCGGCACACACAACCCGTTTGATGCCTGGATTGCGATGTACGAAAGCGAGGAGTTTCAGGCGGCCATGCAAGCCGAGCTTGAATGGCTGGATGCTCGCCTCGCCGACGTCACCCCTGCCCGCTTTAATGAGCTCAGCAAAATTTTCCGCGATGCCACGCGCCTGGAAATCGACTTCTGGCAGATGGGCCTGGACCTTTCCCATTAATTCCAATAACAAGGATATAACCGTGAACAAAACCGTTACCCAGAAGACAGCCCGCTTTCTAGCCGAAACCGCCCAGGTCGATGCCGCCGCGATTTCCCCACTACCCGGTTCACGCAAGGTGTATCTTGAAGGCTCGCGCCCGGATATCCACGTGCCGTTTCGGGAAATCAGTCTCTCGCCGACCAAAACGACCAGCGTGGATGAACAGAACCCGCCGCTGCTGGTGTACGACACCTCTGGCCCCTACACCGACCCCAACGCCCAGATTGATCTACGCCGTGGGCTTCCCGCGCTTCGCCGGGTGTGGATTGAGGAACGCGACGACACCGAGTTTTTAGAAGGCCATACGTCTGAGTACGGCAAACGCCGCGCCAACGACCCCATGCTGGCTCAGCTGCGCTTTGATTTGAAACGCACGCCGCGTCGGGCAAAAGAAGGCAAAAACGTTACCCAGCTGCACTACGCCCGCCAAGGGATCATCACGCCGGAAATGGAATTTATCGCCCTGCGCGAGAACCAGCGCCGCCAAGCGCTGGGCGATGCCGAGGTGGAGAGAATCCTGGGCCACCAGCATCGCGGCCAAAGCTTCGGCGCCAGCATCCCAGAAGAGATTACGCCGGAGTTTGTGCGCGATGAAGTTGCTCGCGGGCGGGCGATTATTCCCAATAACATCAACCATCCTGAAAGCGAGCCGATGATTATCGGGCGTAACTTTCTGGTCAAGATTAACGGCAACCTGGGCAACTCGGCCGTTACCTCGTCGATTGAAGAAGAAGTCGACAAAATGACCTGGGGGATTCGCTGGGGCGCGGATACCATCATGGATCTCTCCACCGGGCAGAACATTCACGAAACCCGCGAATGGATTTTGCGTAACTCGCCAGTGCCTATCGGTACGGTGCCCATCTACCAAGCGCTGGAGAAGGTCAACGGCGTGGCCGAAAACCTGACCTGGGAGGTGTTTCGCGATACGTTGATCGAGCAGGCCGAACAGGGTGTGGATTACTTCACCATTCACGCAGGCGTTTTGCTGCGCTATGTGCCGCTGACCGCCAACCGGGTAACGGGCATCGTCTCGCGCGGCGGTTCGATTATGGCCAAATGGTGTTTGTACCATCATCAGGAGAGCTTTCTGTATACCCACTTCGAGGAGATCTGCGAGATCTGCAAGCAGTACGATGTGGCGTTTTCATTAGGTGACGGCCTGCGCCCAGGCTCTATCGCCGATGCCAATGACGAAGCGCAGATGGCCGAACTTAAAACCCTGGGTGAGCTGACCCACATTGCCTGGAAGCACGACGTGCAGGTAATGATTGAAGGCCCCGGCCACGTGCCCATGCACCTTGTCAAAGAGAACATGGACAAGCAGTTGGAGTACTGCGACGAGGCGCCCTTCTACACACTCGGCCCGTTGGTCACGGATATCGCACCAGGCTACGACCATATTACCTCGGGCATTGGGGCGGCGATGATCGGCTGGTTTGGATGTGCCATGCTCTGCTATGTCACGCCGAAAGAGCACCTGGGCCTGCCCAATAAAGATGACGTCAAGACCGGTATTATTACCTACAAAATTGCCGCCCATGCGGCGGATCTTGCCAAGGGCCACCCGGCAGCACAGCGGCGTGATAATGCGCTTTCCAAGGCGCGGTTTGAATTCCGCTGGGAAGACCAGTTCAACCTGGGGCTAGACCCGGACACCGCGCGGGAATTTCATGACGAAACCCTGCCCAAGGATTCCGCGAAGGTAGCGCATTTTTGCTCTATGTGTGGGCCCAAGTTCTGCTCAATGAAGATTAGCCAGGAAGTACGCGACACCTACCGCGACCGCACGCCAGAAAGCACTAACGACGCGGAGTCGGTTAAGCGCGGCATGGAAGAGCAGGCGGAGAAGTTTCGAAAAACGGGAAGCCAGCTGTATCAGGAAGTGTAAAACGGTTTGAAAACGAAAGGCATAAACGCAAACAGGGGCCTGAAGGCCCCTGTTGTCGACGTGTTACGCTAACGTGCGTGGCAAAGCTATTTTTTCTTGAGACTCTCTTTCACGTCGCCTTTACCTTTTTGAGCTTCGCCTTTAGCCTGCTGCATTTTGCCTTTGGCTTCCGTTTTTTCGCTGCCCGTTACTTTGCCAGCCGCTTCTTTCACTTTACCAGCGGCTTTGTTAGCGGCGCCTTTTGCTTTATCGTCTTTTCCACTCATGACATACACCTCTAATCCGTTAGCAGGAAACACGCTGGAGAGAAGAACATATTGCCCTTCACATCACAGCTGCCTTATCAGAGTAGCCTTTGTTAAAAAAGTTACCTCATTTTCTTTCTGGTAGTCGCGTAGGCTCCCAAAGATTGAGCACATAATGCAGGCAAGCCATGAACAGCAGCGTTACTACCAGCGCCACACTCATGGATGAAAAGCGATACAGGGCGCTATAGACAAGGTCCTGACTGGGGCCTAAAGATTGACCAAACAGGATACCCAGGGTGGTCATCCCGCCAAACCCGATGCCGGAGCCCCCGCCTTCAAGTATGTGCTCACGCCCAAACAGCAATAGCCCCAACCAATAAAGCACAATCGCTAGCAGGAAGTGATTGCTTTGTGTGTAAAGCAGAAGCTGCATAATCAGCGCCAGGTTACACCCCAACAGCGTGCCGATGGCACGTTTGCGAGCGGATACGCGCGCACCGGCATAGCCCATCGCGAACAGCACCAAAATGGTCGCCATTTGTGCCGAGAGCGACCCCTGCAGGTCAAATACCTGAAAAACGACAAAGGAAAGTGTCGCGGTAATGCCGCCCATCAGCGTTTCATGGCGCATCTGCGCTTTCGTCTTGGTGCTTTTAGGCGGCGGTTGGCGGGGCTCAACGTCAGGGAAAAGTGTGTACATCAGCATGGCGATGAACACGGCAAGCACGCTGGCCACAAAATTGGAGGCCAACAAATCAGCTAGATCGACACTGGGGTAGCTCGCAAAATGCAGCAGAATGCTTAAGGTTAATACGCCATTGGCCCCAAACAGAAACAGCGGGCCTTTTGCCATCAAGCTAAACCGAAACAGGAACATACCCAACACGACCAGCGTCATCACCACCGGCATATGTTTAAGCAGGCCGACCACCAGGCTGACTTCCAGCGCATTCACCGATACGTTACCTAAAAACTGGCGAATAATGCTGATATTCAGAATGGGCACCATACCCAGCAAAAACATCGGAAAAACGGTAAAGAAGACGCCGTAGTTCCAACCCATTAACTGACTGATGATGAACCCGAGCGTGCCGCCACCAGCCACCCGCAAACACTGGCGCAGGGCATTCTCACTCAGGCGATGGTAGGCAGGTGCCTCTGGGCCAGCGCCGCTACGCCGAGGCGTGCGCTTAAAAAAACTACGCAGCGCGCGATTGATTGACCACATGCTGGCATCCGCCGGTTTTGTATCAACGGGCCCTGCAGTAGTAGAACCCGCATCAGTAGACATAATGTAGCCAGCTGATCAGATGCGTTTGTAGCCATGCAAAGGGGTGCGCCAGCGCATGTTCCCCCGGCAGCAGTTGCACCGTTGCCCGGGCACCGCTTGGCAGCAGCGCCGCAATGGGTTCGTTGAGGGCAACATGAATACGCAAACGCTGCGCATCGCGCACCCAGCGGTCAGAGGTAGGAATATTCGCCAGCTGCCCATCAGCGGTCAGTTGCCCTTCCCGCACGCCAGCATCAAAAGCACTGACCTTCCCTTCAAAGATATGCCCAGGCATGGCATCAAAGATCACCGCAGCCGAGTCGCCGGGCAGTACGTGGCGTAGGCTTTTTTCACGGAAATCGGCAACGATATCCATGTTCTGAGTCACCAGTGCGATCACTGGCTGCCCCGCTTGAACATAGTCGCCCACCTGAAGCTGCAAGTTCGTCACCTGGCCTGACTCTGCCGCCCGCACTTCGGTACGTTCGACGTCCAACTGCGCTTTCTCAAGGGCGTTGTCGGCTTGGCGCAAGCGCAGGTTGGTATTTCCGTTCTCGCCTAGCTGTACTTCCAGGCTCTGTATGTTCGCCTCGGCGGAAGCCACGTCTGCCAGGGCGGTATGCTCAGCCGCTACCTGCTGCTCGTACTGCTGGCGTGAAATACTCTGCCGCCCCACTAGGGCTTCGCCACGGCGCCGCTCACTGCTGCGCTCCTCCGCAACGGCCTGGGCAGAGGCCAGCACCGCCCGGGCAGCGGCAAGCTCTGCTTCAAGGCGCGTGTTTTCACGCTCAGCCTGCTCACGATTTAGCCGCGCTTGATCAAGGGCAAGCTGAAAGGGCTCGGGGTCCAGACGAAACAGCACATCGCCTTTGGCAACCTGTTGATGGTCACGCACGGTCACTTCTTTCACTGGCGCGCTGAGCTCTGGCGCTACACGGGCAACCGGGCGCATTACCCTGGCCTCGGGCGTCATGGGCATGAAGCTGTCAGCTATCAAGAAATAGATAAACAGCAGTGCAAAGGCAGTCAGCGCTACCTTCACCCAGCGGGCGAATTTTTGATCAGGGGACATGAAGTTTTACTCGTTGATTTGCGCACCTTCTGCGTACGCGCAGAGCGCTTATGGCCAGCGCATGCTTAATGGAATAGCGTATTTTAGCAAATGATTAGCAAGCTAACAATGATCCACGCTTCTGCTTTATGAGCGTTATTGAGTAGCCCCCTTGGCTGCCTGCAGAAAAAATCCCATAAAAAACCCCCAGAGCCAAAAGGCCCTAGGGTTGGATACACCACTAACGCGTTTTAAGCGTTAATCATTAAAAACGGTATTTTAAGCCCACACTTGCGGCATCGAAATCGTAGGCAGACTTGTCCAGATAACGCATGTAATCAGCGCTGATGGCCAGATTGTTGGCGACATCAATTTCACCGCCCGCGCCATAGGAGAAACCGCTTTCTCTGTCGTGGTCGAAATCCACTTCAGTGACACCGACCAGACCATAAAGGCGTGCATTGGGGGTAATAGGCGCGATGCCTTTTGCGTAAGCACCTACCAGGTAATCCAGCTTGGTATCACCATCGGAGCCACCGGTACCCAGATGCCCTTCGAGCGCGAAGTAATCATTGAACTGCGCGCCGCCGCGTAAACGCAGGCCTACGTCGTTACGTGAGGAACCGCGGTCAGGGTCAAGGTTCCAAAACATGGCGTCGCCCGCCACGTAACCTTCAGGGTAACCCAATGATTGCTGTGCCTGTGCTGATGCAGCGAATGCACCTGCGCCGACCAAGAGTGCCGCAGAAGTGAGTGATAATACGGTCATCTTCATCGTCTTGTACCTCCGTTAAAAAACAGTGTTTCCTTACACAGATTCATTGTGGTACATGTCCGAAAAGAACGCAACGTTTACCGCCCTTTGGATAGGCTAAGTGCGACAATACCACCCACCACGACCGCCCCACCCAATAACTGGCCGGGGCTTAGCGTTTGCCCTAATACGAAATAGCCGATCACCAAAGAGGCGACAGGTTCGATATTCATGACCGGGGCGTTGCGCGCCATATCCAAGCGCGGCACAAAAATAAACAGTGTCGAGAACGCGGTGGCGTAGAGCAGCGCCAAAAGCCCCAAACCCACCCAGCCTTGACTATTGTCAGGTAGGCTCATGCCACCGGGCACAACACCTAAAGCCCCACCGATTACCATGGCGAAAAACACGGTTTGCATGGTTAAAAGACTGCGCAGCGTGCTGCCTACCTGGGATAAACGGTGCTCGGTAACCCATAGCGCGCAGGCGAAAACGAACGCGGCCAGTAACCCAAATCCAATACCGGCGACCCACTCTGGCCCCATACTGTCAGCACTGGAAAGCCACGCTGGAATATCCAGCACGACCAACAGCCCGATTAAAATGGTCCCCATAATAAGGCAGCTGCGAAGCGACGGACGCGGCCCGCCCAGCGCCCAACTCAATAGTGCTAACTGAATGGGGAAAGTATTGACCAACAGTAGCGCAATAACGACAGGAAGCCGCGCAACCGCTGAATAAAGGCTGACACTTTGAATGGTGATAAGAAGACCTACCACCAGTTGCCAGGGCCAAGTGCCCGAAGGCAGCCATAAGCGTTTCTTCTGAACGATCACAAGGGCGAGCAGGATCAAACAGGCTACCCCGGAACGCGTTAATACGGCCAGCAGTAACCCTGTACCGTTATCAAAGGCAAGCCTGGCCGACACATGGTTGGCAGCGAACATGGTGCCAACGGTCATTAGCAGCAAAATGGCCAAGTGGCGCGGCAGGTGGTTGGGTAACGAGGACGTAGTCATAGGCTCCAGGCAGCAAAAGAACGTTAACCGCCAAGCATGCCCGGATTTGAGTCGAATGGCTAAACAAATATCCGCCTACGTTAATGCCCCTTGCCGCCTGCCACACTAACGTACAAACTAAACCTTTACTCTTTTGGTAGATTCTTTATGGATGCACCGGTGCTGGTTATTAATTGTGGTTCATCCTCTATTAAATACGCACTGATCGATCCGGCCCCTGATGCCCCGCGCTTAGCAGGCTTGGCAGAGCGCTTAGGCAGCGCCGATGCCCGTTTAAAAGGAATAAATAGCGCGGGGGGAAGTTTTAGCCATGCACTCCCCAATGCTGATCATACTCAAGCGCTCAACGCCATTTTAAACAGCCTGGAAGGACGCATTCCGGGCGCTATTGGGCATCGTATTGTTCATGGCGGAGAGAAGTTTACTCAGGCCGCCTTGGTTGATAGTGATATTATCAGTGCGATTAAGGCCACCGCCGCGTTGGCGCCTCTGCATAACCCTGCCAACCTGGCAGGCATCAGCGCTACTCAAAAGATATTTCCAGCACTACCTCAGGTTGCGGTATTCGATACCGCGTTTCACCAAACCCTCCCCGTAAAAGCTTACCGCTATGCCCTGCCAGAGAACCTCTACGCTGAACACGGCATTCGTCGCTACGGGTTTCATGGCACTAGCCACGCCTTTGTTAGCCAGCGTGCGGCCGAGCTTAGCCCTCGCGGCGCGGGCGGTTGGTTAACAGCCCACTTGGGCAACGGCTGTTCCACCGCAGCGGTGTGGAATAATCAAAGCCTGGACACCAGCATGGGACTTACCCCGCTGGAAGGCCTGGTGATGGGCACGCGCAGCGGCGACGTCGACCCAGGCTTGCACGCCCATTTACACCGCCAGCTGGGCTGGTCGATGGACAAGATTGATGATGTGCTGAATAAGCAAAGCGGGCTATTGGGGCTTTCTGGCTTAACCAACGACATGCGCGAAGTCGAGGAAGCAGCCGAGCAGGGTCATGCAAGAGCCATGCTGGCGCTCGACGTGTTTTGCTACCGCATTGCCAAGTCGCTTGCTGCTCTCTCTTGCGCACTGCCGACGCTTGATGGCGTCATTTTTACCGGCGGCATCGGTGAGAACTCTCCTCTTGTACGCCGCCGCGTTATCAGCCTGCTGCCTCACTTTGGCTTTGCTCTTGATGAGGCGAGCAATAACGTGATGATTCGCGGCAAAGAGGGCAAGCTGGACAGGGAAAATCATCAGGGTCCCGAAGCCTGGGTCATTCCTACCGACGAAGAAGGCCGTATCGCAATGGAAACACGTCAATGCCTGGAGGCCCACGCATGAGTTCGTCCCCTTCTCAACCCCAAGCCATCCTTCTAGTGCCCACAAGCATGGGGGCCGGGTTAACCTCGGCCTGCTTAGGCCTGATTCAGGCGCTCGACACCATTGGCCTTAAAGCCGGTTTTTTGAAGCCGTTTATGCAAAAAGAGCTGAACGGCCCAGGCCTTGATCGCTCAACGGCACTGGTGTCTCGCACGCTCAACCTGCGCCCGCCTTCGCCGATCTCACAAGCCCGGCTGGAGCGCCTGCTGCGCGATGACCAAACCGATGAGCTAATGGAAAATGTGGTCGAGCTTTATGAGCAGGTAATGCAACAGGCTGAGCGGGACGGTAATGCGCTGGATTTAGTCGTAGTGGAAGGCGTAGTGCCTACCCAGTACACCACGTACGCGACGCAAACCAATGCTCAACTGGCGCATGCACTTAATGCCCGAATCATTCTGGTTGGCACCGGGGATTTAAACGAGCCACAGGCACTTGCTGAAGAGCTGGATATGCACGCCAGAAGCTTTGGCGGGGTTAGCTCGACCCGCACGTTGGGCGGCATCCTGATGCGCATGAAGAACCTGCCTTACGGCCAGGAAGATGACCTTTCGGCAGCGCCGGGCACCATTAAACCGCAGCTTGAAGAGTCGGTGCTTAACGAGCTTCGCGGCTATTCACCGTCACTAGCCACCGACAGTTTTCACCTAATCGGCATCGTGCCTTACAGCAAAACACTCAATGCGCCCCGCACGCTGGACGTGGCACGGGCACTAAGTGCCAAGGTGCTGAATGAAGGCGATGCGGCAAGCCGCCGGGTAATGTCGACAAGCCTGTGTGCGCGTAGCGCGGCGAATGCGCTGCATATCTTTACACCCGGCAGTCTGGTGGTGGCTTCTGGCGACCGTGACGACGTCGTGCTGGCGTCCGCCCTCGCTACCATGAATGGCACTCAGTTGGCAGGCATATTGCTGACCAATGGTTTTTTGCCTAACGACAATATGATTGAGATGTGTCGCCCAGCGCTTAGAACCGGCCTGCCCGTGCTGGCGGTTGAAACCGACAGTCTGACCACGGCTCAAAACTTGAGCCAGCTTAGCAGCGAAATCCCCGTTGATGATTTCGAACGTGCCGAGCAGGTGGCGCGCTTTGTCGCTGCCCATATCGACCTTGAATGGCTAAAAGATAAGTTAAGCCACGGCTATGCACGGCGCTTATCTCCTTCGGCGTTTCGCTATCAGTTGGTTAAACAGGCTCAGCACGCAAAAAAACGAATCGTACTGCCGGAAGGCGACGAGCCCCGCACGGTGGAGGCAGCGATTATTTGTCAGCGGCGCGGCATTGCCAACTGCGTGCTGTTGGGCAGTCGTGAAAACATCGAGGAAGTGGCGCGTAACCGCGGTTTAGCACTGCCTGACGAGTTGACGATTATCGACCCCGAAAGCACGCGTGCCCACTATATCGCGCCCATGGTAGAACGTCGGCGTGGCAAGCTTAACGAACTCACCGCTGAGGCCCAGCTACAGGATAACGTGGTGCTTGGCACCATGATGCTCCAGCTGGATGAAGTCGATGGCCTTGTCTCGGGTGCTATCCACACCACCGCTAACACCGTGCGCCCGGCGTTTCAGCTGATAAAGACCGCGCCAGAATATAGCCAGGTATCGTCAATCTTCTTTATGCTGCTGCCAGAGCAGGTAGTGGTGTATGGCGATTGTGCGGTGAACCCGGACCCGGATGCCGAAACGCTGGCTGAAATAGCCCTGCAAAGCGCCCGCTCCGCAGAAGCGTTTGGCATTGAGCCGCGCGTGGCCATGATCAGCTACTCAACGGGAGATTCAGGCACCGGCGCGGATGTCGATAAAGTGCGTGAAGCTACGCGCATCGCCAAAGAGCGTGCCCCGCACTTATTGATCGATGGCCCGCTTCAGTACGATGCAGCCGCCATTGAGAGCGTGGGTAAGCAGAAAGCGCCAGATTCGCCCGTAGCGGGCCGCGCCACCGTCTTTGTATTCCCGGACCTGAACACCGGCAACACGACCTACAAAGCGGTGCAGCGTAGTGCCCGCGTAGTCAGCGTCGGCCCCATGCTGCAAGGCTTAAACAAACCGGTGAATGACCTTTCCCGAGGCGCGCTGGTGGATGATATCGTCTACACCATCGCGCTGACCGCTATTCAGGCAAGCCAGCGAGAAGCGTAAACCCGTCATCGCACCTGATAAGCTTCGCAGGTGCGATCAATGGTAAGTAAGCTTTAAGACAAGAAAAAGCCCCGGGCAGTTTAACTACCCGGGGCTTTTCTAATTCAACCACTTAGCGGTGTGGGTCAATCACGCCCACATTATTGGCACCATGGATTCCAACACAATCACCAGGCTCATCGCGGTGATGGTCAAAATCGAGACGCCAAATACGCGTTTGGCCCAGCGTACATCATCATCCAGCCGGTAGCCGCAAATCGCCAGGTAGAGCCAGTAGCCCCCCATGGTCAGTGCGACGCACAGGTAGCCAGTACCTGCCTTACTCGCCAGCACCAAAGCCAATGAGGCGGGAATAAACGCCACAATGTAGCCAAGGATGTGATGCTTTGCGCGCTTGATCCCGTGAACAACAGGCAGAACGGGAATCGAAGCGCGTTGGTAATCGGCATAGCGGAAAATCGCAATGGCATAGGAGTGAGGCATCTGCCAGAGGCAGAAGATTAACAGCAGAACCATCGCTCCACTGTCAAAGGTCCCCGTCACGGCGCAGTACCCGATCACGGGCGGCATAGCGCCTGACAGGCTGCCTACTACCGTGCCGTATTCGGAGTTGCGCTTCATATAGAGGCTATACACCCCCACATACACGCCCCATCCGATAACAGCCAAGGCCACCGTCAACCCATTAGTGCCTAATGCCAGGCAGACCACACCACTGATACCCAGAAACGCCGACAAGCCCAATGCTTGCGTGATAGAGACGCTTCCCCTCACCAGAGGACGATGGCGCGTGCGCGCCATCAGAGCATCAATGTCCCTATCAATCACGTTGTTACAGGCACAGCCTGAGGCGATCACTAATGCGATCCCCAACATGACCGAAGCAAACGTCACCAGATCGAATTCACCATGCGCGGCTAGAAAGTAGCCGCCAAGGGCGGCAATTAGATTGCCGCCAATGATGCCTGGCTTGGTTAGCTCAAGCAGATCGTGCCACCTATTGGGCATGCTGGTTAGCCGATCATCATGTTGAGATGTAGATGCTGCATGATCCACAGCGAACCTCCTACCACTAGGCCGAGAATCAGCACCGTGAAGACGAAGGAAAGCATGTTCCAGCCATCTTCTGTCTTGAAGTCCAAGTGCATGAACATCACAAGCTGAACCAGAACCTGCAGAACAGCCGTCACAACGATGATTCCCACGTTCACGGGCAAGCTGAACGAACCCAGCATAACCGCGCCAAATGGAATGACAGTCAGGACTAACGACAGTACAAGCCCCGTTACATAAGACTTTACGGTGCCGTGACCGGACGGTTGGCTAGAAGAACTCATACCAGCACTCCCATCAAGTAGACGAAGGAGAATACACAGATCCAGACGATATCCAGGAAGTGCCAGAACAGACTCAAGCACAGGATACGCGGACGCGTTTTATCATTCAGACCTTTAGTCGAAAGCTGAACCAGCATGACCAAAATCCAGATCATACCGAAGGTCACGTGCAGACCGTGAGTACCTACCAGCGTAAAGAAGGCAGATAAAAAGGCGCTACGATCTGGTCCGAAACCTTCATGGATCAGGTGATAGAATTCATAGATTTCCATCCCCAGGAACATTAGGCCCAGCACGAACGTAATGCCCAGCCACATCTTCACCTGACCGACACGATTGGCGTTCATCGCCAGAACGCCCATGCCGAAGGTAAAACTACTGATCAGTAGTGCAAAGGTGCCGAAAAGAATCAAAGGTAGTTCAAAAATATCCGCGCCGGTCGGCCCACCTGCCGTGCCCTTCATGAGCACGGCGTAGGTAGCGAATAGTGTTCCGAAGATCACCAAGTCGCTCATTAGGTAGACCCAGAAACCAAATACCTTGGTAGGACCGGCATCGTGGTGCTCATGCTCCTCAGCATGAGCATCATGATGTAGGGATTCAGTAGCCATTACGCTTGGGCCTCCACACGTTGTTGATGAGCACGCTCGATTCGCTCGACCTCTGCAGCAGGCACGTAGTAATCGATATCGTCGTTAGATACACGCATCAGGAAGCTCACCAGCATGCCAATGGCACTGAACCCAGCCAGCCACCAGATGTGCCATACCATGGCGAAACCAAAGATCATCGCAAAGACACTGATGACGGGGCCGGCCACCGTGTTCCTCGGCATATGGATATCCGTGTAAGGCGCATTGTCCAACTGCTCGTTGCCACGCTGCTTTTGTGACCAGAAGCTGTCGATATCACCAACGACGGGCAGACGCGCAAAGTTGTAGAACGGGGGCGGCGATGAAGCTGACCACTCCAACGTACGGCCATCCCATGGGTCGCCCGTCACATCCGCATACTTTTCGCGGTTACGCACGCTTACGTAGAACTGAATAAGTGTACAAGCGATCCCCGCAGCGATCAGCAGTGCACCGAGCAAAGCAACGATAAACCAGGGCTGCCATTCAGCGTTCGGGTAAGAGTTCATGCGGCGCGCAGCACCGTAGAAGCTCAGAACATACAGCGGCATGAACGCCACGTAGAAACCGGTTATCCAGCACCAGAAGGAACGCTTGCCCCACTTCTCGTCCAGCGTGAAGCCAAAGGCTTTCGGGAACCAGTAGGTCAGACCCGCCATCATGCCGAAGACCACGCCACCAACGATAACGTTATGGAAGTGAGCAATAACGAACAGACTGTTGTGCAGTACAAAGTTGGCTGCTGGCAACGCTAACATAACGCCCGTCATACCACCGATCGTAAAGGTGATGATGAAGCCCAGCGTCCACAGTACTGGTGACGTCATTTCCAGACGACCACGGAAGATAGTGAACAGCCAGTTAAAGACTTTCACACCGGTCGGGATCGCAATGATCATCGTCATAATGCCGAAGAAGGCATTGACGTTGGCACCTGCGCCCATGGTGAAGAAGTGGTGCAGCCATACGATGAACGACAGAATCGTGATCGCAATCGTTGCCCATACCATCGTGTGGTAACCGAACAAGCGCTTGCGGGCAAAGGTGGCAATAACTTCCGAGAACACACCGAAGGCCGGCAGAATCAGGATGTACACCTCGGGGTGACCCCACGCCCAGATAAGGTTGACGTACATCATTACGTTGCCGCCCATATCGTTCGTGAAGAAATTCATCCCCAGGTAACGATCAAGGGTCAACATCGCAATAGTTGCGGTCAAAATCGGGAAAGAGGCAATGATCAGTACGTTGGCGCACAGCGACGTCCAGGTAAAGATCGGCATGCGGAACAGGGTCATGCCCTTGGTACGCATTTTCAAAATAGTAACGAAGAAGTTAATACCGGTTAACGTGGTACCTATCCCGGATATCTGCAACGCCCATATCCAGTAATCGACCCCGACCCCGGGACTGTACTCTATCCCCGACAATGGCGCGTAAGCCAACCAACCAGTGGTAGCGAACTCACCCACGAACAGAGAAATGTTGACCAGCAGCGCCGAAACCGCGAACAGCCAGAAACTCAGGTTGTTCAGGAACGGGAACGCAACATCGCGCGCACCGATCTGTAACGGAACAACCAGGTTCATCAGGCCGATAACCATAGGCATGGCCACGAAGAAGATCATGATAACGCCGTGGGCGGTAAAGATCTGGTCGTAGTGGTCAGGCGGCAAAATGCCCATCGAACCACCTGCGGCGACCGCCTGCTGCACACGCATCATCAAGGCATCAGCAAAACCGCGCAGCAGCATGATAAGCGCCACGATGAAATACATGATACCGAGCTTTTTATGGTCAACGGAGGTGAACCACTCGTTCCATAGCCAGCCCCACTTACGGAAATAGGTCAGCGCGCCTAACAATGCCGCGCCGCCTAGAATCCCCACGAGACCCGCAAGAACCAGAATGGGTTCGTGAAGGGGAATTGCTTCTAGGGTTAATTTACCGAACACGGTTACTCTCCCGCCTCATTGCTCACAGGTTGGCCTTCTTCAGCCTCGCCACTCGCTTGGTTGTCGGTCGTTTGATAGGCTTCATTGCTATCGATAGCTGGTGCGCGAGGCGCATCTTGAGTGTCGGTTTCAGGATCGCTGCCAGTACGGAAGCTGGAGACCAGACGCTCATAGAACTCAGGTGTAACACTTGCGAAGTACTCAACGGGGTTGAACGAAGAGCGCTCAGCCAATTGTGAGTAGCCTTCTGGGTAGGTCAGCGTTTGTGGTGACTGCCGAACCTCTTCTACCCACGCATCAAAGTCTTCATCTGATGTCGCGTGAGCATCGAAGATCATTCCAGAGAAACCTGCACCGCTATAGTTGGTCGAACGACCGCTATAGGTACCGATCTCATTAGCTTCGAGATAAACGTCATTATCCATTCCTGCCATGGCATAAATCTGGCTGCCTAGTCGAGGAATGAAGAAAGAGTTCATCACCGAACCGGAGCTCACTCGGAAGCGGACGGGCGTATCAACCGGGAACGCCACTTCATTTACCGTTGCAATACCTTGCTCGGGATAAATGAACAGCCATTTCCAATCAAGTGCCACGACCTGGATTTCAAGCTCAGGTGTATCACTTTCTAGTGCGCGATGGGGGTCAAGGTCGTGTGAACTTTTCCAGGTAATTACGCCCAAAATAGCGACGATTACGACAGGAACTAGCCAAACAATGGCCTCGATCCAGTTAGAGTGCGCCCAGTCAGGAAGGTATTCAGCCATCGTATTGCTACGGCGATAGTACCAGCCAAACACTATCGTCATAACAATAACGGGGATGACCACGATCAGCATCAAGCCAAATGAACTCAGGATCAGTGAACGCTGGGTTTCACCAACGACACCTTTTGGGTCCATCAAGGCCGAGCTACAGCCTGCAAGCAGCAAGCACAGCGCAATGAGCACCAGAGTGCCTGACCTGCGCCAGTAGGAAGGTTGTTGCATGGTGCGATCTCGTCAGAGTTGCGTTACAAAACTAGCCGTCAAACAGCAAGCCAAACGATATGCCATATGTCAGCTAACTAACACCCCATACTCTTCCCAAAACACTCTGCCAAAGGTACTGCCTGTGCTCCGGGAAAAACATGCGCTACCGGGATTAGAAGCAGGTAGCGGATTGAACCGACATCCTAACATGAAGGAGGCCCGCTCTAACCGGCGTATCTTCCTTTGATCCAGGCAACGAATCAAAGCGACGATTTGACGCACCTAGCCGCAATCTCTTAACGCGGTTGTTCATAAGTAGATGAAACAGAAAGGTGGGTAAGCACACGCCCCGTAAAATGGGTAAATAATGCGGGCGCAGCACCCTCATTAGTCACAACAATGTCAAAATCGTTCAATGATGCGAAATAAGCGGGGCGAATCATGCCGATTTTACTCGCGTCGATCACTAATAAGCGCTGCGCAGCACAGGCAATAGCCGCCTGCTTGGGGGCTACTTCATGAAAGTGAAAACAACTAACGCCTCGCGTGCAATCAACCCCAGCAGCGGAAATAAATGCCTTATTGATACCGATACGCTCAATGGCGGCGCGCATGTCATCGCTGCCAAATGATTGTGATGACGCATAAAATAGCCCGCCCAATAGCACCAAACGCACATTGGGTAGCGTCGATACCACCGTGGCGACATTTAACGCATAGGTCACCACCGTTAGCTCATGAAAATTCCCCAGCTGCCCCAAAAGCGGCACCAGCGTTGAGCCGCAATCAATAAACAGCGTATCGCCCTCTTCAATAAAGCTTGCGGCCCGCTTGCAGAGCAAGTGCTTTAACGGATAGTCGTTGGCTTGCTGCTCCGCCAAATCGTACGCAGGAGTGTTACTTGGGTAACTTGCCATTACCAACCTTCCGCCCAGCAGCGTTAACGCAGAAGGCTGCATTGAAAGGTCGCGGCGTATGGTCATTTCTGAAACACCGCATAAACTAGCGGCGTCACGTAAATGCAACGTACCACCACCGGCAAGCGTTTCCTGAAGCAATGCCAACCGCTGGACGCTACGGTCACTCATACCAGGCGTCTCCTCAATACCATTATTATTCACTTTATAATGTGTCGTGCATGGCGGGTGCCATGACCCTTGTTACCCAACGGCGTGCTTAGCCTATGGCCGTGACATTAAAGCCACAAGCTTAACGCCTGGAACATGCAAGCCCTCCTGCGATACCCCGATAGCAGCATCCAATAAGCGTTGGTGTGAGTTTATTGCAAATGGGCGTTAAAAAAATAACATGCAATGTTATAATTATAACATTTCCGCCAGCCCACATAATTCTAACGACGGCCAAACTGTGGCAACCCCTCTTGAGGCTTACATGACTGCTCCGATCTCAATGCGTACGTTTTCATTCACCACCAGCGTTGGCGTTTTAGCCGCTGGCTTGGCACTGGCAACACCGGCAATGGCTGCCGATGCGCCGCCCCAGCCGACGACACCTCTTTGGTCCTTTGCCAATGTCTCGGTTAACTACCTCGACTGGTCTAACGGTACCGAGCGCCGCACGGCCTCCAACGCGGCAAAAAGTGACTTCACCTACGTAGAGATAGAAGGCGGCGCGGGCTTTAGCTGGGGCGAGTTCTACGGTTTCTTTGATTTCGAAAACCCGACCAACGACCAGTTCGATGAATCAAGCGGCGGTAAAGATAACTTCCGCACGGCAGGCAAGGTAACGTCACACATTTATCTGGGGGATACCCCGCTGTCGCTTTACGCCCACGTGTACGACTTCCGTGACTACGGCTATAACAGCCGCGAACAAGACCAAATCCTGGGCCTGGGCTACCGCACCACGTTCGCCAACGGTTTATGGTTTAAACCCTTTATTGGCGCAGCACGCGTTCAGAGCGAAAGCTATACTGGCATGAACGGCTACATGGCTGGCTGGGTCGCGGGCTATGACTTCGCCGCCCTTAATCAAAACTTCAGCGTCACCAACTGGCACGAGCAAACGTTTGGCCGCGACAGTGACTACTTGGAACAGAACTATGTAGGTGGCAAAGCCGGAAGCGTAGGCACCAACGGTGCGCTGAGCCTGTGGTGGCACCCCAGCGATTTGATCACAACGGGCGTTCAGTATCGCTACTCGGAGAATAAGCTCGGCACGCCGAATGCTTATCAAAACGCGATGATTTACTCTATCAAGCTCAACATACTTTAAGCAGGCTCAACTTACTTTAAACGAGCCCCCTTAGCGGACTCAAAGGATTTTCATATGACCCTCCTTATGAGCTTGGTTGGCATGGTCACTCTGGTGGCTATCGCTCTGATTTTTTCTTACGACCGCAAGTCAATTCGCTTGCGCACCGTGCTGGGCGCTTTTGGCATCCAGGCAGCCATCGGGGCGTTTGTCCTCTATGTGCCGTTTGGACAAACCATTTTGCAAACCATTTCCATGGGAGTGAGCCAGGTACTGGTTTACGCCAACGATGGTATTGGCTTTCTGTTTGGTGGCCTGGCTGATGTGGATAACGTTGGCTTTATCTTCGCGATCAAGGTCCTGCCGGTCATTATCTTCTTCTCCTCGCTGATCGCCGTGCTTTACTACATGGGCATCATGCAGTGGGTGATTCGTATTCTGGGTGGCGGGCTGCAAAAGGCGCTCGGCACGTCGCGTACGGAGTCGCTTTCTGCGACCGCCAATATCTTCGTAGGCCAAACCGAAGCGCCGCTGGTGGTACGCCCGTTTATTGCTCGCATGACCCCTTCTCAGCTCTTCGCCGTTATGTGCGGCGGCCTTGCCTCGGTAGCGGGTTCGGTACTTGCCGGTTACGCGCAGCTGGGCATTCCCATGGAGTATCTGGTCGCGGCGTCGTTTATGGCAGCCCCGGGGGGTCTGCTGTTCGCCAAGCTGATCATGCCGGAAACCCAGGACGCAACTGACAGCGACAGCATCTCTAAAGTCGAGGAAGAGCTCCAAGAGCAGGAAAACAAACCCGCCAACGTGCTGGATGCTGCTGCCTCAGGCGCCACCTCTGGCCTGATGCTGGCGGCCAATGTTGGCGCCATGCTACTAGCCTTTATTGCCTTGATCGCACTGATCAACGGCATTTTAGGAGGCGTTGGCGGCTGGTTTGGATTTGAGTCGCTGAGCCTTGAAATGATCCTGGGCTGGCTGTTTGCCCCGCTGGCTTTCATGCTGGGTGTACCGTGGGCTGAAGCCACCGTTGCGGGCTCCTTTATTGGCCAGAAGCTAGTGGTTAATGAGTTCGTCGCCTTTATTAACCTGGCCCCCTACATTGATGGGGAGCAGGTGGTTGCCGCGACGGGTCAATTAATGACGCCTCATACCACGGCCTTCTTGTCTTTCGCCCTGTGCGGCTTTGCCAACCTGTCCTCAATCGCTATTTTGTTGGGCGGTTTAGGCAGTATTGCACCGAGCCGTCGCGCTGAAATTGCCCGCTTTGGGGGCAAAGCCGTTCTGGCCGGTACACTGTCCAATTTAATGTCAGCCACTATTGCTGGCTTCTTCATCTCGCTGAGCAGTATTACGACATAACACAGCGAGTACGACACCATGCAACGGGCGCTGCTGTTTGATCTCGCAGTGCCCGTTTTGTCTTTTATCAATTTTGTGAGAATCCAATGACCGCGACAGCCTCTCCCCACGCCATCCAGGCCGCCCGCCAAGCGCTGAGCTTAATGGATTTGACCAGCCTGAATGACAGCGACACCGACAGCACGATTGAAGCGCTTTGCCAGCAGCTTAAAACGCCTTACGGCAATCCGGCCGCCGTTTGCGTCTATCCGCAGTTTATTGTTACCGCTCAGCGTGCGCTAACTGCCCACAAACTCAACGAGCTGGTAAAAATCGCGACCGTCACCAACTTCCCGAATGGCGGCGATGACATTATGGCGGCTGCCCGTGAAACCCGCGATGCCGTTGCCTCTGGCGCCCACGAAGTCGATGTGGTGTTCCCCTACCGCACGCTGATGGCAGGTGACGAAGAAACCGGCCTTGAGCTGGTTGAAATGTGTAAAGCCGCCTGCGCAGACCAGGCCCTGTTAAAAGTCATTATCGAGTCAGGCGAACTCAAAGACCCAGCGCTTATCAAACGTGCTAGCGAGCTTGCTATTGAAGGCGGCGCCGACTTTATTAAAACCTCAACCGGCAAAGTGGCCACCAACGCCACGCTGGAAGCCGCCGAAATTATGCTGAACGCGATTAAAGCAAGCGGCAAAGACGTTGGCTTTAAAGCCGCAGGCGGCGTACGCACCACAGAAGAAGCCGCTGAGTATCTGGCACTGGCAAGCAACATCATGGGCAGTGCATGGATTACGCCGGCACATTTTCGCTTTGGCGCATCGAATCTTTTAGCCAATTTATTAAACACACTGGGCGGCGTAGAAAGCGCAGCACCACAGGAAGGCTACTAATATGCTCCCACAGGAATTAATTCGCGAAAAACGCGACGGCAACCCGCTGGCAGCAGCGGACCTCAAAACGTTTGTCCAGGGCATTGCCGATGACCGTATCAGCGATGCTCAGATTGGCGCCTTCACCATGGCGGTATTTCTTAACGGCATGAGCCGTGAGGAAGTCGTAGCCCTAACCACCGCCACGCGTGACTCCGGCCACGTCATGCAGTGGGACTCCTTAAACCTGCCAGGCCCGGTGGTCGACAAGCACTCCACCGGCGGCGTGGGTGATCTGGTGTCTCTGGTACTCGGCCCGTGGGTCGCAGCATGTGGCGCCTTTATACCGATGATTTCAGGCCGTGGCCTTGGCCACACCGGCGGCACGCTGGACAAGCTTGAGTCGATCCCCGGCTACGACCCCTACCCGGCTCCTGAGCGCTTCAGTGATGTGGTGAAGTCCACTGGTGTGGCGATCATCGGCCAGACCGGCAACCTGGCACCGGCGGATAAGCGCATTTACGGCGTGCGTGACGTTACCGCCACGGTTGAGTCCATTCCGCTAATCACCGCGTCCATTCTGGGTAAGAAGCTTGCTTCCGGCCTCGATGCGCTGGTCATGGATGTCAAAGTCGGCAGTGGCGCGTTTATGCCCACCACCGAAAAATCCCACGAGCTTGCCAAAAGCATCGCCTCGGTCGCCACCCAGGCCGGTACGCCGACGACAGCCCTATTGACCGACATGAGCCAGCCGCTGGCACCGTGCGCGGGCAATGCGGTTGAAATCGTCGAAACGCTGGAACTGCTGCGCGGAGAGCGTCCCAACAGCCGCGTAATGCAGGTCACGCGTGAGCTGGCGGTTGAAATGCTCATGGCGGGCAAACTGGCCAAGAGCCGTGAAGATGCCCTGAGCCAGCTTGAAAAAGCCCTGACCTCGGGTGCCGCAGCCGAAGTATTCGCGCGCATGGTACGTGAGCTGGGCGGCCCGGGTGACTTTATGGAGCGCTCTGACAGCTATCTTGCCAAAGCCAACGTGGTCAAACCCGTATATGCCGAGCAGTCGGGCAATGTGCTACGCATCGATACCCGCGCAGTGGGCATGAGCGTGGTCGAGCTGGGCGGTGGCCGCCTGCGTAATGACGCCAGTATCGATCATAGCGTGGGCTTTAGTGCGATTGCCGAGCTGGGCACCCAAGTGGATAGCCAGCAGCCGCTAGCCTTCGTTCACGCGCGTAGCGATGAAGCAGCTGACCGCGCCGCTGCCCAGCTGCGTGCTGCCATCACCATTGGCACGGGCGAAGCGACGATTGATTCACTGCTCCAGGAAACCTATCGCGGTGAAGCGCTTTAATGAGCACCGCCTGACGAGGAAAACGCCATGAAACGTGCAATTGTGCTGGTACTAGACTCCTTCGGCATCGGCAGCGCCGCCGATGCCGCCGCCTTTGGCGATGAAGGCTCGGACACCTTGGGCCACATCGCTGCCGCCTGCGCGCGTGGCGACGCCGATACGGCTGAACGCTCGGGCCCCTTGAAGCTGCCCAACATGGCCAAACTTGGCCTGTTTCATGCCCACCGGGATAGCACCGGCACGGTTGCCGAAGGCGTTGCCCTCCCCGAGGTGCTTGAAGGCGCCTACGCCCACGCCCAGGAAATTTCCAGCGGCAAGGACACCCCGTCCGGCCACTGGGAAATCGCTGGCGTGCCGGTACGTTTTGACTGGGGTTATTTCAGCGATAAGACCGAAAGCTTTCCACAAGAGCTACTGGACAAGATTGTTCAGGCAGCCGACCTGCCCGGCGTAATCGGCAACTGCCATGCTTCAGGCACCGAGATCATCGCCCGGCTGGGTGATGAGCATGTGCAAACCGGCAAACCGATTGTGTATACCTCAGCGGATTCGGTCTTCCAGATTGCCGCTCACGAAGAGCACTTTGGCCTGGATCGCCTTTACGCGCTGTGCGAAACCGTGCGTGAGCTGCTGGAGCCTTACAATATCGGCCGGGTAATTGCCCGCCCGTTTATAGGTGAAGACAGCGCAAGCTTTGCGCGTACCGGTAACCGTCGCGATTACAGCATAGAGCCGCCTTCGCCCACGGTACTGCAAAAGCTCGCCGATGCCGGTGGTGAAATGGTATCGATTGGCAAGATTGCTGATATCTACGCCCACTGCGGCATTACCCACAAGGTCAAAGCCAGCGGCCACGATGCACTGATGGATGCGACGTTGGGTGAAGTGGCGCGCACCGCTGCTGAAACCAGCGACCGCCCGACCATGATCATGACCAACTTTGTCGATTTCGACTCAGTCTACGGTCATCGCCGTGACGTGCCGGGCTACGCGGCCGCCCTTGAGCACTTTGACGCTCGCCTGCCGGAGCTGCTGGCTGCGTTGAACAGTGACGATCTGCTGATTCTTACCGCCGATCACGGCTGCGACCCAAGCTGGGAAGGTACTGAGCACACGCGCGAATACATTCCTGTGATGGTCAGCGGCGCTGGGTTCGCGCCAGGGCCGATGGGCGCACGCGATACGTTTGCCGATATTGGCCAGACACTGGCGGATTACTTCGCCCTTCCCGCAATGGACGATGGCAAAAGCTTTCTCTCTTATGCTGCCTGATGGCGCTATTTAACAAGACATAAGGAAACCACATGGCTACTCCGCATATTAATGCTGAACAGGGTGATTTCGCGGATACGGTGTTGATGCCCGGCGACCCGCTGCGCGCCAAGTACATTGCCGAAACTTACCTTGATGACGTGCGTCAGGTGAACGACGTGCGTGGCATGCTGGGCTATACCGGCACCTATAAAGGCCGCAAAATTTCCGTGATGGGCCACGGCATGGGTATTCCATCAGTGTCCATCTATGCCAAAGAGCTGATTACCGATTACGGCGTTAAGTCGATTATTCGAGTAGGCTCCTGCGGCGCGGTACGCGACGACGTTAACGTTCGTGATGTGGTGATCGGCATGGGTGCGTGCACGGACTCCAAGGTGAACCGCATGCGCTTTAACGACCACGACTTTGCCGCGATTGCGGATTTTGAGCTGACAAGCCACGCCGTGGCCGCCGCCAAAGCGCAACACGTGCCAGTGAAAGTGGGTAACATTTTCTCCGCCGATCTGTTTTACAACCCGCAGACCGATATGGCCGAGCTGATGAAGCGCTACGGCATTGTAGGCGTTGAGATGGAAGCGGCTGGCCTTTACGGCGTTGCCGCCGAGTTCGGTGCCCGCGCGCTGACCATCTGCACCGTATCGGATCATATTTTGAAAGGTGAAGCGCTCTCCAGCGCCGATCGTCAAACGACGTTCAACGATATGATGATCATCGCGCTGGATACCGTCCTGCGTGATGACGCCGCCAACGCCTAAGTGGGT
Organism: Halomonas sp. AOP7-E1-9; assembly: GCF_052376035.1. Classification (NCBI taxonomy): domain Bacteria; kingdom Pseudomonadati; phylum Pseudomonadota; class Gammaproteobacteria; order Oceanospirillales; family Halomonadaceae; genus Halomonas; species Halomonas sp. AOP7-E1-9. The sequence continues at coordinate 24,552 of NZ_JBQSVC010000011.1, forward strand.
CACAATGCCCAAGTGGTTCACAATGCCTAAGTGGGTTAAACCGAGGAATCATCTATGAGCCAAGCAGACTCTGCGCTGGTCAACACGCTGCTTGATGCATTGAATAATGCCTATGTCCCTTACTCCGACCACCCGGTGGCATCCATCATGGAGTGCCCGGACGGCCAGCAGTTCGTAGGCGCTAACGTCGAAGTCGCTCACTACAAGGGGCTTTGTGCGGAAGCATCGGCCATTAGCGCGATGGTAACCGCTGGCCAGCGCGAGCTTGCCAAGGTGTATGTAATGGGGCCAGGCGAGCACCTGTGCACGCCCTGTGGGGATTGCCGTCAGCGTATTCGTGAGTTCGCTACCCCCGATACGCAAATCATGGTTATCTCCCGCCAGGGCGAGGTGCTCAAAACCTACACCATGGAAACATTACTGCCGGACGCCTTTGGCCCCGAGCAATTGCCTCAACGCTAGGCCGCATTCATTACTGCGGTTAGCCGCATCAGGCTGGTTGTCACTCTGCCGCCGTCTTCATGACGGCGGTTTTTTATTGCCTTGCGAACCACACTGCCAGCACTGGCCTCGCCTAACAATTCCTCGTACTCTATTTCCTCGGGCTCTAATTCCCCAAACCCTGTAAGGCACTTTATCTCGCACGCTTACTTATCAAGGAGAACGCCATGGCGGCCCTACTGCCCAACGTTGATCCCACCGGACTGCTTGAATACTCGGTGGTGTATACCGACCGTTCGCTCAATCACATGTCGCAGCAGTTTCAAGGCGTCATGCGCGATATTTCGACCACGCTGAAAGAGGTCTATAACGCCCATGCAACGGCCATTGTTCCCGGTAGCGGGACGTTTGGCATGGAAGCGGTCGCACGTCAGTTCGCCCTGGATCAGAAAACCCTAGTGATTCGTAACGGCTGGTTCAGCTACCGCTGGACGCAGATTATCGAGATGGGCCGTTTAACCGACCAACACGCGGTACTCAAAGCACGCCGCGTGACGGCTGATGACCCGCAGTCGCCGTTTATGCCTGTACCTGCGGAAGAAGCCGCTGAGCGTATCCGCCAGGAAAAACCCGCTGTGGTGTTTGCCCCCCAGGTAGAAACCTCTGCGGGTCTACTGCTGCCCGATGACTATATTCGTACCGTGGCGCAAGCGACGCGTGAGGTGGGTGGCCTGTTTGTGCTGGACGCCATTGCCGCAGGCACCCTGTGGGTGGATATGCAGGATTTGGGCATCGATGTGGTGGTCAGCGCACCGCAAAAAGGCTGGAGCGGCTCGCCCTGCTGCGCCATGGTCATGCTTTCTGAGCGCGCCACACAGCGCTTAAGCGAAACGCAAAGCAATAGCTTTGCCTGCGATTTAGCCAAATGGCACGCGATCATGCAGGCCTACGAAAACGGTGGGCATGCCTACCACGCCACCATGCCAACGGATGCCTTGCGCCAGCTGCGCGATATCATGCAGGAGACTCGTGAATACGGCTTTGCCAAGGTGAAGCAAGAGCAGCAGGCCATTGGTCAGGGCGTTCGGGACATGCTCGCACGCCACGGGTTTATCAGCGTTGCCGCTGAAGGCTTCGAAGCGCCAGGTGTCGTGGTCAGCTACACCGACGATGCCGGGCTTGTCGGCAAGTTTGCCCAAGCAAGCGTTCAAGTGGCGGGCGGTGTGCCCTTAATGTGCGATGAAGGTGATAACTTCCAGACCTTTCGTATCGGCCTGTTTGGGCTGGATAAACTGCATCACACTAAACGCAGCGTGGACAACCTGGAAAAGGCCCTTAATTCGTTCAATTAATCAGCCGTTACACATTGCTTAACGCTGACTATATCCGCTCAGAGGCGTCTTTTCGGGCGCCTCTGAGTGAATCGCTTGCAGCTGGCTGGCACTCGATGCACAGAGGCCGTATGTAAGGGCTGAATTAAGAACTGAGTTTAAGAAATGGCTTCAAGGGCTGAGCTCACTGGATGTGCCTTCTGAGACGCCACTTTCAGCAACTTTTTCGACATCGACAATGCCCGAACGACTAACCACCACCTTCCAACGCGCCAGGTAAGGGGCATCTTCACTGCCGGTTTCGCGCACCACCAGGTTGAACAAATGGCGCCGTTCAACGCTTTCACGTACGGCCTGGCCATCTTTTAACCGAAAGATATGATGCTTCTCTTTGCTCATTAAGCGGGTCAGCATCAAGAGATCAATATACAGCGTCTCTCGCGTATGCTCGTAACCACTCAAAAACCGCGTGGGCGACATACGCGAACTGGAGCGGTAATGCAGCACATCCTCTTCCCGCTCAGCCACGGTCCGTCTTCGCATCTGTTTGATGTCTTCATTCAGGGCGGTGTAGCGCTTGTAATCAAACCATTCAAGCTGACGCCCCACCAGTGCATTACGCGTGGGGTCAACATATTGGCGACGCCATTTTGGCCGCCCCCGACGCAGCAGGCGCCAAAGCGTATTGCGCAGGTCGTCCTTAAACACTTCACGCAAGGCATACAGCAGCGCCATGGCAAGCACAAACAGCGCCGTAATATCGCCAACGACTTCGCGTACGCGCAATACTCCCAGCGTGACACAGGCCATTACCAGTGCGGTTGCCAACGCTTTTACAGCTTTTTGCTCACCGCCGCCTAACTCCAGCGCCTCCTGCTTCAAGGTAATCGGATATTCAATCAAGCGTCGTAGCAAGCGCATTTTATTCGACATGCGTGTCGGGTCTTCCATCACACGCTCTGAGTTGTACTTCTGTTCGCGTCGATACTCACTTTCACGTTCGCACACATTGATAAACTGGCGCTTGATATCACTAAACTCGCCACCTCTTGGCATATAGGCCACTAGTGAAAGCAGCTGCTGCTCAGTAAACCAGGAGAGATAGTTATCAATATTGGCAAAATATTTGTATAAACGCTCATCCGTGGGTTGATTGCGGCGCATCTTCCTTAAAATGCTTTCGCTGAGCTTCTGCATTTCATTCAGTTGCTCACACAGCTCTTCTCTTAGCGTCTGCACATCGCTGGACTCTTTTTGCCGTTCGCTACGCAGTTTGCGCTCACGGACCAGCATTTTTTGAGTCGTCCGCTCCATGGCAGTCACATACTGATACGCATAAAGACTTAAGCTTAATCGGTAGGATTCGCTGCCCAACTGATTACGGCTGGCGAGCCGGCTATGCACTAGCGGCAGGTGGTAGGCATCGCTATAGTACGTCCGCGAGACACTAATGGATGAGTGATAAAATGCCTCTTCCGAGATGACGTGAGCATTTAAACCCAGCTCGCCAGGTACAAAAAGATAGACGTCAAGCCTATGCGATGTCTCTTCCTTGAGCCGCCGTGTAAGGCGTAGCTGGTAGCTATTTTTACGCTCGACGTTAATCACCTGGTCAATCTCCTACTTCATTGCCTTGAGCGATGATATACCATGACACCAATTGTCATGGTGGTCCGCTTCGTGCGGGAATGGTTTACTTTTACCCTTTGGAGCCTGGGAATGCCCATTGCCCGTTTCTCCCCCTTTGAGCTGCTGCTACTGCAAAGCCGCAGCCAAGTGGATACGGCAAAGCTACTGCTGTTGGCCTGGATATTGGTACACCGCCAACACGTTTCAGAAGGTCAACGGCGACGCCGTTTGGCCCAGGTGTGTGCGCACTTTCGTCATGGGCATGAACTGGCGCCAGTCATGCATATTGCGCGGCAGCGCGACCTCAAGGCTATTCAGCTTGCCGCTGAAGTCATTCGCAAGGAGTGCTCCGAAGAGCATAGCCTTGGCGTCATGCATCAAGCCATCACAGTGGCAACCGACAATGGCGACCTTTCTCTGTCGAACCATTATATATTGCGGTTCGTGGCAGATTTGCTCAATGTGCTGCCCACAACACTTGGCACGCTATTTAAAGAGCTTACAGGACGCGCGCTCGCTCTGCCGGAAGATCCCAGCCGCGACGCCTATTGGCGTGTCCATGACGCTGACTATTACGCGCAGCAAGCACGCAAGGCTGAAGAGGCTGCCCGCCAGGCCCGCGAAGCGCAGGAAAAAGCCGAACAGCAGGAAAAAAGGCGCCAGGAAGAAGAGGCCCAACGCGCGCATTCGAAAGCCCAGGAAAAGGCCGAACGTGAGAGAGCCCGCAGCGACAAGTCTCGTGACGACAAAGCGCGTAAAGACCAAGCGCGCAACGAAAAGGCTCGACAGCAGCAGGAACATGCTCGGCGCAAAAAAGAGGAGCGTGAGCGCGCAAAACGCCAGCAACAACACTCGAAAAGCGGTTCACAAAAAGGCTCACAGCAGGGTTCACGCCAGGGCTATCAGAACGGCTATCAGCACAGCCATCAACAGCGCTCGTCCACACCGCCGCCACCTGATCGCACCACCCGCGCTTTGGCGGTACTGGAATTATCACCTGGCGTTACCCAAGCAGAAGTGCGCCGTGCCTACCGGCGCATGGCACAGCTACACCATCCGGATCGCTTCTATACCCAAAGTGAACATCAAATTGCCCTTGCTTCAGCACGTTTTCAACGTATAAAAAGCGCCTATGATTACTTGATGCAAACCTATCGGTAAAATAGGCACACTCTCTGGTGTTAACCTCCAACCCTAAAAGAACAATGCACCTATGCGGGATTTGTACCAACGCCTTAACGTTCCACCCCAAGCAAACGATGAAGAGCTACAGCAAGCCGTTGCTCGCTGCCCCAACAGCGCTTTGCGCCAGGATGCGGAAGCCGCATTCGCCGTCGCCAAGCGGCGTGCAGACTACGATAAGCTGCACGCCACGCTGAGCGACATTGGGCAGCTGCGTACTCAGCTTGGGCTAACCCACGGCGCCCATTGGCAGGATGATGTTGCCAACGATTTTTCAGTACCGCCTGACGAGATAGTTTCCCGTCACGATAAATTGGTCGACCGCGTCAGCCACGTCGTAAAACTCTACAACCGTTGGCGTGGCTTACGCGGCGCTTGGCTACTCATTGCGATTTTCACCCTCGGTACAGGCCTGGGGATTGCGCTGGGGCTCACCTTGAGCTAGACGATTGCGGCTTAAGGTGAGCCGCGATACGTCCTCCCCTCATCACGCTCTATCTCTGCTTGAGTAGGCTGCGGGGCGGGCCTGGGCGGTGCAGGCTTTTTATTGGCCTCGTGCTCACCCGTTGTAGCTTCCCCATTATCAAGCGATAGGTCGGTGCCTCCGGTCGGCTCCATATGGTCTTCTGAGCGCGCTTCCATGCTGACACTTAGACGCGGCACACCCAAATCGATGGACTGCGCTTCCATCCGTTGCTTAAGCAGTAGATTAAAGGCCCGCGAAACATCCCACTGCATTTCAGGAGCGGTCCGAAAGCGCATGCGCAAGATAGGGCAGCCCTCTTCAAATCCCTGGACCCCCTGCATTTCAAGCGGCGACCAGATGTAATGACGCATCATCGGGTCATTGCGCAGCTCCAGGGCGGTTTCCTGCATTAGCGTAATGGCATCATCAATTTTCATGTCATAGGGAATGCGTATCCGCATTAGCGCAATACCAAACTGACGCGACATATTGTGGATCGATTCAATACGACTAAAGGTAATAATATGTACCACGCCATCCAGGTCGCGTAACCGCACGGTACGCAGAGTCAGCCCTTCTACCGTCCCCATATGGTTGTTGATGCGCACAAAATCATCTACCGCCAACGAATCTTCAATCAGAATAAAGATGCCGGTAATCAAATCCTGAACCAACGTCTGTGCGCCAAAGCCTATCGCCAAACCGATCACACCGGCACCCGCCAGCAGCGGTGTCACGTTCACCCCCAGGTTAGCCAGCCCGACAATAAACGCGATAATCAAAATGGCGACAAAGATTACGTTGCGAATCATCGGCGTGATGGTTTGCGCCCGCGCCTGGTTAACCCGCCGACCGCGAGCGCGGCCCGAGGAAGTCAGCGCCCGCTGGATGGCCGTGTCGGCAAATATCCACACCAGCCATGCCAACAAAATTGTCGCCCCAAGGCTAACCAGCGCTTGGCCGATACGCGTACTGGCCACCGCTTCTTGACCTAGCCCAAACAGCGATCCTCCCCACACTTGCATGGAGAGTTCAGCAAATACCATCCATGAACAGATATGCGCCAACACAAACCCAAAGCGCTCGAGGCGTTTTCGGTACTGGCTAAAGCGCCGACGACGACGCTTACTCAAGCGCTCGGATTGACGGCGTATCAACCCGGTAACCACCAGGGTAAGTACCAGCAAGCTCGCAGAAATTATCGAACGTGCCAGCGCGGTCCCGACATCGCCCACGGTGATAAAAATCGCCAATAACGAGCCGCCCACCAGTAGCAGTGCCGGGATATGCCATAAGCCGCCCAGGGTACGAACCATCTCAACGGCCGTGCTGGCCTCCCGGCGCTGCTTATAGGGCCGATTACAAATGAGATGGCGTACTGGCTGCTTGAACTTGATAATAAAGCGCGCAGCCAGCAGCGCGGCCAGCATATTGGACAACATCGAGACAAGGCTTGAGAGTTCGGTCCCCAGTAGATCCACCAAGCGTGCTGAATTTACCGCATCGCCCAAAGCGATCAACGCCCCGATCACAAACAGCCCACGCAGTGCCTGCTGCTGCAACAGCTGCACAGCGGTAAAGCGGTGCCCTCGACTAAAGAAGGCAATGACGGTCTCGAACACTACCGATAACGCACGCCCAAACAGGCAGACATACGCAATAACCAACACCACCGTGCGCCCTGGGCTGTAGGGCAGCAGTTGGGCAATGCCCAGGATAATCGCAAAGGCCAGTGCCCAAGGCAGCATGCGGCGTAGAAAATGCGCCGCCAGCAGCCACGCCTTGGGGTCACGAGGCAAATCCAGGGGCCACTCTCGGCGCGTCGCAACCAAGCGGCCAAAGGCAATCATCAGTACCAGCAGCGTGACCCAGATAATCCCCATCACTGCGCCGTCAACAACTTCACGGATCGCCTGCCCGCGGTCCGTGCCAGCATTTAAGGCACGCAGATCAGCGGCCCCTTGCACCAGTTGCCGTGACCACTCATCAATCGGTGAGTTGCCTGCCTGGGCCTGCTCACCGAGATCCGTTAGCGTGTCGGCAAGCGCGCCCAGCAGCCCTTGGCGTACGATGCCTTCCTCTTGAGTAGCATCCGTTGTTACCTGTAGCTCGCGCAGCGAGTTAAGCAGCGCCGTACGCTGCTCTTCATTGTCGAGCATGGCGATAACATCATTCAGCGAGCGTTGGAATTCATCACTGCTGACCTCTTCTTCCTGGTTCGGCTCATTTCCACTTAAACCGGAAAGCGAGACGACCTGGGCCTGAACCTGAGCCGCCATTACGCTGACCAGTACCGTTAACGCAATGTAAATGGCAGTGTTAATTATCCAGTGCTGTCGCACACCATGCTCCTAAAATGGACTCAAAAATGACACCGCGCCTACTCCCTCTCGCCTCCCGGAATCCGCTCAGCCTATCTGCGCGACTATGATAGGCTGATAGTCTAAACGTTCACCTCACAGGATGCCGAGATGACGCTGCAAGCTCCCCCGAACCGGTTAAATAGCGACGGTAAGGTACGCCGTGTGGGCATTGAGATCGAATTTGCCGGCTTGCCACCCCACGACACTGCATTAGTGGTCCGCGATCTGTTTAAAGGTGAGCTTAACGTGGTAAGCCCCCACCGGCTACTGGTTGAGGGAACCCGCTGGGGTGTATTTGGCATTGAGCTTGATACCCAGTATGCCCACCCCGATCAGGCATTGCTTGAAGAGCAGGCCAACCAGGATAGCGAATGGGAACGGCATCGGCACCAGCGCCGTCTGGAATTTCACCAAAAGACCCGCGAATTTATTGGCGACATGGTAACAGGCCTGGTGCCCACCGAGCTTATTTGTCCGCCGGTGCCGTGGAATGAACTTGAAGAGCTGGATACTATTTTTCAAGCATTACGCGACCAGGGTGCAAAAGGCACTGATGCTAGCCTGCTGTATGGTTTTGGTTTACACCTTAATTTGGAGGTAGCGCGCCTGGACGTTGACTACCTGCTGGCGATGCTGCGTGCTTATCTCTTGCTGGCCCATTGGCTTCGCGATGAGATCAAAGTGGATATCACTCGTGAAGTGTTGCCCCATGCTAATCCTTTCCCCAAGGAGTACGCCTTAAAGGTGCTGGATAGTCGCTACCAGCCAGACCTTGCATCGTTTATTAACGATTACCTGCACTATAACGCCACGCGAAATCGTGAGTTTGATCTACTGCCGTTATTTGCGTATCTGTGTCCAGAGCATCCTCGCGCGCTGCTGCATACCAAACTTATAAAGCCGCGCCCCACGTTTCATTACCGCTTGCCCAATGCACAGCTCTCTCAGCCAGACTGGGGGGCGGTAGTGGAATGGAATCGCTGGGTTGAAGTGGAAAAGCTCGCGGCGGACACTCGGCTTCTTCAAGCACGCTGTGATGAATATATAGCCAAGCAAAATCGACCGTTCATGATGCGCTTAAAAGACAAACTGAAAACATGGATGCGCCGTTAAGGCAGCGCTCCATGTCAGCAGCACGGCTATTTTGACGACTCAAGAGAACTTATCTGAATGCAACGGCCGCTTATTGGAATTACCACCTCGGATTATAAAAGCCACCTTGCCTGGTGGTTTGACTGGTTTGCCGTATGGCGGCATGGCGGAAAACCCTTACGGCTATCCCCTTCCCGCCCGTTGCCAGCGTATCTGGATGGGTTAATTATTGGCGGTGGCGATGATATTCAGGCGACCCTCTACGGCGGTGAGCTCCAGCTGGATGTACGCCTTGACCCAGCACGCGACGCTCTGGAACTTGCCTTACTTGAACGATTCATTCCCTTAAACACACCCGTTTTGGGTATTTGCCGAGGTGCGCAATTAATCAACGTGCATTTAGGCGGCACGCTGGACCCCGATATTTACACCACCCACGAAGGCTTAAAACGTCGGCGCACGGTACTTCCCCGTAAGACGGTCGATATTGTGGGTGCAAGCCAACTGTATCAATTACTCGGCGTCACCTGGTGCCGGGTAAATAGCCTTCATCATCAGGCCGTTAACCAAGCGGGCCAAGGGATAGAGATTGTCGCGCGTGACCGTGACGGCCTGGTGCAAGGCATCGAATCGCGCGAACATGATTTTTTAATCGGGGTTCAATGGCATCCCGAATGGCTGATATTTAACCGACCCCAGCAACGCCTGATTAGTGCGCTGCTGGAGGCCGCTAAACGTTGTCAGCAGTCAGCTACGCCGTAAGTACGGCCAGTGCCGCATCGTAGTTCGGTTCATTTTTAATTTCGCTGACCAGCTCGCTATGCAGTACGCGATTATCGATATCCAGCACCACCACAGCACGTGCACATAAGCCCTCCATAGGGTTATTACGCAGCGCGACACCCCAGGCCTCTAAAAACTCGGGATGGCGGAAGGTGGAAAGCGTTTTAACGTTATCCAATCCTTCCGCACCGCAAAATCGCTGAGCGGCAAATGGCAGATCAGCCGACACCACCAACACCACGGTATCGTCCAAATTAGAGGCAAGCTCATTAAAATGCCGTGTCGACATGGCGCAGGTCGGCGTATCGACGCTGGGAATAATATTGAGGACTTTCCGCTTGCCTGCGTAGGTGTCCAGCGTTACGTCTTGAAGATTGCCATCGGTTAATACCATCTCTGGCGCGGTTTGATCAACGGAAGGTATTACCCCGGCCACATCCATCGGTTCACCGGCACGCGTCACGTGTTGCATTGTCATCTCCTTATTAAAGCTTAATGAGCAGGATCGCTCATTATTGGCGTTACTCACTGAATGGCGGTTACATCCTATTCGCCCTGTCGCATAATGACATGCTTTATCCCCCTGGTGCTCGCATCAACAGTGTGCGCACCAGGCTGCCTTTTTTCACAGGAATCAATATGGCCTCTGTCGTCATTATTAAAACCGGCGATGCATTTTCTGACGTTGCCGAACAGCACGGTGACTTTGAAACCCTCTTTGGGCAACAGCTAAACGATACGCTGCCTGAGCATTTAACACTTCGCGTATGGGACGCCCGAACGGAGTCTTCGCCGCTACCGCTAAACGCGCTGGCAGGCATTCTCATTACTGGCTCCCACAGCATGGTGAGCCACCAAGAGCCCTGGAGCGAACGCTTAAAACCCTGGCTACAGGAGGCGCTTCAAGCGGACATTCCCATGTTAGGCGTTTGCTACGGCCATCAGTTAATGGCAGCGGCTTTTGGAGGTGTCAGCGACTTCCATCCCAAGGGGCGTGAGCTGGGTACGCATAGCGTTACGCTGACGGATGCGGGCCTTCAAGACCCCCTGTTTAGCCAGTTACCCGCACATTTCATGGCCCACCTGACCCATGCGCAGTCTGTGTTAGGGTTGCCTTCCAATACCCAGGTGCTGGCCTGTAATTCCCACGATGCGCACCAGGCACTGCGTTACGGACCGCGCCAGTGGAGCGTGCAGTTTCACCCTGAGTTCACTGTACCTGTCATGCGCGCTTATATAGCGCATCAGCGCGAAGTGCTGCTTGAACAGCAACAAGACGCAGAGGCAATTGCCGCTCAGGTGGTTGAAACACAGGAGGCTACAAGCTTACTCAAGCGCTTTATCACGCTTTTATAAAACGCTCATCACATGGTCACGTGGGCCAGACATCTTAAAACAGCAAATTCTGTGGCTTTTTGACATGCTGGTCGCGCCTTGAAGCCAACCTGTCGGCCAAGCGGGTAGGCTCTGGCAACTTGGTACGCCCCAGGCAACGCATTACCCAATCAAGCGATGTTTCAAGACTAATTCGGTGGCCAGGCGAGACAAATACCGGCTTCACCTTGTCACGCGAGCGCAGTACGGCGCCAATCGTCTCGTTACCGGCTCGCAGTGGCACCCAGTCCCCACGTACCTCGCCTACCTCATCGTGCTTGCCGTAAAGGCGTGATTTGGCAACGCCGATGGTAGGCAGGTCCAGCCACAACCCCAAGTGCGCGGCGATCCCGAGCCTTCTGGGGTGGGCGATCCCTTGTCCATCCACCATGATTAATTCGGGCAGTATATTGAGCTGCTCAAAGGCGCCCAGAGCCGCCGGTATTTCGCGAAAAGAGAGCAGTCCTGGAATATACGGCATTCGCGTCGGCTCACGATGAACAACGTGCTCAACAAGCGTTAAGTCAGGTGCTGTTTGTGGGTCCCACTTGAGCACCACCACGGCTGCCCGCGTGGTATCTCCGTTGTCTTCAAAGCCAATATCCATCCCGGCGATGTGCGTTACCGGCGCAATACGGTCATCAGACTCTAACCGTGTAGCAAGCTCTTTCTGAAGCGCGATAGCCTCTTTAGGCGCCAGGTTCCATTCATGCAAGGCTGCTTTCACTGTCGACTCCCTGTCGCTTTTTTGGCGTGTCATCTTTTAGCGTAGCAAAAAAATGCCCCCGCACCGGAAACCGGTACGAGGGCATTTTAGGCGCGGTTAATACCGCTATCGCATGCTTAAGCGATTACGCTTCGCGGCGACGGATCGGCGCATCGCCATCATCACGACGACGGCGCGGAGCACGCTCAGGCGCACGGTCTTCGCTGATTTCCAACGGACGACCGGCGACACGAGCACGGGCCATCTTGGTCAGAATAGTGGAAGGCAGACCGCTAGGCAGCTCAACCACTGAGAAGGCGTTACGGATATCGATACGACCGATACGCGCACCTTCAATGCCGCCTTCATTCGCCAACGCGCCAACCAGCTGGCCTGGCTTAACGCCGTCTTTATGGCCAACGGATACACGGTAGCGAGTCATGCCTTCGCTAGGTGCGCGCGGACGCTCACCACGTTCGCCACGCTCACGGCGAGCACCAGGCTTGGCACTGCCACCTTCACGCGGGGCACGCTCTTTACGCGGCGCTTGCAAGCGGCCAATCGGCGCTTCATCAGCACGAGCCATGGCAGCAAAGGCGCAGGCCAGTTGAATAGCGTCATGACCTTCTTCTACCAGACGCTCTACCAGTGCCTGCTGCTCTTCGGCACCTTTGGTAAGCGCTGCCACCACACGGTGGTGGAACACTTCGTCACGGTGAGCGCGAATAGCAGCTTCGTCAGGCAGCGGCATTTCGGCCATTTTCTGACCAGTTGCCTGCTCCATCCAACCTACTTTACGGCCTTCACGGAAACCAGCAAAGGTAATCGCGATGCCGCTACGACCAGCACGACCAGTACGGCCGATACGGTGCGTATACGCTTCTGCATCTTGCGGAAGATCGTAGTTGATAACGTGCGTAATGCGCGGCACGTCAAGACCACGGGCAGCAACGTCAGTCGCAATCAATACGTCGACCTTGCTACGCTTCAGGCGAGTAATCGTACGCTCGCGCAGGCTTTGGTCCAGGTCACCGGACAGACCAGCGGCGTTGACGCCACGAGCCGTCAGTTGCTCAACCAGGGTAGTACAAGCGGCACGAGTACGTACGAAGACAATAGCGGCATCGACCGGCTCGACTTCAAGAATACGCGCCAGCGCTTCAAGCTTGGCACCGCCGTCAACGCGTACAATGCGCTGCTCAATGTTTTCGCCAGTGGTCGTGCGCGACTCAATCGCCACTTTTACCGGGTCAACCAGATAGCGGTTAACAATGCGCTCAATTTCAGTCGGCAGTGTGGCCGAGAAGAACACACGCTGTGCATCTTTCGGGGTATCGGCGACCACGCGTTTTACGTCGTCGATAAAGCCCATGCGCAGCATTTCATCAGCTTCGTCTAATACGAGTGCTGACAGGCCGTCCAGCTTCAAGCTGCCACGGTCCAGGTGATCAATAATACGGCCGGGGGTGCCAACAACAACCTGGGCACCGCGCTTCAGCGCGCCTAACTGTTCACGGTACTCTTGGCCACCACACAGGATGGCCACTTCAAGGCCCTGCAGGTTTTGACCATACTTACTAAATGAGGCTGCAACCTGCTGAGCAAGCTCGCGGGTTGGGGCCATGACTAATACTTGAGGAGCACGACGCTGAAGATCCAGTCGTGACAATAACGGTAAAGCAAATGCTGCGGTTTTACCGGTACCGGTTTGTGCTTGGCCCAGCATATCGCGACCTTCCAGCAACGCAGGAATAGTTTGCGCCTGGATAGGTGAAGGGGTTACATAGCCCTGTGCTTCAACAGCAGACAGAACGGCAGGCAATAGAGCCAGATCGCCGAAGCTCGGCGAGGCGACAGAAGTCGAGGTCATTAATCACACCTTGGTAGGCCGGCAGTACCGGCAAAAGAGCATCGTAAGCGTCTCTGACTCTGACAACGATGTTGCGCTAAAAAGCAGCATCGAAAAACAGGTTCCGTCAATAAGCGGATAATGTCATCAGTGGAGTCGGAGACGCCGGTCGCACCTGGCATACGGTTGGCAAACCTATATATTCTCAAAGGGCCAACCGCTGTGGCGACCTTCTGCGCCGATTTCACCCGTTTGGTGAAATGCTGGAGGCGCGCCATCTTCACAGCAATGAACATCTGCAATCAGCGAGATGTTCCCGCAAGCCTTGCTACGCATCAAATATAAAACTACGTAGACATCGCTTATCGTCGTGATGGAGGGGTCAACACATGCGAGGAGCGCGCATCCTAACACCTCAAATAATGAATGACCAGCCTTTTTACTACACCTTTTTTACTTCACCCAAAACAAACATCATCATTTGCACTTGTGTAAATATCGTCTAACTTAATTAGATGCCTCAACACGTTCAGCAATTCAAGGAGTGATGTATGAACTGGGATCAAATTGAAGGCAAGTGGACGGAAATGAAAGGTAAAGCACGCACTAGCTGGGGCGACTTCACCGATGATGAGCTTGATCAGATTGGTGGCAGGAAAGATCAGCTAGTGGGCAAGCTTCAGCAAAAATATGGTCTGACGCGTGAAGAAGCTGAAAGACGTGCTGATGATTGGGCCAACACGCTATAACCCGTCAGCGTCATAAGCCTACTCACTTCTGTTTTAGTCAAACGTTGCAAGTTATTGGCGACTAGCGATGAATGGGCAGCCAATGTTGACCATTCTGTATTTTAGCCACATGGAGAGAAGCTATGCGTAAGACAATGTTAACCACCGCTATCGGTACCGCCCTGTTAGGCAGCCTGGCCTTCGGAGTGCAAGCGTCAGAAGAGCCCCAAGGCATGTACTCCGCCAAAGATATCCTTGACGCTGACGTCTACTTCAACAACGGGTCCGGCGATGAGATCGGTGAAGTCGATAATATCCTGTTCGATGAAGAGATGCGTATCAATGCGCTGGTCATTGAGAGTGGCGCCGTATTAGGCCTTGGTGGTCGTGAGATCGTTGTAGGCACTGACTACTTCTCGCTTGAAACCCACACTGAGAGCGACGGGGATACCGAGCACCGCATTATTCTTGATGCAACCCACGAAGAAGTTGAAGAATTTCCGACCTACAACCATGACTGGTGGGAACAAACGAAAGTAAATGCTCGTGATGCGTGGGAGACTACCCGCGATGGCGCACAAAGCGCTTGGCAATCAACACGTGAAGCCATATCAAATCACGATTAACACCGTCCATCATCAGCTAACGTAATAACAGAAGACCGCCTTTTCGGCGGTCTTCTGGTTTGCAGCGGCCGGCTGCGCTGAACAAGCTGCCTAAGCGCTCTGCTTAGAACGTACCCCACGCCCTGGCAGGCGCTCTCGATCATGGGGGCGTTCAAAGTCAAGCAGCGGCCCAGCAGGTACAATACGTGTTGGGTTAATCGTATCGTGGCTGTAGTAGTAGTGACGTTTTATATGGCCCATATCAATCGTTTCAGCCACCCCCGGCCATTGGTAGATTTCGCGCACATAATTGGACAAATTGGGAAAGTCTTCAATACGCTTGAAATTACACTTGAAATGGCCGTAATACACGGCATCAAAACGAATCAGCGTCGTAAACAGGCGGATATCCGCTTCTGTTAGCCACTCACCCGCCAGATAACGCTGGTTACCCAAACGTTTTTCCACACGCTCTAGTGCTTCAAACAGCGCATGAACATGCTTTTCATACACATTCTGCTCGGTGGCAAAACCGGTCTTGTAAACGCCGTTGTTAATATGGTCATAGACATCGGCATTCACTTGGTCGATCTGTTCGCGCAAATCCTCCGGATAAAAATCCAAATGGTTGCCAGTAAGATCATCAAACGCGACATTCAATATACGTAACAAGTCGGCCGACTCATTATTAACGATGGCACTTCGCTTTTTATCCCAGAGCACCGGGACCGTTACCCGACCGGTATAGGTGGGGTTAGTCATGGTGTATAGCTGATAGTGGTAATCAACGCCGTTAACGGCATCACCGCTTGAGCCTTCATTCTGCTCATAGGTCCACCCTTTATTTAGCATCAAAGGGCTCACATGCGACTCACCTATCAACGACTCCAGCCCTTTTAGCTTACGCATTATGAGGATGCGGTGCGCCCAAGGGCAGGCTAACGAAACGTATAGATGGTAGCGGTCCTTTTCAGCGGGATAGCAGGCCCCGTCAGTTTCCGGTTGATCGCCGACCCAATCACGCAGCTGAGCAGACTCACGGACAAATTCACCGCCGCTCTTTTTCGTGTCGTACCACTGGTCGTGCCATTCACCATTAACAAGCAAGCCCATAAGGCATCTCCTAAAGGGGGTAATAAGTATCTGACGACGCTACCTTCAGCATACCCCCGGTGCACAGATGCTCAAGCGGATGTTTTACGGTGTTTCATTCGAGATAATCGAACCATGAGAATAGAGTTCGTCGACCGCCTGCTTTAACGCAGCAGCCATGGCATGAGCGGCAGGCCCCGCACGATCACGATCCCGAAAAATCATCTGAACAGGTACTTCACGTATGCCACCCGCCGGAAGCGGTAGCGGCTTTAACTCGCCACGCGCTAGCTCTTCTGTAATATGGGATTCAGGCATCCAAGCGAACCCCAGGCCACGCTTTAACATATCCAGAGAGGTGTTCAAATGACCTACCGTCCAACGCTGCTCGGCCTTTAACCACCCTGCATCCAAAGGCTGACGCAAGGCTGAGTCACGAACCACCAACTGGCGATGCTGCGCCAGATCGCGGAGGTCCAGTGATCGCCCCAACTGGTGTAGGGCATGATCCGGATGGGCAACCGCAATAAAGCGAACGAGCACCAGAGGCTCGCCTAAAAAACCCTGCGCCGATATACCCGAAACCACGAGGTCTGCACGGCCGTCATAGAGCATTTCAATTCCACCGTGGAGCACGCTCTCATGTAGCTGCACGCGTACTTGTGGGTACTCTTCCGAGAAGCGCTCTAGCGCCTTCGCCTGGACCGCCGCAGGGAATATCTGCTCGATTGCCACGATAATTTCAGCTTCCAAGCCTGCCGCCAGCCTTGACGCCACATCTTCTAAAGAGGCTGCGCTTTCTACCAATTGACGTGCGCGACGCAGCAGTAATTCACCGGCTTCCGTCAAGCGAACCTGACGCCCAACCGGCTCAAGCACCTGAACACCTAACTGCTCTTCCAGCTTATGAACGGCATGGTTCAACGTAGAGGGGCTTTTATGGATCGCTTCCGCTGCACGCGCAAATCCTCCATGGTCTACCACGGCTGCCAGCATTTGCCATTGCGCAAGTGTTACCCGGGACATTTCGATTTCCTCGATGCTATACAGCGATACAGTCCGCTTAATCTTCGAAAAAATCTCACTAGAATGCCAGTAATCAATAAAAAGTACCGCTTATTCAGCGCTTATTTGCGCCATCCGGCACAATACAGCCTCCTAGGAACAGCAACGCCAAGCGCATCCATGCGAATCCATCAGCCTATCAGCCTATCAGCCGTTAGCCTAAGCACGTTAAAAACACTCAAAAAATCTGCAATTAACTTTTTGTTACAAAAAAACACGTCAAGATCAACCCCGGCTTAAGTCTGACAGACAGTACCCATGGCTAACGGTATCATCTTCGTCCAACTCAAAAACTCTTAACTAACATTAATAAAAATTTAAGCACTTGTTTTTAAACAATAATAACAACAATTCCTATTAGATCTTACTTACTCGACCCTCCCAGCCTCTATAAATTCTTTACACTACTCCCTACCTGTCTATGGTTAGGTTAATAATTCTCATGTTTTTCAGGTCTGAAGCATGCGATGCGCAAAGCTAGCCGACTCACTTTATCCAAGCTTTTATTTACCTTTGTTAGCAAACAGTGTTCACAAACAGTGATATCTGCCATTTACTTATGCTCATATAGCAAAAGTATCTTTTATGTATAGATATACAGTCTATGCACCTTTTGCTCCATGGGGTATGGTTCCGGGGTTTGTTTACTTTCATATTCGTTTTCGATCACGAACTCGGCGGTCTATTTACCCATGTTGCGAATCCTTCATTCGCTGCCCCGCACGCATAAGTTGTTACTGTTACCTGTGGCTACAATGGTCACTGTGCTGGGCGCACAAAAATTAATTACAACGTATCACGATTTAAACCAACCCCATACACCGCTTGAAAGCGTGTTAGTACCGCTTCCCAGCGATTCAGCGCCAGGTCTTCCTTCCCTTGGTCAGGAACGAACGCCGGTTGCTGATGCCATCAATCGCGCCTCAAGGGCCATTGATGCCACCCGCGAACATATCCCCCTTAGCGATTTAGCGGCAACAGAAATCGTTGATCTTGATCTTATCTCCAGTGCGGATGCGGCGGTAGCAGAACACCAGCCCCCCAGTGCATTACTCACCCACAGTGCAATCGATAACGGCGCGCTGCATATGGCGGTTGTCGTAGGCACACTTTCAAGCGGCATGCTCGATATCGATCCATCTTCCTCTGTCGAAATCGCAGATGCTACTTCTTATGAAGATTACGGCATTGATCTGTTCGATGACGTCTCTTTTCTTGAGTTGGAACTGGCTGCTGAAGAGCCCTATGTCCCTGAATGGAAGACCCACCTTGTTGAGCCAGGTGAAACCTTTGCCGTTCTGGCACAAGATGAGCTGGGGCTAGGCTATAGCGAAGTACTGGCACTGCTGGATGACATGCCAGAATCTCGAATGCTGACAAACTGGCGTGCAGGCCACAGCTTCGACTACCAGCTAGACGAGGGCGGCCGCCTGCTCGCGCTTCGCATGATGAAAAACATGCGCGACGGGGTATTAATAGAAAGCGACACTGACAATTTCGCCATTACGTCTATTGAGCGACAGGGTGAGCCGGTTCAACGCCTTTTTGCGGGTAGTGTTAGCGGTAGTTTCGCCCGCTCAGCTCAAGCAGCAGGTTTGAGCAGTAGCTCGGTTACCGAGCTTACTCACTTGCTAGAGAAGAAACTTGATTTCCGCCGGGACAGTCGCCGTGGCGACCAATTCCAGGTGCTGGTTGAGTCCGACATGATTGATGGAGAAACGCTAGGCTCCCGCGTACTAGCAGTAAAGTATGCCGGGGAGCGCATGGACCTCACTGTCGTACGTAATGCCACCGACAATAACTTCTATACGCCCGAAGGCAATAGCCTGGACCCCTCTTTTGCACGCTATCCCTTTGACGGCAGTTACCGCCTTAGCTCCGGCTTCAATCCACGTCGTAAACATCCAGTAACGGGTCGGATCAGCCCGCACAACGGTACTGACTTTGCAATGCCTATTGGTACGCCGGTGACTGCCCCCGCCAATGGCCGTGTTGAGAAAATTGCCAACCATCCAGCCGCAGGCCGCTATATTATTATCCGCCATGACAATGGCTATCGTACGCGCTACCTGCACTTGTCCCGGCAGTTGGTAAGCCAGGGCCAACGCGTCACCATGGGCGAGCGCATCGCGCTTTCGGGTAACACTGGCCGCAGTACAGGCCCTCACCTGCATTACGAGGTCATCGTTAATAACTCGCCCGTTAATGCAATGACGATAGACCTTCCTGAAAACATGGGCTTAAACGGCGACACACTAATTGCCTTCCAACGCCAAGCCGAGCCGATGCTTGCTGCGCTTGAAAGTGGCGAAACCGGCACGATTAGCGTGGCGGGCTACCAGTCAGAAAGCGATACTGAGTAATCCAGGTTTTTGTAATCCAAGTTTTGTAATCCAAGCTTTAACACCCTATAACAATGCCGCCCCCAAGGGCGGCATTGTCGTTTTTACCCTCTGAACGGTAGCCACGCACCTTGCGCTATCTACACGCTGGCCTGCCCTCTACGTTCATACAGAACGCTGGAGCGCTGCCAATAGTGACGCATCGCGCCGGTAGATATCCGTGCGAAACTCCACTTCCCCTTGGGCGTTGGGCCATGCGGTCAAGTAATGTAGTGCAACAGGAATGCGCTGAGGCAAGTTCACATTACGGTCGCTGCCACCACTATTTATTAGCGTGCTGAGCTGGTAACGACTGCCACTATCTTGCAAAAGCATTTGGGCAAATTCGCGCACCCCTTCGACGCGTACGCAGCCCGAGCTCAATGCCCGTTGATCACGCTGGAAAAGCCCCTGTGCTGGCGTGTCGTGTAAATAGATCATGTCATTATTGGGAAAGCGCACCACTACCCGACCCAAAGGGTTACTGCTCCCCGCTACCTGGCGCAACATAACGCCCCCAGGGCGTTGCCAATCGACCTCGGCGGGGTCTAGCTGCGCACCGGACATATTGATCACCTGCATATTATGCTGGGCTAAATAGTCGGTGTTCTGACGTATCCGGGGCAGAACATCTTCACGCAGGATGGTAGGCGGAATCGTCCAGCTGGGATTGATCGTTAGGTGGCTGATGGATGAGTGAATAATAGGCGTTTCACGGCGCGGCGACCCAACGACCACCCGGGCATTCCACTGCTGGCCGTTTGGCCGAATATAGTGCAACTGGTAGCCTGCGATATCTACCCAGACCCGCGGCTCACTAGACTGCTGGGGGCCTATCCAGCGAGCACGCTCCAGATTAACCCGCAACTGATCAACACGTGAGGCGGCAGGTGCATTAAGCGCCAAGCGAGTACGATCGCCGACGACGCCATCGGCGGTTAGTTGATGGCGCCGCTGAAAGCGTTTTACGGCCATTTCGAGTTCAGTATCAAAGGTGCGTCTATCGCCGCCTGGCGCCTGAACGCCAATCATGGGATAGGCGCTGCTGTCTGCCGAGACCAGGCCATCTTCTCCCCACATCGCCAGGCGTTGGCGCAGCAGGATTACGTCATCATCCCTATCACCCGGGCGCAGCGAGTCTTCGCGCGACGGCAAATACGGGGTGCTGCCTAGCGTGGCCATCTGACGATAGCGGCTGAGCGCCTCTCGCAACTGCTGATACTCACTTGAGGCTGGACGAGCCAGCTCAAAAGCGCGCTCCAATGCCTGGTCATCAACGGCCTGAGCAACGCGAGCCAGCGAATAGCGACGTTCAGGACGTGGGACATCCCAATTCGGCTCAACGTCACGCGGGTTGACCTTGCCACGCTCCAGGTGATCAAGCGCCAACAACAGCGACGACGTTGCCTGAATATCAAACGCGGCCTGAGCGGACTCTCCAGCGTTCTGGCTACTCTGGAAAGCGCTCAACAATCTATCGGCACGGTAGTCACTAGGGGTCAAACCATCACTTTCAAGCAGGTTAAGCGCATTGGCTAACGCCTCAACCGATGAAGCTTCGCGCCAGGCTAGCTGCTCATTACGCAATTGATAAAATTCACGGATCGGCAGCGACGCCTGATCTTCAGCCGCCAAGCGCTGTATAAGTGCCTGTTTAAGCGGCTCAGAGGCCGCATACGCCGGTGTTAAACCGAAAGGGATATGGGACAGTGCTAGACCTAGAGCGGCCCCTATCGCCCATTGTCTTAGTGACTGCATCTCGTTCATCACCCTCTCCTTGCGTTACTATGAATTCCCATTCGCGGCATGCTTACTTTCATCATAGCCGTTTACTGTTTTTCGTCGTCGCTCTTGTCAGCAGGATTGCTCTGTATGGTAACCCGTTTGCGCCCACTATCGTTGTCATGCTGTTTACCTTTCGCGTTCATTAGCCTCCCTTTATACGCGAGCAGTTTCTTTTCTGATGTCGCCTCAACGCCCCCTCCCGGTGTGTTATCGCTTAATCATCAGTTGCTTCAATTAGCGCCTTCGGCTACCCCAGAAGCGCTGCGCCTTGCCGCCCAAGCGCTCAGCTGTGCGGACCCCAATGTCGAGCGGCTGGCAGTTATCGACTATTCACTGCCTTCCACCGAGCGGCGCATGTGGGTCTTTGATCTGCGCCAGCACACGCTGTTGTTTGAGGAATTGGTTTCCCATGGCCAGGGTTCTGGTGATGCGCAAGCCGACGCCTTCTCGAATATTCCCGAAAGCTATCAATCAAGTCTTGGCTTGTTTCGTACCATGAATAGCTATTACGGACGCAACGGCTACTCCCTTAGGCTTAACGGGCTGGAACCCGAGGTCAATGACCTCGCCTACGAGCGTGCCATTGTGATTCACGGAGCCGACTACGTTAGCGATGACTTTATCGCGCAAACAGGCCGCCTCGGCCGCAGCCATGGCTGCCCCGCTGTACGCCAGGATATCACTTACCCGCTGATTGATAGCTTAAGAGATGATCAGTATGTGTTTGCCTATTACCCCGATGAGGAGTGGCTCGCCAGCTCAAATTTCTTACGCTGCCAAACGCCAGGTGCCCCCCATTTAGCGCAACGTTAAATTCGCGCCTGGTGGCATGTGTCGGTTCTTATGCCATGCTGAGAAGCAGTGCAGCATGAATAAGCTAACTAACGCATGAGGCCTTATGACTCAAGTCAAGAAGTTGGATCTCGCATTGCAAGGCGGCGGGGCACACGGCGCTTATTCATGGGGCGTCATTGACCGCCTGCTTGAAGATGAGCGCATCGAAATAGAAGGTATTAGCGGCACCAGTGCCGGTGCCATGAATGGCGTGGTGATGGCCGATGCCCTTACCAGAGGCGGCAAGCCGTTAGCCAGGCAAGCACTGACGGATTTTTGGCAGGCGGTCAGTCGCGCGGGTATGGCAAGCCCGGTACGTCGTTCGCCGATGGATGTCTGGACCGGCAACTGGAGCCTTGATCATTCGCCAGGCTATATCTCGATGGACCTTATGACGCGCCTGATCTCGCCCTATCAATTCAACCCGTTAAACGTTAACCCACTGCGTGACATCGTTGATGCACACATTGATTTCGAGCGGGTGCGCCAATGCGAGCAGCTTAAGCTGTTTGTGGCGGCCACCAATGTGCGCACGGGCAAACAGCGTGTCTTTCGTCGTGAAGAGATGAGTCTTGATGCTGTAATGGCCTCTGCCTGTTTACCCTTGATGTTCCAGGCCGTTGAAATTGATGGCGAGGCCTACTGGGATGGTGGCTACATGGGCAATCCCGCGCTGTTTCCCTTAATGGAGGAGTGCAGTTCACGGGATATCCTGCTGATACAAATTAACCCTATCAGCCGCGACTCAGTACCGACCTGTGCGTCATCCATCCTGAACAGACTTAATGAAATTACCTTTAACGCCGCGCTGATTAAAGAGATACGCATGATTGCGCTACTGCAACACGCCCTGGAAGAGCAAGGGATCAACAACTGTTACCAGCAGGCCCTCTTTCACCGTATTAGCGGCGAGCAAGCGCTGGAAAACCTTTCCGTTTCCAGCAAGATGAATTCGGAATGGTCGTTTCTTTCACACCTTTTTGAACAAGGCCGAGACGCCGCGCAGCGCTGGCTGGATGAGCACTTCGAGGCAATCGGCAATCACTCAACGCTGGATATCGACGCCGTTTACCTGCACGACTAAACAGCACTATTGTGATGCATGCCGCCTACGGCATGCCCATCAACAGCGCATGGGGCTATTCCTCTTTCTGTAAATCTTCGGCCTATAAAAAGTAACCAACTGATAAGGCTTATAAAAATCCCCGATGGCGAATTAATTGCTTAACTATCTCTTGTGATGGTAGGCGTAGACCAGGCCCAACCGGGTACGAGTGCGTCGAGCCTGACCTTCAATGACGAAGGCATGTTCTCGTGAACACGTAACGCAACAGAGCGATTTGGCGTTGCGTGATGCTCAACTGGTTAAGATCCTGTGAGGCCATCCCATGGACATACGCAATAAAGCCAATCGTATTCGACTGCTGACGTTCTCCACGCCTCAGATGCGTGCCTTCCACCTGTCGTGGTTTGCTTTTCATATCTGTTTCTTTGGCTGGTTCGGCATCGCGCCACTCATGGCGGTGGTGCGCGATGACCTTTCCCTGACACAGACACAAATTGGCAACACGATCATCGCGTCTGTCGCGATTACCGTTATCGTACGGCTCCTGATCGGATTGCTGTGTGACCGATTAGGACCGCGCAAAACCTACACGGGCCTGCTCATTTTAGGCTCCCTACCGGTCATGGGCATCGGCTTTGCCAATAGTTTTGAGACGTTCCTGCTAGCCCGCTTAGCCATTGGCGCTATCGGTGCCTCATTCGTGATTACGCAGTACCACACCACCATGATGTTTGCGCCCAATGTCGTGGGTACCGCCAATGCAACGAGTGCGGGCTGGGGTAATCTGGGAGGCGGTACCACGCAAATTCTCATGCCGCTTATCTTTGCAGGCATGCTAATGCTGGGCGTTAACGAAGCGCTAGGCTGGCGTCTTGCCATGGTCGTGCCCGGCATTGTGATGTTTATCACCGGGATAGGTTACTGGTTCCTCACGCAGGATGCGCCTGACGGCAACTTTAGTGACCTGCGCGCACGGGGTGAATTGCCCGAGGCAACGGGCGAGAACAGCGCCACTCAATGCTTTTTAGCAGCGGCGAAAGACATCCGCGTTTGGGCACTGTTTGTCGTTTATGGGCTCTGTTTTGGTGTTGAACTTACGATCAACAATATTGCGGCTATCTACTTCTTCGACAAATTCGACTTAACGCTGGCAATGGCTGGCATGATTGCAGGGCTGTTTGGGTTGATGAATATTTTTGCCCGCACGCTGGGTGGTGTTTTCTCGGATCTGTTCGCCAAACAGGGCGGGTTAAAAGGACGTGTGCGCTGGCTATTTATTGCGCTGGTTTGTGAAGGCATTGCGCTGGTCGCCTTTTCGCAAATGCACGTTCTAAGCCTGGCCATTGGCATCATGCTGGTGTTTAGCCTCTTCGTACAAATGGCCGAAGGCGCCACGTTCGGTGTCGTGCCGTTTATCAATAAAAAAGCCTTGGGCGCAGTTGCCGGGATTGTGGGTGCGGGCGGCAATGTCGGCGCCGTCTCGGCCGCCTTTCTGTTTCGCAGTGAAAGCTTAAGCTATCAACAAGGGCTATTTTACCTAGGCGTGACCGTTCTGGTACTGGCCTCGTGCGTATTAGTCGTTCGGTTTAACGACGTAACGGAAGCACAAGAAGCAAACGCTTACCGTGACGCCGTGGGCGATGATACCGGTGCGGGGGCCCTTTCATTACGTTAACGCTAGGCATTAAGTTAACGCCAGGCATTATGCTCAAGCAGCCCCCTACTCTCCGGCGCAAGCCAGCCATGAGAGAAGGGCAACGCGGCGAGTAAAAGGAAATCGTTATGTCATCTGCCCAGCAGCTACTCTTAACCGCCATTCGTTGCGATATCGACAATTTTCGTTATTTAGCGACGGCCTCGGAAATCGTTGCGGATATTAGCCGTTTTATCCATGTGCTTCAGCGCGAACGCGGTGCCTCAACGATTTACCTCGCCTCTCAAGGTCAGCGCTTTAAAACACGCCACCAGACATATATTAACAAGAGCAAAGAGGCCGAAGCGCTGATGCGCAGGCGCTTAGAGGCGCTAAGCCAGGAAGCACGCCCACAGGCAGCGGCGCGCCTGCTGCGCCGAATAGCCGCCATGTGGAACGCCCTGGACGACTTAAGCGCACTGCGCAGCGCCATTGATAACGTTGCTATTTCTCCCGATGCCGCCACCCAAGCCTTTAATCACCTTATTGGCGGTTTGTTAGCGATTGTCTTCGAAGCTGCCGACACTTCAGACGATCCAGATATTACCCGCGCGCTGGTGGCTATTTTCCATCTCATGCAAGGCAAGGAGCTGGCCGGACAAGAGCGTGCCTGTGGCGCCTTTGGCTATACCCTTGGCCATTTTGATGACAGTCACCGCCAACTTCTCGGCCAACTGGTTAACGACCAGCAGCGCTGTTTTGACACTTTTATCGAATTTGCTACTCCAGACGCCGCGCTTGCCTGGCAGCAAGCCGTTTCAACCAGCGCGCTAACCGGCATTCAACAACTGCGCGAGGCCGCCTGCCAGCCAGCGTCGCCGCACATAGCGTCTAACCCGCTGGGTGAAACCTGGTACGAGCTAACCACGCTGCGCATTGATGCAATCAAAAGCGTCGAAGATACGTTAAACGCACAGCTAGCCGCGCTTTGCTATCGCAAAATACACCAGGCAGAAGCAACGCTTGAGCAGACCAAAGCCAAGCCTTACGCGCATAAACCCGCGCCTTGCGAACCGTTACTGGCCCTTAACCATCCTCAGCCGTCGGGTGATTTAACGGCCAGCGCGCTGACCTCACCGCTTGGCCGTTCCCTGATAGCGTTAACCCAGACCCAGTCCAGCCGCCTACAAGGGTTAAGCGATGAGCTGGAAAATACCCGTAAGGCACTGCGCGAGCGCAAGCTTATTGAACGCGCTAAAGGGCTTATTATGGCGCACCAATCAATGAGTGAAGAGGAGGCTTACCGCTTCCTTCGCAAGACATCAATGGATCAAAGCAAAAGCATGGCAGACATGGCGCAAGCCATTCTCGATCTCTCCTCCATGCTCAAAGAGGCTCCAGCATACTCACGCTAAACGAGCCATCCACTGATGTCACCTCGTTTGATTGAGCCAGGCATGTCGATACGCCCTTTTTTGATGAACCGCCTGAAACGGCGCTGGAAGCTCGCGATATTGCCAACGCGGTTATTTATGCGCTCTCTCAACCGGCCCATGTCGACGTTAACGTGATCCTGGTTCGCCACCCCGCCGAGTGACTAACCGATCAAACAGGTTACGCAGCCCAAAAGGGCTGCTCCTTGCATTTGGCCTTCATAGCCCGCATACACTCTACTAACAAGCGTGCTAATGATTTAACCGCGTGCCGTCTCATTGCCTACGCGTCCAAATCTTTAAGCATGCTCCACGTCTTTATTAGTAGGTGAAATATGAGCCAACTCTCTTCGACCGCGCTCTCTGTACTCGACCTTGCCCCTATACGCCAAGGCGGCAGCGCTGCTGAAACGTTCCGGGATAGCGTTTCACTGGCACAGCGAGCCGAGCAGTTGGGCTATACCCGTTACTGGCTTGCCGAACATCACAACATCCCTGGAATCGCCAGTGCCGCCACGTCCGTTTTGATTGGCCATTTGGCAGGCCACACTTCCACTATACGGCTAGGCTCGGGCGGGATAATGCTGCCTAATCATCCTCCGCTTGTGATTGCCGAGCAGTTTGGCACGCTGGAAACGCTCTACCCTGGGCGCATTGACCTGGGACTTGGGCGGGCGCCCGGTTCTGACGGTGCCACTATGCGTGCCATGCGGCGCAGCATGCATGCGGGCGTAGACGACTTCCCCGAGCAACTAAGCGAGCTGCGTCGCTACCTGGGAGATGCAGAGCCCGGCCAGCAGGTGAAAGCGGTACCTGGCCAAGGAACTAACGTGCCTATCTGGCTGTTGGGTTCAAGCGGCTACAGCGCCCAACTGGCCGCCAGGCTGGGCCTGCCCTTTGCATTTGCGGCGCAGTTTGCACCCGGCTACCTATTTGAAGCGTTACGCCTCTACCGCGATAACTTCCGCCCGTCTGAGCATCTGGATAAGCCTTATGCCATGGTCGGGCTGCCGGTGATGGCCGCAGAGAATGATGCCATGGCGCACTACCTTGCTACCTCCGCCCAGCAGAAGTTTCTGAACCTGATCCGTGGCAAGCCGACTCAGTCGCAGCCCCCGGTAGAGCAGCTGGACTGGTCACCCATGGAGCAGTCGCAAGTCAACCAGTTCCTGGGTGCCGCGATTATTGGTGGTCCAGAAACAGTTAAAGCAGGACTTGAAGACTTTCAGGAACGTACAGGCGCCGATGAGTTAATGATTAATAGTGACTTTTTTGATCATGCCGACCGCGTGCGCAGCTACGAAATCGTTGCTCACGTAGCAAAATAAGCGCAACGTACAGCCACTTAAGGGGCTTCAAGCGCAGATGCCCCTTCCATGTTGACAGCCGCAGGCATCGCTGCGGCCTGGTACCATTAACGCCCCTCACATGCTACTCGGCTTATCTCTACCAGGTATTAACCATGTCTACACTTACCTTCACCTTAATGACGCAAGACGACTTCGCTATTTTCTGGCCCACTTTTAAGGCGATTGTGGCGGAACAACACACCTATGCCATTGACCCCGACATTAGCTACGAGGCGGCCTACTCACTATGGTGCCAAGTCCCCAAAGCCACGTATGCCGTCAGAGATTCAGCAGGCGAACTGGTGGGAAGCTACTACCTAAAAGCCAATGCCGCAGGCCCGGGTGGCCATGTGTGTAACTGTGGCTATATGGTCACCGCTGCCGCCCGCGGTAAAGGCGTTGCGCGCGCGATGTGTGAACACTCTCAGCAACTAGCCCGCACCCATGATTTTAAAGCCATGCAGTTTAACGCTGTCGTTGCCACGAACGAGGCAGCGGTAGCGCTTTGGCAGCGTTTAGGATTTAATATTGTGGGTACGGTGCCGAAAGCTTATTGTCACGCAACACAAGGACTCGTAGACAGCTACGTGATGCATAAATTCTTATAACTTATTCGACTAGCGTATTAATTTTCATAGTTTTTATCGACATCACAACCACTCCAATGAACCATGCTCTGGCAGGTGCATTAGGTTTGCTCGTTGTCATGTTGATGGTAGTGGCGGCGCTTGGAATACCCGCAGAGAAAAGCGCAACAATCGATCCAAAGCAAGGGCGTTTGAGCTTTGCATAAACAGCACGAACAAGGCGTTATGGCGTTTTACCCGAAGATGCCCGTTGCGCTAACGCATCCTGAAGATAGCGCTCTGCCCTACTGCTTCCCATCGTGGTCAAATGGGCCACATTGCGTTCCGGGATGACCGAGGTATCACCATAAAACTCAATGGCTTTTTCAACGCTCGCTTCGCGCAATAGGTGCACCATTGCGTAGGGTGAGCGGTTGGTGTAGTTCGAGGCGTCCTCTGGCGTGGCGTCCTCAAAGCAGTAGTCCGGATGAAAAGTCGCCAGCTGATAAACACCTTCATAGCCCTGTTCGGCCAGCATGCTTTCTGCCAGTTCTACATAGTCCAGATAGTGGTCAAAGTGCTTAAAAAGCGTGGGAAAGACCAGCAACGTGGTTTCTGTTTCCGGATGCTCATCCAACCACTGCACTTCGACCATCAGCTCTTCCAATGCCACCTCAAGCTTTTTTGAGCGTACGACGCCCACACGAATAGTGTCACGTTCTACTTCTCGCTGAGCAAAGGGACATACGTTTTCAGCCACAATAAAGTTGCGCACCCAGCTCAACGTTTGCTCAATGACATCACTATCTGAATATTGCATCGCTCTTTTACATCCACTTTATCGTGTTTAGTACGCGCCAGTGTACACTGATCGCTGACGGCTTAGCTGGTGCTTTTAGCCGTGCTGCGCAAAGCACGTTAGTGCAGCCTCATAGGATTTAAGGATATGCTCATCAAGAAGCTTTCGCGCTGCTTTCACGTCGCGCTTTAAAGCGAGCGCCACTAGCTCATGGTGCTGCTGATCCAACTCCTGGCGAATGACCGGCATTTTGGGGCCCAAGCGCCGGTACCGATCAAATTGATCGTGCAGCTGTTCAATAAACCGCAGCGACCATATAGAGCCGCACGATGCGACCAGCGTGCGATGAAACTGGGTATGCAATCGCTCCCACTCATCGTCATTATCCAGCGTCATGTCGGCACATTTCAGGCGATGCTCTGCCGCGAGAAGGTTTGCCTCCCACGCCGCATCCCCCAGCGAAATTGCCTGTTCAAATGCCATACTTTCCAAGGCCAAGCGCGTTTTTACAATATCATCCAGTTCACTGCGTGAAAGAGTCGGCACCCGAAAACCGCGCTGATTTTCCTGTATCAGCAGACCATAGGCGGCCAACTTGTTTAACGCTTCACGCAAGGGGCTTAAGCCCACTTGATACAGCTCTTTAAGCGCATTGATTGCCAACTTTTCGCCAGCAGCAAAACGCCCATTAACCAGGTCTTTGCGTAAAATATCGTAAATACGGCTAGATGCTGTTGTTGTGGAGGGCTGAACGTACTGGTTCATGGTAGGGTCCTTTCATCCACCGGTGAGCGCATATCACTTATTCCGTTTGACGCCTGCTAACGCTCTTGATTATATTATTCTACCCTGAAAAATAATCGATTTTATTACATATAAACGATATAAAGAGAAAATATGGTTTTTCAACGCATCTACTACCGTTTTCGGCCTGCCTACCATAGCGTGACACACTGATGAAACAAACAGCCCTGTTCTGGGCCTTCTTTCGCGTCGGTATTTTTGGTTTCGGTGGCGGCCCCTCAATGATACCGCTGGTACATGCAGAAGTCGTTACACGCCACCAATGGCTGACGGACGAAGAGTTTGCCGATGTATTAGCCATTGGCAACACCTTACCTGGTCCTATCGCAACTAAAATGCCTGGTTATATCGGCTACCGTGTAGGCGGCATTAGTGGCTGTATAGCGTCGGTACTTGCAGTTTGTTTTCCCATGGTAGTTGCCATGGTGGTCATGCTGGGCGTTTTTAGTCGGTATCGGGATGTGGCCTGGATTCGAGGGATGGGGCAAGCCGTGGTTCCCGTCGTCATGGTGATGATGGGGCAACTGGCTTGGGACTTCTTTGATAAATCGCAAAAGGCGCTAGGCTGGCTTGTCAGTAGCCTAATGGCGATTACCGCTGGCCTATTGATTTATTGGCTGGGCATTCACCCCGGTTTTATTATTGGCGCGATTTTGCTGGCAGCGCTATTACGCCCTTCCGCAGCTAAAAAAGCGGAGCGTTCAGCATGATTTATTGGCAGCTGTTCCTGGCGTTTTTTGTCCCGAACATTGTTGGCTACGGCGGTGGCCCAGCCATTATTCCCCTGCTTGAAGCCGAAGTAGTCGGCCGCTATGGCTGGATGACGTCTCAAGGTTTCGCGGAAACGCTTGCGCTTGGAAACGCGCTGCCTAGCCCGATTGCTACTAAAATGGCCGGCTACGTGGGTTATGAAGTGGCCGGCATCGGCGGTGCTGCCGTCGCAATAGCGGCAACGGTTGTGCCTTCACTACTGCTGATGATTGCCGCACTAGGGCTTTTGTACCGCCATCGCGAGTCTCCCCAAGTCAAGCGTATGAGCCAATGGGTACGCCCAGTAATCGCCATTATGATGGCTTGGTTAACGTTGGGCTTTTTCCTTGAAGGCGTTAATGGCGCAGGGTGGGTACATACGCTGATTATCGGCGCCATTGCCGCGATTGCGCTGGTACGGTTCAGCGTTCATCCCGCGTTTGTGGTGATGGGTGCGCTTGTGTACGGTGCCTTTATCCTTTCCTAAAGGTTTGTACGAAAAGAGCCTGTGCTCGTCTTCTTATTTTGCTTCAACCGTCGCGCGCTATTAAAGCGCCGGCGGTTGAAGTGGCTATTGCGACGCAACCCACGCATCATAATAGCTTCTTTCGCTCTCGGTTCATGTTAACTCCCTATGCCCCCACTGTTTTCCACCTCTGGTAACGCCCCGTCGGTTAACGGTTTTTTCAACGTGTTTCGCTACAGCAAGCGAGCCCTGGGCCTTGTTTGGGAAACCTCCCGTTGGATGATGTTCGGGCTGGCGCTTTGCACGCTGGTGGCTGGCGTGTTGCCTGCGGCGGGCGCCTGGGTGGGCCAACTGATCGTTGATGGCGTCGTCAATGCAATGGACACCTATCGCGACAACCCTTCCGCTAACCTGACGGTTATTATTATGCCGGTGCTTGAGCTTGTGGCGTTAGAGGCTCTCATCATCGCCTTGATCGCACTGGCCCAACGCGGACTTTCTGCTCAGCAGTCGCTGCTTCGCGCCCTGCTGGGCCAGAAAGTCAATGTCATGATTTTAGAAAAAGCAGGCACGCTATCATTAAGCCAGTTCGAGGATTCAGAGCTTTATGACCAATTAACACGTGCTCGCCGTGAAGCCTCCACGCGGCCTTTAGCGCTGGTTAATAAAACCTTTGGGCTGCTGCAAAACGCCATCTCACTGGTCAGTTTTAGTGTACTGCTTGTGCAGTTTTCCCCTTGGGCGCTGCTGATTCTAGCGGCAGGCGCCCTGCCGGTGTTTGTTTCAGAAGCCAAGTTTTCAGGTGATGCGTTTCGCTTGTTTCGCAGGCGCTCACCTGAAACGCGTATGCAGGGCTATTTGGAAACCGTACTGGCCCGCGAAGACAGCATTAAAGAGGTCAAACTATTTGGCCTTGAGCCGCTTTTTTTGCAACGCTATCGCGATATTTTCAACCGACTATTTCGCGAAGACCGGCGGTTGACACTCCGCCGTGAGGGCTGGGGCTTCTTGCTTGGCTTGCTGGGCACGCTAACGTTCTACGCAGCGTATGGCTGGGTAGTGGTTGAAACGATTGCAGGTGCTATCACGCTGGGTCAGATGACCATGTACTTGATGGTGTTTAAACAGGGCCAATCTGCGCTTTCTGCAAGCCTTACCGCCATCAGTGGCATGTACGAAGACAATCTCTATCTCTCCAACCTCTACGAGTACCTGGAACAACCTACCCAGCAGGAAGGCGGCACGCGCTTGCAAGGCGCGCTTCCCGGCGACGGGCTGCGCTTTGAAGATGTAAGCTTTGCTTACCCAGGCGGCAAGCAGGTATTGCAACACATCTCACTGCACCTGTCTCCCGGTCAAAGCCTTGCCCTGGTCGGCGAAAACGGCTCCGGAAAAACCACCCTCATTAAGCTTTTAACGCGGCTTTATCACCCTACAAAGGGGCGAATTCTGCTGGATGGCAGTGATCTTCGTGACTGGGAAAGCAGTGCACTACGCAAACGCGTCGGGGTTATTTTTCAGGACTTTGTCCGCTATCAATTGCCGGTTGGCGAAAATCTGGGCGTGGGCGACACCCAGGCGTTTAATAATCAAGCGCGCTGGCAGCAGGCCGCTCGCAATGGCATGGCCGACAGTTTTATCAAACGCATGCCTCAAGGCTATAACACTCAGTTGGGCCGCTGGTTTAAGGATGGACAGGAACTCTCTGGCGGGCAGTGGCAAAAGATAGCGCTCTCGCGCGCTTACATGCGCGAAGAGGCCGATATTTTAGTGCTGGATGAACCCACCGCTGCGATGGACGCCGCCGCTGAAGCCGACGTATTTACAAGGTTTCGGCAGCATAGCCACAATAAAATGACGATTCTCATATCGCACCGCTTCTCAACCGTCCGCAATGCGGATCTCATCCTCGTTATCGACCAGGGAGAAATTATTGAACGCGGCACGCATGAGGCGCTACTGGCTATCAATGGTCGTTATGCGCATTTATTTCATCTTCAGGCGAAAGGTTATCGCTAAGAGGGATTGATCAGAGCAGAAGCATTGCCAAAACGCTTGATCAAGCGGCTTGGCGATACCCCCGCAGGGCCTTGCGCCCTTTACGGGAGTAGCTGCCTTTACCTTTTTTGGGCGTTTGCTGCTGCATCTTGAACATGGGGGTTCGTAGCTGCGCTTTGAGCGCGTTGTCGCGAATCTTTTGCGTCATGGAATCTTCCTGTAAAGCCGATTTATTTAAAAGCTGTAATAAAGCTATATAAATAGCGGTGCTGCTTGTGCAGGCACCGCTATGACATTATGAGATGCCTAACGTTCCCACGCACTCATTTAATATTACTCATCCCATTTAGGTGCAAAGTCAGGGTTGGCGATGCGCTCCTTGCGGTCCAGCTTGGCAATGTCGTCCATTTCACTGTCGTTTAATACAAGATCAAACGCGGCAATATTGCTTTGGATATTACGCGCCTTGGTGGAAGAAGGAATGGTGATCATGTCGCGCTGATTGACCCAGGCCAAGGCGATTTGCGCAGGCGTTACGCTGTGCGCATCCGCGATCTGCTGGAGCGTGGCATCGTCCATTACCTTGCCCACCGCCAGCGGCATAAAGGCCGTTACCTGAATACCGTGATGCTCGCAGCGCTCAACCAGCTTGCGGTTTTGCAGGAAAGGATGCACTTCAATCTGATTGGTGAGGATTTCGCCTTTACCCAAAATCTCCACCGCTTTATCAAGCTGTTCAATAGTGAAGTTGGATACGCCGATGTGGCGCGCCTTACCCAGTGCCTTCACCTCTTTGAGAGCGGCCAGGTACTCTTCCATCGGCACTTCGTTATCCGGCGATGGCCAGTGGATCAGCAGTAGGTCAACGTAGTCGGTACCGAGCTTTTCCAGGCTTTCATCAACACTCTCTTTCAAGCGCAGCGGCGCCAGGTTGTCGAACCACACTTTGGTGGTCAGAAAAATGTCGCCACGCGGTACGCTGCTGTCACGAATCGCTTCACCAACGCCCTTCTCATTACCGTAAAACTGAGCGGTGTCGATATGGCGATAGCCTGCTTCAAGCGCCGCATGGATGCTCTCTTTAAGCGTATCGCCTTCCAGGCGAAAAGTACCAAAGCCGGGGTTAGGCATAACCTTTTGCATCATTAACATCCTTTTCTATTGATAGCGTGTTAATTAACATGGGGCGGCCACCGCGTGACTTCAACCACCTATTCAAAAAAGCCCATACCACGTTTGGCGCCATAAGCGATAGAATTATGAAAATTCGCTTGCTAACATTCTCTTGCTAACCAAGATGCCGCCCATGCCCCCCGATAACGACACACTTGCAGCGACCGATGCCCCGCTGCTTCCCATTCACCGCCAGCCGGGCTTTTTAAGCTTTCTTCTCTCTCGCCTTGCCGCCGTTTTTGCCATGCAAATTCAAGCCATTGTGGTGGCATGGCAGGTATATGACATTACTCGCGATGCCATGTCGCTTGCCTATGTGGGGCTTGCGCAGTTTCTGCCTATGGTGATTTTACTGCTGCCCGCAGGCGATGTGGTCGACCGTTTTCCGCGCAAGCGCATCCTACAACTCAGTTGGGCGGTACAGGGTATCTGTAGCGCCCTGCTGCTTTTATTGGCGCAAGCCAATCATGGCAGCGTTATTGAATTTTATGCTGTGCTGGCTCTGTTTGGCTGCGCCCGAGCCTTTACCGGCCCCACGCTGCAAAGTATGTTGCCCAACATTGTGCCCCGCACTCAGTTGGCCCAGGCCATTGCGCTGAATAGCTCGATTATGAAAGTCGCGGTGATTAGCGGGCCGCTGCTGGGCGGCGTGCTTTACGCCATGGGCGGCGTGCTTTACGCCATGGGCGGCGGTAGCCTGGCCTACGCCGTGTGCCTGGGCTGCTTTATCGTCGCGCTGGCCTTACTGGTACTGGTACCGGTGCGCTATGTCGAGAAAGCCAAGGTATTGGAAAGTACCGCCTGGAAGCGTTTTTCCGCAGGTATTCGTTATATCCGCTATCAGCCGATTATTCTAGGCGCCATATCCTTGGATCTATTTGCCGTGCTGCTGGGCGGCGTGGTAGCGCTGTTGCCCATTTACGCGCAGGAAGTCTTGCATGTGGGCCCTGAAGGATTGGGTGCTCTGCGCAGCGCAATTGCGGTGGGCGCGCTATTGATGGGACTTTATCTTGGCGTTCGTGGCATCAAGCGCCGCGCCGGGCACGTGATGTTTGCCGCCGTGGCCGTGTTCGGGTTGGCGAATCTAGTGTTCGCGTTCTCTACCCTGTTCTGGGTGTCGATGATCGCCATGCTGGTCGCGGGTGCGGCCGATATGATCAGCGTTTATGTACGCACCACTGTGATTCAGTTGGCCACGCCGGATGAAATGCGCGGCCGGGTGAATGCCGTCAATATGCTGTTTATTGGCTCAAGTAACGAGCTGGGCGAGTTTCGCGCGGGCAGCATGGCCGCCGGATTTGGCGTAGTGCCCGCCGCAGTGATTGGCGGCGTAGGCACGCTGGCGGTGGTCGGCCTGTGGATGCGTCTGTTCCCAACGCTACGCCGGGTCGACCGCTTCGATGATGCCCGCTGAAGCAAGCACATTAGCGGGGCTGCTCGCGACCATACTCACCACGCTGCCCACCAGAATCACACAGGGTGACGGCAGCGGATGATCCGCCAGGCGCTGGGGCATATCATTAAGCGTACCCACCAATGCCTGCTGTTCGGGCAGGCTGGCATTGGCGACCAGCATGATCGGCCACTCATCGGGTAGCCCCGCCTGGCGTAGCCCTGCGCAAATGGCCTCTACCTTGGAAAGCCCCATATAAAATACCAGGGTTTCATCGCGACGGGCCAGGGTTTGCCAGTCGGGCGCGCCGCCCTCACGGCATAGCTGTGCAGTAATAAAGCGCAGTTGCTGAGAGTGGCCCCGGTCGGTCAGCGGAATCCCCAGGCTTGCGGCGGCAGCAGACGCCGCGGTAATGCCGGGCACAATGTGTGCGGGCACATTGGCACCCGCCAGGGCGGCAAGCTCTTCCCCCATACGCGCAAATATGCCGGGGTCACCGCCTTTCAAGCGCACCACCGATTTGCCGGCGGTTGCCAATTTGACCATCAAGGCGCCAATTTCCGCTTGCGGCATGCTGTGATGGCCGCTGGCCTTGCCAACGTAGTAACGCTCAGCGGAAAGCGGAACCAGCCCTAACACATCGTCGCCTACCAAACGGTCATACACGATAGCATCGGCCTGCATTAACAGCCGCGCGGCTTTCAGCGTTAACAGCTCCATATCACCACTGCCCGCACCAACCAGATACACATGCCCAGCCGTGCATTCGCCGCGTAGCTTAAGCGAAGGCGCACTTGAGGCACTGCGCGTGGAGCGCTGGAACGGCGACAGCACGCGCTGCGTAAAGCACAACGTGGCCTCAGGCCACTTCTGTAGTAGACGCTTGCTTAGCACGCGCATGTGAACGCTCCTCTTCAATCAGGGACTTCAATTCAGGCAAACAACTACCGCATTGGGTTCCGCAAGCAAGCCGTGCGCCCAACGCTTCCACGCTGGTATCACCGGCACGAATGGCATTAACAATCGCCGCTTGGCCCACCTGGTGGCAGCTGCATACCACGGGGCCGGTATCCGCAGCGCCATCGTCGCACCCCGCCAGCAGTCGGCGCCGGTGCTTATCACTGATGGCTGTTTCGTTAAAACGCGCTTCAAGCCAGGCAAGCCCGGGCAATTCGCGCGGCGGGCCGGCCATCAGCCACCAGCGCAGTTTGCCCCGCACAATAGCCGCAGCGCGCAAGCGGCCATTGCCGCTGTCTTCACACCACAAAGAAGCCCCTTCGGGTAGCCACGTAGCGAGTAGCGCCAGCCAGTCATGTACCGGCTTTGCATCAGCCAGCTGCCAGCGCTGACAGCCCTGCATGGGTACGCGTGCCCAATAATCGCTTCTGCACCACGGGGACACTTCCTGACTATTATCCCCTAATGGATGGGCAATCAACAGCGTTGCCTCCCAGGCTGCTTCAAGCGGTGCCAGCGCCACAGCGCCGTGCTTGGCTTCTGGCTGGCCTGACACAGGGTCGGTCAAAGCTTTTAGCATGGCACCGCTACGCGCCGATTTACTGAACGCATCGCTCCAGTGCATGGGAATAAACACCTCGCCACGCCGCTGGGCATTCGAGATACGCACGCGCCCCCGGTACTCGCCGCTGGCGGCGGACAATACTGCCAGTTGCTGGTCGCCAATGCCATA
Source organism: Halomonas sp. AOP7-E1-9 (assembly GCF_052376035.1). NCBI lineage: Bacteria > Pseudomonadati > Pseudomonadota > Gammaproteobacteria > Oceanospirillales > Halomonadaceae > Halomonas > Halomonas sp. AOP7-E1-9. The sequence goes on from NZ_JBQSVC010000011.1 coordinate 61,378, forward strand.
GTTCGCAGCATCGCCTGGGTGGAGTTCGATAAACGGCTCGTAGCGATGATTCATCAGCCGGGGCGCGCGTGCCGTGCGCGTCATGGTGTGCCACTGATCGCGAATACGCCCGGTATTCAGGCGCAGCGGATAGGCGTCGCTTAAGCGTTGCTCCGGCAAGCGCGGCGTTATAATGATGAATTTGGCGCGTCCATTGGGCGTGGCGAATTCACCATCTTCAAACAACCGCGCCGTTCCGTGAGGTGCTGAAGACGTCACCGGCCACTGAATAGGCGCCAGCGCGTCGTAGCCCTCGCGCCCAAGCCCCACCAGGCCGGAAGTATCGAAGAGCCGTTTGCTCTCCCCCTCATTCTCGAAGCCGGAAAGACGCGCGTGCTCATCAAAAATTTCATGGGGGTGGCTATAGTCAAACGCCTCCTGAAAGCCCATACGTTTGGCGGCTTCGCACATAATCCACCAGTCGTGACGCGCTTGGCCAGGCGCGGGTAGCAAGCCACGCTGGCGTGAAATACGCCGCTCGGAATTGGTCACCGTGCCGTCTTTTTCAGACCACCCCGTCGCGGGCAGAATGATATCGGCGTAGGCCAGCAGGTCGGTATGGCTTGCGCACTCAGACACAATTACCAGTGAGCACTTTTCAAGCGCACGCCGCACGCGGGCGGCATCCGGCAAGCTGACCACCGGGTTGGTGGCCATTATCCACAGCGCCTTTATGTCGCCCCGCTCAACTGCTTCAAAAAGCTCAATCGCCTTATAGCCAGGCGCCTGGGGCAATTCAGGAGTTAACGTTTCCGTCGCCCAGAAGCGGGTGACTCGCCTGAGGGCGCCGGGCGTGTGGTAATCCATATGCGCGGCCAGCTGGTTGGCAAGCCCACCCACTTCACGCCCGCCCATGGCATTGGGTTGGCCGGTAATCGAGAAAGGCCCCGCCCCCGGCAATCCGATTTTGCCGCCCGCCAGATGGCAGTTGATGATCGCATTGCACTTATCGGTACCGCTGGTGGATTGGTTGACGCCCTGGGAGTAGAGCGTCACGACATGGAGCTGGCTGGCAAACCAGTAGTAAAAGGTCTCCAGCCGCTCAGGGTCGATATCACATATGGCCGCTACGTCGTTAATGTCGCAGTGGCTCGCAGCCAACAGCGCTTCATCAAAACCTTGTGTATGGCGATCCAGATAGAGCTGATCCAGCTTGTTATTCTCAGCCATCCAGGCCAGCAGGCCGTTAAACAGCACTGCATCGCTGCCGGGTGCGATGCCCAGGTACAGGTCGGCAATCTCGCAGCTGTCGGTCACGCGCGGGTCGATGACCACCACGCGCATCAACGGGTTGCGCGTTTTGGCGGCCTTTAAGCGCTGGTAAAGCACCGGATGATTCCAGGCCAGATTCGAGCCCACCAGCACCACCAGCTCGGCCTCTTCAATATCTTCATAGTTGCAGGGAACAGCATCCGCGCCCAACGAGCGTTTATACGCCGCCACGGCAGAGGCCATGCAGAGTCGCGAGTTGGTATCCAGGTGCGGCGTGCCTAAAAAGCCTTTAAATAGCTTATTGGCCACATAGTAATCTTCGGTCAATAGCTGGCCTGAAAGATAGGCACCGACTGACTCAGCGCCGTAAGTTGCGCGAGTCGTTTGCAACCGCTCTGCCAAGGTGGTTAACGCCACATTCCAGTCAACCGCTTGGCCATCGACCCAGGGCGTGGTGAGCCGGTCATGGTGGCCGAGGGTTTCGTGAAGTGCCGAGCCTTTCACACATAGCCGACCAAAGTTGGCGGGGTGGTCGCGGTCGCCTTCAACGGCGCTGATTGTGCCGCTAGCCACAGTGGCGATTACGCCGCAGCCGACACCGCAATAAGGGCACGTTGTGTTTGCTTTACAAGCCGAGCGTGTGGCCTGGGACATACTGATTTCCTCCCGCTTAAAAGCAAAAAGCGCCCAAGCTAGCCTCAAAAGAAGCCTGCCTGGACGCCGTTGTCTCAGGGACACCTGCACCGGTGCCAAATGTCGCACTGCTGGGATTGGACATACTTATTAATGGCCTGTCATCTGATGGCGTTAGCGTTGTTATTTGCCCGTCAAATTCAATGGCTGCATTTTATTGTGCCGATAAACCCGTCTGTGCTTTGTTGCTTGTTGCCAAGGTAATAGCAAGGCCTACGCCAACCAACCCATTAAAACAAAAACACCAAATTAAACAGAAGGTTAGTAACCAAGAAAATATCTTTCGACTTATCTTGTAGGCAGGTTTTTTGCTAACGCTGACTACTCACGGTGCATTCTTACCGCTTAGCGCACCAATAGCGTGCGCAGTCTGCGCTTAGGCGGATAAAAAGGCGTTATCGTCAACCTGCCTACTTAAAACAGGCTATTGATAAGCAATAAAAAAATAAATAATTAACGATATTTGGCTGATTAATTGCCCTGTACTGATTAGATAAATTTAAGCTTAGCGGGCAGCCAACGGTGGCTGCTCTGTGCGAAACCCAGCTAACGGGTTTGGCCTCAGCTACCGGGCAACGAAGCCCCTGATACGGCCTTCCTGGCAATCCATTTGCCCGGGACGCTGACTCAGGGGCTTTTTTTATTGGCTTTTCTTCAGCGCTGCCGAGTATTTGTGGATAGGCATTTGTAGCCAAGCGCTAAACAGTAAGGAGCAACCTATGATCGCTATCTCTCGGTGCTCGTCTGATGATCACTTAGTCGTTATCGGCAACGGCATGGCGAGCCAGCGACTGCTAGAGGCCGTCGTTAAATTGCCTCATCGACCCCAGCAGATAACGGTGATTGGTGCAGAAGTATCTCCCGCCTATAACCGGATACTGCTATCGCCACTGCTCGCCGATGAAATGCCGGCTGGCGCCCTCGCCCTGCGTGATACGCAGTGGTACGCCAAGCACGGGATCACCCTTCACCTGAATGAATGCGTGCTGGAAATCGACCGCGAAGAGCGGCGCATTATCACTCCCTGCCGCACGCTGGCTTATGACCGCTTGGTGATTGCCACCGGCTCACGCCCGACACTACCCGAGGTACCCGGCATTGGCCTTAACGGCGTGTATGGGTTTCGTACCCTGCAAGATGCCGACACGCTTGCAACGCTTGCCCTACAGGGCGGCGAATGTGTCGTAATCGGCGGCGGTTTGTTGGGCCTGGAGGCCGCTGAAGGGCTTCGCAAGCGGGGCGCCAGCGTCAGCGTTCTACAGCGCAGTGAGCGGTTAATGAATCGTCAGCTGGATAGCATGGCCGCCGGGCTGCTTGAAACGACGCTTGCCCAGCGTGGCTTGACCATATTAACCAATGCGCGCATCAGCCACTTTGAAGACGACGGCGCGGGCAACTTAGCCGCCGTCGTGCTTGAAGATGGCCAGCGCCTGCCTGCTCAGAGCGTCATCGTGGCAACCGGTATTACACCTAACGCAGAACTTGGCCATCTGGCAGGCCTGGCAACGCAGCGCGCCATCATGGTTGATGACACGCTCACTACCTCAGACCCGCGTATTCACGCATTGGGTGAGTGCTGCCAGTTTGAGCAGCACACCTACGGCTTGGTCGAGCCGATCTGGCGTCAGGTAGATGTGTTAGCCAACACGCTGTGTGGCGATGGCAGCGCCCGCTATAGTGAGGCGCCGACCGCAACCAAGCTTAAAATCAGCGGGGTGGCCCTCTACGCGTTTGGCCCCACCGAGGCTGCGCCAGAACACGAAGTACTGCATTACAGCGACCCGGCAAGCGGCGATTACCGCCGCTTGTTACTGCGTAACGGAAGGCTTGAAGGCGCTGTGCTGTATGGCGATACCCATTCCGGCCCCTGGTATTTCGCCCAGGCGCTGGCCAAAACCGATGTGGGCGCCTGCCGCCAGGCGTTGCTGTTCGGTGAAGCCGATGCCAACGCCCTGCTTCTTGATACCCCACCCACTCCCTCATCGACGCTGGAGGCAGCTTAGCCATGTCCACCACCCCTAAACGCAACGTAATTATTATTGGTAACGGTATGGTCGGCCACCACTTGGTCGAACAGTTGGTTGAAAACGGCGCCTTGTCGCAGATGAACGTCACTGTGTTTGGCGAAGAGCGCCACCGTGCTTATGATCGCGTGCACCTTTCTGAATACTTCAAGGGCCGCGACGCTGAAGCGCTGGCCCTGTGCGATGCCGACTACTACGCAAGCCATGGCGTGACATTCAATAGCAGCGAAGCGCTGGTCTCCATCGACCGCGCGGCAAAAACGGTCACAACCAAGCGCGGCCATTACGCCTATGATCATCTGGTACTCGCCACCGGCTCCTACCCCTTCGTGCCGCCCATTCCCGGTAACGATCGCGAAGGCTGTCTGGTGTATCGCACGCTGGATGACCTGGACGCCATCCGCGAGGCGGCGCAAAGTGCGGCCACCGGCGTTGTGGTGGGCGGCGGCCTGCTGGGTCTGGAAGCGGCCAACGCGCTGCGCGGTTTGAATCTGGAAACCGCGGTGATCGAGTTCGCCCCACGCCTGATGCCCATGCAGGTGGATAGCGAGGGCGGCGAACTGCTGCGCGAAAAGATCGAAGCACTGGGTGTTCAGGTACTCACCGAGCGTGCCACTCAGCGCATTGAAGATGGCGCAACCAGCCGTCATCGCATGGTGTTTCAGGATGACAAAATACTGGAAACCGACCTGATCGTGTTCTCGGCGGGTATTCGCCCGCGTGATCAGCTTGCCCGCGAGTGTGGCCTGGAAATCGGCGAGCGCGGCGGCGTAGTGATCAACGATCAGTGCCAAACCAGCGACCCGGCGATTTTAGCCATTGGCGAAGTGGCGCTGTGGAATCAGAGCATTTTTGGCCTGGTGGCGCCTGGCTATCAGATGGCCAAGACAGCGCTTTCGACGCTCACCGGTGGCGACGCTTCTTTTACCGGTGCTGATATGAGCACCAAGCTCAAGCTGTTAGGCGTGGATGTCGGCTCGATTGGCGATGCCCATGGCAACCAAAACCCCGGCGCGCGGATGTTTCGCTACCTTGACCCGCTTACCCAGATTTACCGCAAGATGGTGGTCTCAAGCGACGGCAAAAAGCTTCTGGGCGCCATGCTGGTGGGCGATAACAGCGCTTACGATACCCTGCTGCAGTACTACGCCAACGGTATCAAGCTACCCAAAGAGCCCGCCTCGCTGATTCTGCCGCAAAGCGGCGCGGCCCCCACACTTGGCCCGGACGCACTGCCGGCCACCGCGACGATCTGTTCATGCCATAACGTTACTAAGGCCAGCATCTGCAGCGCCATTGACGCAGGCGCCAGCGACTTGGCATCCGTTAAAGGTGACACCCGCGCCAGCACCGGCTGCGGTGGCTGCGCGTCGCTTTTGAAAAGCGTGGTGGATCATGAGCTGGCTGCACGCGGCGTTGAGGTGGACAAGTCGATTTGCGAGCACTTTCAGCACACCCGTCAGGAGCTTTACGACATTGTGCGCGTTGAGGGCATCAAGACCTTCAGTGAGCTGATCGAAAAGCACGGCGTGACTGGCGCTCACAGCTTGGGCTGCGATATCTGCAAGCCCGCCGTCGGTTCCATTCTCGCCTCCTGCTTTAACGAGCCGATCACCGATGCCGCGCATATCCCGCTTCAGGATACCAACGATACCTTCATGGCCAATATGCAGAAAAACGGCACTTATTCGGTGGTGCCGCGCATCGCAGGCGGGGAAATCACGCCGGATAAACTGGTGGTGCTGGGACAGGTAGCGCAAAAGTATGGCCTTTATAGCAAGATCACCGGCGGCCAGCGGATTGATCTGTTCGGCGCCCGCCTGGAAGACCTGCCTGATATCTGGGGCAAGCTGATCGAAGCTGGCTTTGAAACCGGCCACGCCTACGGCAAGTCGCTGCGTACGGTGAAATCCTGCGTGGGCAGCACCTGGTGTCGCTACGGCGTTCAGGACAGCGTGGGCATGGCGATCAAACTTGAGAACCGCTACAAGGGCCTGCGCGCACCTCACAAGATCAAGTTTGGCGTATCAGGCTGTACCCGCGAGTGCGCTGAAGCGCAAAGCAAGGATATCGGCATTATCGCCACCGAAAACGGCTGGAATCTCTACGTGTGCGGCAACGGCGGCATGCGCCCACGCCATGCAGAGCTGTTTGCCACCGATCTTGACGACGAAGCCCTCTACCGCACCATCGACCGTTTTCTGATGTTCTACGTGCGCACGGCGGATCGCTTGCAGCGTACCTCGGTATGGCGGGAAAACCTGGAAGGCGGGCTGGAGTATCTGAAAGAGGTAATTCTCGACGACCGCCTGGGCATGGGTGATGAACTGGAGCGCCAGATGCAAACCGTGGTGGATAACTATCAGTGCGAATGGGCGGGCGCCATCAGTGACCCGGATAAGCTCAAGCGCTTTAGAAGCTACGTTAACGACAGCCGCCCCGACCCATCGATCATCATGACCAGTGAGCGCGGCCAGCTACGGCCTGCCTAGGGTTTGTTACGAAAAGTCGCTGAGCGAAGACCAGACAAGGCAAAAATTAGCGAAAAAACGGAGTTTACGAGTGTAAATGAGTATTTTGAGCTGATTTTTAACGCCGTATGGTCGAGCGCAAGCAGTTTTCGTACAAAGACTAATCGACATCACTTTAAAGGGGCTACTCCATGACCGCTACCGCAATGAAGCAAGCAACAGTTATACAAAGCAGAAAGGCACCGACCGGCCAGAAACTGTGCAGTAAAGCCGATCTGGTCGCGTTTTCCGGGGTTGCTGCGTGGCTTGAAACACCACAGGGGCCGAAGCAAGTCGCACTATTCTATTTGCCGGGCTTTGAGCGTGAGCTTTACGCCATTGATCACCACGACCCGTTTTCCAACGCCAATGTGGTCGCCCACGGCATTGTGGGCGATATAAAGGGCGCCGCCGTGGTGGCTTCACCCATTTATAAGCAGCACTTTCGTTTGGAAGACGGCCAGTGTCTGGAAGATGAGAGCGTCACGCTACGCACCTGGAAGGTGAGTTTTAAAGGGGTTGATGTGTGGATTGAGGAATAAGCCACATAGGCGAAGATGCCCATGCAAGAAGCAGCTTCATCTTTCCCTGCCGTGCCGTTAACGGGCAAAAACACCTTGGACAATGCGCATTTTTTCCTGACGCGTTCGCTCCAGGTGTTCCGTTAGATAAACAGCCGCTTGTTGATTATCCCCCGCCTCCAGCAGATCAAGAATCGCCAAGTGCTCTTTATACTCAGGCACTGGCGATTCACGCCGGGCATAAACGTGGTATTCAATCAGGCGACGCAACCGGTTAGCGCGCTTAAGGCTCTCAATCAGAAACTGATTATTTGAGCCGTTAACGATGCTTTCATGGAAGTAGGTGCCGTTTATATACATTTGACGTTCAGATATCGTGCTACCTTTTTGAGACACTGCCTCCGTTAACGATTCCCTTAACTGCCTGAAGGCTTTCTTATTAATCTGGTAGCCAGGCTCTCTTAACGCGGCGGGCTCAATTAACAAACGAAAACGAAAACACTGATCATACGTTGCTTGAGAGGTTAAGAATTCGTTAAATTCCCAGCCATAGCCCAAAAGCCTGGACACCCAGCCTTCAGCCTCCATGGCATGCATCGCTTGAAGAATCGTGCTGCGACCAAGCGTATATTTCTTGGCAAGTTCCGCCTCGGTAATTTTCCCGGCGATCTGATTATTTAAATAATCGATGCCAATCGTAAAACACAGTGGCGAGATAGAAGAGCCTTGCTCTAGCGGCTCGTCAGCATCGGCAAAAAGCCCACGCTTGGTATCCACTAAAAAGAAGCCGCGATTAGGCTGGCGCTTCACCACCCCCTGCTCTTCCAAAAACTGGAAGGCCGCACGAATGGGTGTACGGGAGACCTTCAATTTCGTTACATAGCTCGCCTCCGTCAGGTGGCTCCCTACGGGTATAGCCTCTTCATTAATCAACGTGTGAATACGCTTTGCCAAACGCTCAGCGGTAAGAGGTGATGCGCTATTAACCACGACCTATCCTTTACGCGCTTGGCGCGACCGAAGCACCCTGAATATTATGCTTGGCTAACAAGCGAGCAACGTCCCCTTCCGCTTTTGCCTCTTCAATGAACGCGGATAGAAAAGCAGCGGCTTCCCGAGGCCGGTTTTTCGGAACGCCCATCGCCTGCTGGATCGTCATAAAGTGCCCAGGCAACAGCCGCAAACCACCAAACTCCTCAATACCCGCTTCCAGCTGTTGCTTCACGCCTGCGGCGATATCCAACTTGTGTTCAATAAAGAACGCCACCACTTTCGGAGAAGTAGGTGCTCTAACCAGCTCGGCGTGTTGAATAGCGCGGCTAAGGTAAAGATCATAAGCACTGCCCTTACCAACCACGATCTTCTGTCCATGGCGGTCAGCCTCTTGCTGATCAGTAATTGGCGAATCCTCGCGCACCAGATAGCAGCCTTCAATCAGCACATAGGGCGCAGTAAATTGAATACTTTCAGCACGCTTGGGGTCTAGCGCAAAAAAGCCCATATCGGCCTTTTCATCGCTGACAACGGCAACGGCCTCACCGGCGGAAGCATATACTTGAAGCTCAAGCTCAACGTCCAGCCTGTGCGCAATCATCTTTGCCAAATCAACCGAAACGCCGTAGGGCTGCTGATCAGCATCGAGCCTCGCCAAAATTGGGTTACCCACGTTAATAGTGGTGCGCAACACGCCGGTAGGCGCCATTAGATCTCTTAAGCGGTTAATATCGTTCACTTATCACTTTCCTTATGAAGGGTTTGGCCAGCATTACTCAGGCCAATGTTTTTTTCAGTAGAGAGGGAATAACGCCGCCTTCTTTAAGCAGTACAATTTCTGCCTGCGTATCGACCTGGGCGATAGTCATTAGCGACTCTATCTCGCCTTCCGCTCTTAAAATATTAACCGTAATTCGAGTACGAGGGGTTAGCGTTTCGGCCTGCGCCTGAATGTCGATTTGATCACCCGGCTCAATATTCAGCGTGGTTGAGCTAACGCCCGCGGGTAAGCTCAGCGGCAAAATTCCCATGCCGATCAAGTTTGAGCGGTGAATACGCTCAAAACTTGCGGCGAGCACCGCACGAACGCCCAGCAACCGCTGACCTTTTGCAGCCCAGTCTCGCGATGACCCCATACCGTAGCGCTCACCCGCGACGATCACAACGGACTCATCGGCTTCACGGTAGCGCCTGGCTGCCTCAAAAAGAGGCATAACATCGCCGCTGGGTAGATGACGCGTATGTGCAACCGGTGCATCAGGGGCGAGATAGTTTTTTAACGTTTTATTGTGGAAGGCGGCCCTTACCATGACCTCCCAATTGCCCCGGCGTGAGGCAAATACGTTCAGATCGTCACGACGTTCACCGCGCTCAACCAGATAGTCAGCGACACGGCTATCAGCCGGGATGGCGCTGGCAGGTGAGATATGGTCGGTCGTGACATCATCACCGACTATCAGCAGCGGGTAAGCAGTGTAATGGCCTAGCTGGCTGCCCTCGGATACCGAAGCAAACGGTGGGCGGCGCAGCGTGTTAGAGGCTTCCTCCCATGGGAAGGTCGCTGTTTTAGGCGCATCCAGAGCCTCCCAACGGGTGTTACGGCTTGCCTGTTTGAAATCTTTTGCAAAATCGGCAGCGTTCAGCGCCTCGGCTAACGCGGCATCGACGTCTTCCCTGGCAGGCCATAGGTCACGCAGGTAGATACTCCTACCTTCATACTCCGCCAGTGGCTTTTTGAAATCATGCTCGGCATTACCGGCCAAGGCAAAACCCACGACCAGCGCAGGCGACATGATAAACCCCAGGTCAAGATCTGGGTGCACGCGTCCTGGGAAGTTTCGATTCCCCGACAGCATTGCTACTGCACGGCAGTTGCCTGCTTCCTGTGCCTGCCTGATCCCTGGGGGCAATGGCCCCGAGTTACCGATACAGGTAGTACACCCATACCCGACGATATCAAAACCGATAGCGGCCAGATCTTCCATTAGCCCTGCCCGTTTGAGATAGGTAGCGGCTGCTGGTGAGCCTGGAGCAAGCGAGGTTTTTACCCAAGCAGGCGGTGTTAATCCATAGCGGCGAGCCTTTCTGGCCAATAGCCCTGCGGTGATAATAAGGCGTGGATCGCTCGTGTTGGTGCAGCTGGTAATGGCAGCAATCGCTACGGGGTGGCGGGGCAGGTTTGAAACTGCGCGGTGAAGTGCTGCATTTGGCTTAAATTCAAGCTGTGACAACACTTCTCCCATATCGGTGTAGTCATGCACATCCTGGGGTCGCGTAGGCCCGGCGACCTGTACACCAATCCCGCTTAAATCAATCTCTATACACTGTGTATAGGTAGGCTGCTCATCGGCTTCAAACCAAAGCCCTGTCGCTTTGCAGTAGTGCTTTACCCGTTCAACGGCTTCTCTTGAACGCCCTGTTTGGTCAAGATAGCGCAGGGTTTGCTCATCCACCGCAAAAAAACCAGTAGTGGCACCGTACTCAGGCGCCATATTAGCCACGACAGCACGATCACCGGCCGTTAAGGTGCCCACGCCCGGCCCAAAAAACTCAACGAACTTGCCCGTTACGTTTAGCGCCCTCAAGCGCTGAGTAACTATCAGCGCCAAGTCGGTGGCCTGTGCTTGCGGCGCCAGTGTGCCTGTCAACTTAACCCCCACCACGTCGGGAATGCGTAGCATGGTGGGGACACCAAACATTACCGTTTCCGCCTCAAGCCCACCTACCCCCCAGCCCAATACACCAATGCCGTTAATCATTGGCGTATGGCTATCAGTACCTATCATCGTATCGGGCACCATCCAGCGTTCGCCGCCACGCTCGTGAGTGGTTACGACGGTGGCCAGTTGCTCAAGGTTTAGCGTATGCATAATACCGGTGCCCGGCGGGTGAATGGTCACGCCTTCAAGTGCACTAGAGGCCCAGCGTAAAAAACGATACCGCTCGTGGTTACGACGCATTTCATGCTGAAGGTTGTCTTCTGAGGCGCTGCTGCTGGCGAACACCTCTACAGCAAGCGAATGATCTACTGAAACATCTACCGGTAAATGTGGCTTAAGCACTTCAGGGTCACCCCCTGCCTCACGTATCGTGTCACGCATAGCGGCAATATCCACTAACGCAGGTGTGCTCGTTGTATCGTGCATCAATATCCGCCCCGACTGAAAGGCGATTTCATCACTGCTCGTGCCGTTTTCCAGCCACCTCAAAAGCGCTTGAGAACTGCGCTTACGCTCCTCCCCCGCCGTATTACGCATAATATTTTCAAGCAGAAGGCGCAGCACATAGGGCAGCTTGTGAAGCGTCTCGCCGAGTAGTTTAGGTAGTTCGATAATCGCGTAACCATGGCCCTTGAACGTCAAATAGCCATGCGTGTAGTGGGTTAGCTTCTCAAGCTTGTGCATAGTTCATGCCGCCGTATCTGACGATTGTCGTTATTAACTGATGAGTCGATCTCAGGCGCCATAATTGCACTTTATTAACCAAAAATACAATATAGTGTTTTAGCCGACTTTCTGTTTTGAAGAAATCTCCTGTTGGTTTTCCCAACGAAAACGCCGCCTAATAGGCGGCGTTAGAAGCGCTTTACAACCATTAACCGTTAAGCATTAAGAAAATCGATCAGCGCTTTATTAAACTCGTCAGCGTGGGTTGTGTTAATCGCATGCGGGCCGCCTTCACTAGCGCTGGTACCTGCTTTTCCCAGGAACGGCCGCTTAATGGCCACCCATGGAGAAGCACCACAGGCTTGCCTGCACCGTATACCTCGTAATAAATCTCTACCGGCGTTCCCTGTTCTGTACCCGCGCTTAACACTGGCATCGTTAGCCCCTCCTGATTGGCTGCGTATTGATTAACGGCATGCCTTCAAGGTAGTACACGCTTTTTAACGTTACCAAGGTAAGCAGCACAGAGCGTTGCTGGGCTTTATAACGCCGCTTTCAGCAGATTGCCTTCAAGGCGCACTGATATACCAGGCAATCAACGCGCTTGTCGGCCACTTGGGAGTGCGCTGGCAAGATATCCATGGCATCGAAGCTGGCTTTCTGCAACACATGCTGAGAGGCATCGTTCTCGACAGAAACAATCGCCGTTAGCGTAGTGAGGCCATAGACACCGCGCGCTTCCTTCATTAGATGCTTAAGCGCCCTATAAGCAACTCCTTGACCGCAGGCACTTTTTGCAATGCGATAACCTACCTTCGCTTGGTGTTCGTCAATATCGCGCAAATTGGCGCGGCCGATAAGCATTCCTCTCTTGCGTATCAACAGCGGGCTCATTCGACGCTGGGCATTCAGGGAAAGGCACTCAACAATATGCTGTGAGACGCCTTGAGGCGTATAAAAATGCCTATAACGCGCTTCAATATGCTGCTCAAACCAGGCACGTTCGGCGGTTTCAAACGCCAACAGGTCGACAGCGTCTTCAGGGGTTAATAGCGAAAAGGTTAAGTCCTTGGCATGACGCATAACGTCCTTCTCTTTGTGAGTACTTTGTCACTCGCCTTTGTGGCCTTAATGCATAGCATTCGTTGGTTCAAAGATGACAAATATTGCTATGCTTGCGGGTTATATCACTGGCGGTGGGGCCAAATATCCATGAAAACAGAAACGCGTACACTGGCATTTTCCGCCTTTATGGCGCTCTTGATTGGCTGTGCCGGGATTACCGCTACACTCGCCTCCAATTCCCAAGCTATTTTGCTCGATGGGTTATTTAACCTAATCTACTTTAGTGTAGCTTTAGTGACGATCAAGGTGAGTAAATTAGCCAGCCGCCCTGATAGTGAATCTTATCCGTTTGGATACAGTTACTTCGAGTCGCTGGTTAACCTGTGTAAAGGGTTATTAATTCTGGGTGTTTCCATCTTTGCTTTGGTCGATGCCATTGTCGCGCTCCTCTCTGGCGGGCGAGAGATTGCAGCGGGCCTTGCGGTCATCTATGCCCTGTTTGCCACGCTTGCCTGCTCGCTGACCGCTTGGGTAATGCACCGCAGTCAACGCTATACCGCAAGCCCTCTGATCGCGGCCGACAAACTTAACTGGATCGTCAATAGTGTGATTTCCGCAGCAGTTCTCGCGGCATTTTGCCTGGTCGTACTCCTTGAGCAGTTAAATTTGAACACGCTAGTGCCGTATATCGATTCGGTACTGGTTATTGCGGTCGTCGTGCTGTGCCTGGGCGTGCCTGTACGCATGGCCTCCCAAGCGCTGCAGGAGTTACTCAATAAAACGCCCGAAGAAGCCATTGCTGCCCCTGTGCGCGACGCTATCTCTCAGGCACTGGCAGAAACGCATACCCAAGAAGTCCGTGTGCGTATGGTACGTCCAGGGCGCCTGCTTTACGTTATGGTGCACGTGGTGCTGCCTGATGAAGGCATCACCACGTCGTTAACCGCTCAGGATGACCTACGCGCACGGATTGATGAGCAGGTGCGCCGCTGCTACGTACCGGTCGTATGCGATGTGGTGTTTACCGCAGACACGCTGTGGGCAGCGCCCTCTTGTGGGTTGCTGATTGAGCGACACACGTAAGCAAAGCGCACGATTTATGGCTGGCGAATGGCCGTCAGCCGCTTGGAAGGCTTGTTCCGGCCGATGAGCAGCAAACTAACCGTGGCAATGGAACCCACCAGTAACGCCCCGCCAAATAGCGTCAATGCGGCTACATGGCCTACTGAATCAACAAGGGCACCCGTTGTCATTACTGGGAGGCTAAATCCCACATACGCCATCAAAAAATAGCCGGCGCTTGCCTGGGTAGAAGACGGGCCAGCAATGGCTAGCACTCCGCTTAAGCCACCCAAATAGATAAACCCATAGCAGGCGCTGCTGGCCGCAACTGCTCCCAGTAACACAGCTACCAGGCTTCCCTGAAGGGCGCCCCAGGCAATTAATCCGTAGGCGAGAGGTAAAATCATCAACCCCAGCATCGTGGCCTTCACGGGCGCCAAGGCGCGTGCCCAAGGCTGAAACAGTACTCCACAGCTGCAAATGCCAAACGTGGCAAAACCACTCCAGGGTGTTAAACCGCTCTGGCTTAACGTGGAGGGCAATATAGCAATCACCAACCCTACGGTTGCCCATGCAAGTAAAATGGCCAGCCCAAAGCTCAGTGTTCCCGGCGGATAACCTGGCAGTCGCCACATCGCACTTTGGGTAGCAGCAGGTGCGATATTTTTTAGTGGCATCACTGCAACTAACGCAATGGTGCCTACGCCCAGATACAGCCATAGGCTTGGCGGCGTCACACTGGACGTATGGAGAATAAACAAACTGGTAACCGCCGCACCCAAACCAAACCCAAGTGCGGTACTGGACGTTACGTACGTCGTTGCCATGCGACTGTCGTCACTATTAAGTAACCGATGCATATATCCAGGCGCGACGGCTGAGGTCAGCCCGGTGCCAATGCCTAATAAAAAGCGCGCAACCCCCAGCGTTATCAAGCCAGGCATCAACAGGGTTAGCGCAGTGGCACTTAAACAGAGCAGAAGCGCGACAATGATGAGCAGTTTAGGCCCCACCCGATCCGCCAGCCCATTAAGCCCCAGCAATACCGGCATGACGCCCGCGACGTAACAAGCAAACGCGAGTGTGGCTGCGCCCACGCCGACGCCTGCTTTCGCCGCCAGGAGATCGTAAAGCGGTGCCTGTAAATTAACCGCAGTGGTAATCATAAATAGTGCAAAAGCCAACCGGGGCGCGTTATATCGGTCCATCTTTTTTCCTAAACGGGTCATGGGTTAAGCCATTACGCTCGCACCCATCCCGCCTAGAGGTAAGGTACACTTGTCCATCATTACCCAAGCACTGTTCCTGCGTTTTTGAGAACAATGGCCGGCAGCAGAGATGTTTATGAAACTTCAGGTCGACCGACATGCCGCTTCCCCAATTGCGCAGCAGCTTGAAGAGAGTATTCGCCATTGGATTCAAGAGAATGGAGCGGGCGGGCGTCGCTTACCTTCCATACGCCGCCTAGCGGCAGACCTCAATATTAGCCGTAATGCGGTTATTGACGCCTACGAACGGTTGGTGGCTATTGGCCTGGTTCGCTCAAGACCCGGCTCCGGGTTCTTTATCTCTGATGGCGCTGCTGTTACCCCCCAACCATCGTTAGCCTCTACCCCTCTTCAAGAAGTTACCAATGGGCTGTGGGGGCTTTTTAGCGCTAATGAGTATTCGCTAAAACTGGGCTGCGGGTGGTTGCCTAATGCTTGGCGCGAGAGCGAATACCTGACCTACGCCATTCGCCAAGTGGCGCGTAAAAGCCAATCAGGAATTTTTGAATACAGCACGCCCCAAGGACTGCAGGAGCTTCGCAGCTTAATCCAGGAGCGCTTGCGCCCCCTCGCAATATCGGCAAGTGCTGAGCAAATTGTCATGACCAGCGGCGGCAGCCATTCACTGGATTTATTGGTGAGAATGCTGCTTGAACCCGGCGACGTGGTGTTTGTGGAATCGCCGGGCTATTACAACCTATTCGGCTTGCTGCATTTACAGCGCGTTCGCGTGATAGGAATACCGCGCCTTGCTGATGGGCCGGATATTAACCGTTTGGAAGCCCTCTTAGCAGAGTACCATCCCAAGCTTTTTTACGTGAACAGCGTGTTTCATAACCCTACCGGCAGTACGCTCACACCGGCGACTGCACATCGCGTTTTACAGCTCGCCGAGCAGTACGATTTCACGATTGTAGAAGACGATATCTACGCTGATTTTCAGCACACCCCGACCACACGGCTCGCCGCACTGGATGGTCTTAAACGGGTTATTTACCTGTCCAGCTTTTCCAAAACGCTCACCTCATCGCTGCGGGTCGGCTTTATAGCCGCCCCGCCTTCACTAGTGCAACGGCTTGTGGATATCAAGATGTTAACCAGCATTTCCTCCTCGCGCTTTGCTGAGCAGGTGCTGATCACGCTGCTTCAAAACGGCAGCTATCGAAAACTCACTGAACGCTTAAGAACCCGGCTCTCCAACCAGATGGCACTGGCGTTTACGCAGCTCAAGCAAGTCGGTTGGGAGGTATTCACTGAACCGGCAGGCGGCATGTTTGTATGGGCCAAATCGCCGGTGGAGAAGGAAGCACTAATGGAGAGCGCACGCCGTTTTGACATTATGCTATCGCCCAGCCACTTGTTTTTCCCTGACAATCAAACAACGTCATGGCTGCGCCTGAATATCGCCTATCTGCAGGATCCAAGAGCCAAAGCGTTTATTGCCGCCAATAGCGATCAAGGCAACACGCCAAAATAGGTCATCAAACCAACAATAACGCTGATGGTGACAAAGGACATGAGCGTGCTCGCCATCAATGCACCGGCAGCCACGTTTCCCATACCATAACGCTGCCCCAGTAAAGGATAGACACTTGCCATGGGCGCGCTGGCAAACAGCAGTGCACCAGCGATAAGTAACGCGTCATTACCTGCAATCAACCACATGCAGATAAACACGCCAAGCGGATGAAGGATCAACTTGCCCGTGACGATCTGGCTCACCTCGCCCACTACGCCACGTATTTGCAGTCCGTAGAGTGCGCCACCGATGGCAAACAATGCAGCAGGACCTGCCGCGGTTGCCAGCATATCGACTGCTCGAATAACAGGGGCGGGTAGAGGTGTGTCGGTTACAGCAATCAATACCCCAATAAACAAGCCAATCAAGATAGGGTTCTTGGCCAATCGGCGAAGCGTTTTTTGCAGGGTTTTAATAACGCCATGCCCGGCTTGCTGTCCTACCTCTGCAAGAATAAGCGCCAGCGGGATGATCAATAAATTCTCGATGATCATATTCAAGGCTAAAAAATTAGCGGCGGGAGGGCCGATAATCATTACCGCAACCGGATATCCACTAAACGCGCTATTTGATGCGGACATTCCCAGCGCGCTAATACTTCCGGTCGTAAGCGTTTGCTTTTTCAACATTACGCTATAACCCAGTGCAGCGGCAAAAACACCCAGCGACCCAAGCCCGTAAGCTAACAGGTAACGGATGTTAAACACCTCTTCAAGAGGATTTTGGGTAAGGGCACGGATCAACAGCGCAGGGAGCGCGATATACAGCACAAACCGCCCAACTCCCTGCATTTGCTCGCGGTCAAGAATGCGAATTCGCATGGAAAAATAGCCGACGCCAATCAGCAAAAAAAATAGGCGCAATGATGACAGCGACGTCAAGCATCAGGTTGGCTACGGAGAGGATATAGCGCCATCAAACCTTCCTTTCTAACCCGAAAGCGGAGCATTAAATAAGGCAGCATGCCATTATCAGAGATGCTTAATGGCTTAATGAGTCAGTTCAACAAGCTCATCGTAAAGAGCCTTTGGCAACGTAACACCGTTTTGCAGGCTATTTTCACGCGCCTTAAAACGGCGCTGGGAAGGTAAGCGAGCGCCCTGCCCGAGGATATTATCAAACAGTACCTCTGCATGCTGAAGATGGTGTTCGGCGTCTTTCCCCAAGAATACCTCTGGCGATATGGCGATAATCAGCTCGCCATGAAAGGGTTTGCCGGTTTTCTGCTCGTTGGCAGCCTGAGTTTCATGGCCCAGTACATCGCCAATCAGCGGCCCGGCCAGCAGTTCAATCATGGTAGAAAGCGCCGAGCCCTTGTAGCCACCAAAGGTTAGCATGGCGCCCGCGAGTGCCGCTGCCGGATCACTGGTGGGGCTACCTTTATCATCTATCGCCCAATCAGAAGGAATCGTTTTCCCAGCGCGCTTATGCAACTCGATTTCACCCCGCGCTACAACGCTAGTCGCAAAATCGAACGTATACGGCGTGCCACCCGGCCGCGGCCATGAAAATGCGATAGGATTTGTGCCCAGTAGCGGCTTAGTGCCACCTGCTGGTGCAACAAACGCATGGCTTGGGGTCATAGCGATGCCGATCAAACCTTCGCTGGAGAGCGCCTCCACTTCAGGCCACAGCGCTGAAAAATGAAAGCTGTTATTAATCGCAAGTGCCGCAATGCCCGTGCGGTTGGCCTTTTCAACAAGGCTTTGTTTACCCTGTTCAAATGCCAATAACGAGCACCCTTGATGAGCGTTCACTTTAACAACACTAGCTGCCTGATCGATAATTTCCGGCGTTGCGTGCGTGTCCACCCCGCCATTGCGGGCCGTGTTAACACAGCCAATCAGCCTATATAGGCCATGTGAGTGACACTCATCACGCTGAGCGGCCAGTACATTACGTGTAATGGCTTCCGCGTGAGCCTGACTATAGCCATTATGTTGAAGCACATTGAGACTCAGGGCTTCAGCATCTTTCAATGAAAGGGTAATTTCTTCACTCATCATCTACTCCTGCGAATTTTAATTGTTAGATGCACACTTGATAAAAAAGCAGGTAATTACTTACCTGCTTTGGGTCTTGACTAGTGGATGACTTCCGATGATCTCAAAGAGATATCAGGCTTCTCGCTTACCATCTACCAATCGGCTAACTTTCAGCGGATTGCTTTCTTGCAACGCGCTTGGCAATAAGCTTTCTGGCAGTGACTGATAGCATACCGGACGCAAAAAGCGCTTGATCGCGGCGGTGCCTACCGAAGTAGTACGGCTATCGGACGTTGAAGGGTAAGGGCCGCCGTGAACCATGGCATGGCAAACCTCTACGCCAGTTGGCCAGCCATTGGCAAGAACCCGCCCTGCTTTACGCTCAAGCGTGGGCAACAACGTTTTTGCCGCGTCAATATCGGCATCATTCATATGCAGCGTGGCCGTTAGCTGGCCTTCCAACTGCTCGGCCACATGCTTCACTTCGGCCATATCCTGGCACTCGATGATCAGTGAGCTCGCGCCAAACACCTCTTCCTGAAGCACTTCAGACGCGAGGAAATTACTTGCCGACGTGGCAAATAGGCCCGTTTGGCACTGATAGCTGCCGCTGCCGGTTAGGCCACGGGCGACTTCACTCACATTGGCCTCACCGCTCAGTGCGGAAACGCCTTTTTGATACGCGTCATGGATGCCCGGTGTCAGCATGGTTTGCGCACCGCTGCCTTCCACCGCTTTTTGTGCCGACTGAATGAATGAATCCAGACCCGGACCTTTGACGGCGATCACCAAGCCGGGGCTGGTGCAGAACTGGCCAGCCCCCATATTGAGTGAGCCAACGAATGCCTCGCCCAACGCCTGGCTGTTTTCCTTCAGCGCTGCGGGTAGTAAAAAGACCGGGTTGATGCTGCTCATCTCAGCGTAAACAGGAATAGGCTGGGGGCGATTTTGAGCCGCCTGCATCAGCGCCGTGCCGCCACTGCGTGACCCAGTGAAACCTACTGCCTGAATACGTGGGTCGGTGACCAGCGCCTGACCAATTTCATTACCCGAACCAAACAGAAGCGAGAACACGCCTTCCGGCAGGTTGCAGGCTTTCACTGCTTTTTGGATCGCCCGGCCCACCAGCTCGGACGTGCCGGGGTGAGCGGAATGGCCCTTCACTATTACCGGGCAGCCCGCCGCCAGCGCAGAGGCGGTATCGCCACCCGCTACAGAGAATGCCAGGGGGAAGTTGCTGGCACCAAACACAGCCACCGGCCCCAAAGCGATATGGCGCTGGCGTAAATCAGCACGCGGCAGCGGCTGACGATCCGGCATGGCAGGGTCGATACGTACATCCAACCACTCACCAGCGCGCACTACCGATGCAAATAAGCGTAACTGACCACAGGTTCTGCCACGCTCGCCAGCAAGACGTGCTTGCGGAAGACCGGATTCCGCCATGGCACGTTCGATCAGCTCATCACCAATTGCTTCAATCTCATTGGCAATGGTTTCAAGAAAGGTGGCGCGTGCTTCCAGTGAAGTTTCGCGATAGGTATCCAGTGCATCCCAGGCAAGCTTAGTGGCCTGTTCAACATG
This sequence comes from Halomonas sp. AOP7-E1-9, assembly GCF_052376035.1. Lineage (NCBI taxonomy): Bacteria > Pseudomonadati > Pseudomonadota > Gammaproteobacteria > Oceanospirillales > Halomonadaceae > Halomonas > Halomonas sp. AOP7-E1-9. Next base: position 81,239 of record NZ_JBQSVC010000011.1, read on the forward strand.
GCTTCGGTCTCCGCCTACGTAGACCGGCTCAAGCAACTCACCCGTAGAAGGGTTAGTAGCCTGGATATTGCGCTGTGTGCCGGTGACAACCTGCTGACCGATTAAGAGTTTGCCTTCCAGTGCCATGGTCGATCTCTCCTGATAGATTCGCGTAGGGCATCACCTTTAAACGCACCTACTTGTAAGAATAGTAAGTTTTATATGCTCGGCTTAAATGTTGATACATGGCAGCATTGGCCGCCTTTGGATCACGGGCCAGAATTGCCTCAAGAATGTCAGAGTGTTCCTGGCTTACTCTTTGCAGGTACTGGTATGTCGTTTGCAAATCCACTTCCACTGACATCAACTTAGCGCGAGGAATTGTGCCTACATCCCACTGCTCATAAATGGTGGCAAACGCTGGGTTATGCGTTGCCTGCGCGATAGCTGCGTGGAAGGCCAGATCTTCCTCTCGTGCCTGCGTCGCGTGCTTACACGCCTGAATAAAATCTTGATGCAGGCTTATCAGGCGTTGTTTATCTTGCTCATCGTGCCGATTGGCGGCCAAAGCAGCCACCTCGGGTTCAATAGTCAGACGTAGCTCAAGAATATTTAAAATATCCTCGATAGTGCTCAGTCGAATTTTCTTACCCGAAGCCTTGCTTTCAGGAAGCGAACGCAACACGCGTGTTCCAATTCCACGGCGGGTTTCAACAAGCCCCTGCGATTTTAAGTGAGTGATAGCTTCACGAATGACCGTACGACTAACCCCGAACATGTCACATAGCGCGCCTTCTGGTGGGAGCTTATCTCCCACCGGGATTTCCTGGCCTGCAATAATACTTTCCAATTGCAGGGAGACCTGTCGCGACAAGCTACCACCATGCACTAAAGGTTTTATGCCAAGATTTTTCATGCTTCACTAACTCTCACGTAGATCAAAGTTCAGGCTTGCTTAATGCCCTCCATAATATGTACCACTATATAACAACCCATACGTTTTTTAATCATACATATGACGATCAGTCATCAGGATGGCCTGAAGCAGCGAATTTTCCACCCTGATAAACCACTTCTGGTGAGTTAGGGTCTGCTGCTTGCCCCCCCTTGGATTCAATTTCCTCGCGCCACTGCTCAGAGCTATGGCGCGGCTTCCAACCCAAAAACGAAACCAGCTGGTTATCCCACCACTGTTCAGCGTTATCAGAAGCGCCATAAATGACGGAATTCCCCAGCTTGGGCGCCTGAAACGCACGCTCAAACAGAGCCAGTAAATCCTCAACATGGAGCCAAGTCGCCAGCATGCGAGCATCAGCCGGTTTAGGGAAACAGGATCCGATTCGGATACTTAGCGTTTCAATACCAAATTTATCGAAGTAGAGGCTCGCCAAGTCTTCTCCAAAACACTTTGAAAGACCATAAATAGAATCAGGGCGGCGCGGCACTTGTGTGTTAATTTTTTGAGTGCGCTCGTAAAAGCCAATGGTATGGTTCGAGCTTGCAAAAATGATGCGCGGCTTATTTAAATGGCGTGCTGCTTCGTAAAGATTGTAAGTACCAATAATATTTGACTGTAAAATGCCCTCCCAAGGCTTTTCAACAGAGACGCCGCCCAAGTGAATAATACCGTCACAGCCATCTACCAGCGCTTTTACGCCTTCATAGTCGGCAAGATCACATACCATCACTTCTTCATGAGCAGCCGGATCTGCGATATCTGAAATATCGGAAAGGCGCACATTCTTGGCGAGCTTGGTTAAGTAAGGACGAATCGCTTTACCCACACCACCTGCAGCACCAGTGACTAATAATTTGTTTAACATACCCATCTCCTGCTCATCTTATAGTTGCCAGGTAGTAAAATTTAATAACAACCTGCTTATAACTAGAAACCGTAGAGAAATGCCGGGTTATCTACCAATATTTTTTGCCGCGTCTCTGCATCTGCCCAATCCAAGAGAATATCCAGCTGCTCAGCATCACTTGGGTATTGTGCGCGCTGGACGCCAACATGGGGCCAGTTGGATCCCCAGATAACCCGGTCAGGCGCATGCTGGATGACGCGCTTGGCAATAGGCGATACATCTGAGTAATCTGGCCCGCCCGTCAAGCTGGTTTCATACGCACCACAGATCTTGAACCATGCATTACCCTTATCGATCAAACGCAGGATGTCATCAACACGCTGGTCATCGGCAGGCACTGGGGCAATGAACTTACCGATATGATCAATAATGTAGCGTCCTTTAATCTTTTGCAGCTCTTCATGGTAGTCAGGCAGATCACGGCCGTTAAACTGGACCATGAGATGCCAACCCATATCCTGAATAACGTTTTCTACAGCCAGCATACGATCAATACCTACCGCCCCACCTGGCAGCTGCATGATACGTGCGCCACGTACGCCCTTCTCGTGTAACCGATCAAGCTCACTTCGAGGAGTATCCGGTGTAATGACAGCTATAGCGCGTGCCACCTCAGGACCAAACTGCTCTAACGCTGCGACCAAGGCAGCGTTGTTGGTTTGGTAAGCGTTTGGCTGGGTAATAACGATACGCTCCAGGCCCAACCATTTTTGCAGCTCACGATAATTTTCAACCGTTGCCAGCTCAGCAATTTGAGGCCCGCCCTCTTGCGCCTCAAACTCTGGTAAGAAAATATGGGCATGACAATCAGTTGCTCCCGCAGGCGCCTTAAAGCGCGGGGACGGGCCAGTTAATGGGCGGGTATTTTCTGGAATTGACATCATGCCTCCTGAATTGTTTGAAAATCGCTGCTGCGGCGGCCTTTAATACTGCTTGGCAACGTTGACCAAGTCGATCAACTGATTGCGCTCTGACTCAGAAGGCATCACCAGCGGTGCACGCACGTTACCTGCAGGCTTGCCGACGATATCAGCCCCCAGTTTAACCAAGCTAACGGCATAGCCTTTTTTCTGGTCGCGTAGATCAACAAACGGAATAAAGAAATCCCGGATAATTTTCTCTACCGTCTTTTGTTCGCCGGCACGCAGTGCCTTATAAAACGTTGATGCCATATCGGGCACAAAATTAAACACCGCTGAAGAATAGGTATTAACGCCGATCGACAAATAGGCTTCCGCGAAAATCTCAGCGGTAGGTACGCCCCCAATGTATGCCAGACGGTCACCAACCATTTTCACAATCTTGTTCAGTGCCTGAATATCGCCTTTACCATCTTTAAGGCCAATCAGATTTGGGCAGGAATCGGCTAGTTGCTTGACCGACTCGGCATTCATAATGCCATTACCACGGTTATAGTAGATAACGTTGATGGACGTGCTGTTACACACTTCACGTGCATAGGCGACCAAGCCATCCTGAGGACATTCCGTTAGATAGGGAGGCATCAAGAGAATACCGTCAGCCCCGGCTTCTTCGGCAATTTTGGCCTGCGCCTTGGCCATCTCAACGCTTTGGCCTGCGCTGGCAATAATAGGTAGCTGACCACCGATAGTTTCAACCGCTGTTGTCACTACATCGCGGAAATCTTCCAGCGACAGACTGAAGAATTCGCCCGTTCCGCCAGCAACGAAGACAGCTGTAATTTCATGGCTCACAAACCACTTCAGGCGATCCTGGTAGCTCTCACGGTTAAAACAGCCTTGACTGTCGAAATCCGTAATCGGGAAAGATAGCAAGCCGTTTGAGATAGCTGTCACAGTATTTTCACGTGAAAAATTCATATATTTATTCCTGTATCATGTCTCGTTGTAATACATCACACAACTATAGAGGGAAGCAGAAGCGGAATCAATGTTTTTAAACCACCTCAACCTGCATCTGTTTTATGCAAGCCTGAACGCTCCTGCTTATATTACCCATAACGGGTGTTTAGAATCGGAAGCTATACGTTAGCTGGGCAGCATCATTATGTTTTCCAGCATTACTAGATGCCCCTTCGCGTATTTCATCTTTACGCTTATAGGTTATAGCAAGCGCATTGGCTCGATTGATGCGATAACCAACGCTAAACTCATGCTCCCAACGGTCACGGGACCCTGTATACATACGATTATCACCACCAAGCATATAGGCGTAGCTAGTGTTCCAAGCCAGACCAATTTGGTCCGTCAGAGCATAATTGATATATCCGTCAAATCGATTGGCTCGCGACCTTGGCCCGTTACCTTCTTTATACGTCTGATATTCATAGCGGTAGCGTGTACCAATCCGCAAAGCATCATTAATACGATAGTTTAACCTGAGCATTGGACGAGCCATTTCCTGACCTGGGTTAAACTTGTATTCAATCTTTGGCTGAAGTGTCCATCGTTTATCTTCATCCAGTGCATAAGTATAGCCAAGACCAAATAAATTCTCAGCTAACTCAGGTGATCCACTTATCTCATCGCGCCAGCGACGTTGGTGCTCAAAGCCAAGTGATATTTTATTATCGAATACATGCCCAATACCAAACTTGACCTTATAATCCTGATTATCTCTAAAGGTCTGTTCATATTTTGTTGCTATGGTCGTTGTGCCTGCATGACCAAGACTACAAAACATTGCTGCAAGTACTGCCACCCCATTAACTAACTTTGTATTTTTCATAAATAGCCTTCTCGGTTAAGCACTTATTGTTATCGCACGCTAAAAATTCTTCACATGGTGTGAACTTGCGCGCACCCTATACATAACACTTATAATGTATTATGTTTCATTAAGCACTCTCCCTACGCCTGTACCTGCATCAAGAGAGTGCTTTGTTGTGGGTCACTGTTATTAAGCGGTTTGAGTCTTCAATTCCGCTTTATGCATAGCTCGCTTACTGGCACGCGCCGAGATAAGCATCAGAACCGCAGGAACCAACAGTATCCCTCCGCACAAGAGCATGATTAGGCGTCCATCCATCGAGTTGGGAAGTAATGACAAGCCCATCACCATGATGCTGCCAATGAGAATTAAACGACCCAGCACAATTTTCTGGGCATAATCAATTGCATCGGAAGCTGGATCTTCTTCGGTACTCTCTACCGGAGTTTCCCAACGCTGCCACATTTCCGCGCGTTCATCTGCTCGCTCGTCTGATTGCGCTTCAGGTTTGTAAAAAAGTGTACTCAACATGAAGAAACCACCAGTTATTACGACATGTGCACCGATAGCAAATGAGACGCGGAAATCAGACCACTCACGATCAGTAATATCCATTCCCATTACATTATTAACGAACTCTGGCGATAGCCATGCGCCAATAACATAAGAAACCATACAGCCCACTACGAGCGTTCCCCAGCCAGACCAGTCTGGTGTCTTGCGAATAATCATACCCAACATGGCAGGAATGGTAATCGGGAAGGTAATCAACGCGCTTGCCGTTAACAAGATATCAAACAGGCTCATACTTTTTAGCGAGTTGATAAACAGGCTGATACCGATAATGATCACACCGAAACTGAGAGTGACAAAGCGTGAGACACGCATCATCTCTTTCTCGGTAGCATGGGGCTTTATAACAGGTAGATAGAAGTTCCGTACAAAGAAGCCTGCGTTACGGTTCAAGCCTGAGTCCATTGAAGACATACTAGCAGCAAACATTGCAGCCATCAGCAGTCCCAACATACCTGCCGGCATATATTCACTAACGAAGCCGACAAAGACAGCCTCATTGGCCTTAGCGCCCAACATAGCGAAGTTATCTGTGAAGTCCGGGCTATAAGCATGCATAAACCATGCAGGGAAAAACCATATAATGGGCCCAATCAAGGCAAGACAAAGGGTAAACAGAGCACCATAGCGAGCATTCTTACTGTTCTTGGCGCAAATATAGCGATAACCATTAAGCGTGTTATTCATCATGAATATTTGCTTAATAATTAACATGAATACCCAAAATCCAAACAGCCATGCATAGCCATAGCCACTTCCTGTCAAAAACTCACCGTCATAGCTGGATACAACATGGCCTATGCTTTCTGTATTCCCCCAGGCAACGATAAAGCAAACAAAGGTAACCGACATAATGATCAGCATTTGAACATAGTCGGAGGCAACCACCGCCCAGGCACCGCCCGTTACTGACATTGCTACTACGGCAATACCGGTTAACAAAATAACGGTTTCAAGCGGAACGTTAAACACCGCCGAAGTAATGATTGCCAGAGCACTTAACCAGGTTGCTGCGGATACCAACCCATCAAACATACTAAACCAAATAAAGGTTTGCTCACTGGGTTTGCCATAGCGCATCTTCAGCGCTTCTGCAGCGGTGACCACACGCAGCTGCCGAAAACGCGGCGCAAAATACACATAGTTAAGGAAATAACCGGCAGCGTTGGCCATGAAAAGAAATATGATCGCAAAGCCACTCATATAGGCCTGAGAAGCGGCACCTGTAAATGTCCAGGCTGAGAACTGTGTCATGAAGGCGGTTGAACCTACCAACCACCACAGCATGTTACCGCCGCCGCGGAAGTAGTCACTGGTATTAGCATTGAAGTTTTTAAACACCCAACCAATGACTACTAGAAAGACAAGGTAAATTAATATCACCCAGACATCGACACTCATAAGAACCCCTTATCACTTTATTATTGGAACATCGGCGTTGCCGAATAGTTATAAAGCTGGTGCTTTGAAATAGACGCGGTGAACTAACCCGGTCCGTTAGCCAAATCAGTAGCTCTCTAACGTATTATTTTTGATGTAATCAAAATTGATGCTTTCACCCAGGCCCGGTCGGTCGGGCAGGTGAACGAAGCCTTGTGCATCCATTTCATCGACAATGACGTTCAAGTAAGCAGGCGCCTCGTCGTAATCCATATGCGGGTGCAGTAGGCCGCGCTCGTACCACTGGCAATTGGTTATAGCACCCACGACCGCCAGGTTCGGCGCGCCGTTGCCGTGTATTTCGCAGTCCATGCCGAACGCTTCGGCCAAGTGTGCTGCTTTGATACAAGGCGTGATTCCTCCGCCGTTGGCAACACCAGCGCGCAGAATGTCACAGGCATTATGCTGAACCCAGCTGGCACGGCTTTGATGCTTGCCACCAATGGTTTCAGGGCCGATAACCGGCACATCCACCTGCTGGGTCAGCCAGCGGTAGGACTCCATGGAATCTTCAGGCATCGGTTCTTCAAACCAAGCGAAGTTCAGACGCGAAAGCGCGCGGCCGATTTTCAAGGCATCCAGTCGGTTGTACCAATGGTAACCATCCAGCATGAGTGCCACGTTGGGCCCTACTGCCTCCCGGACGGCTTCACAAGCACGAATATCCATTTCGACGCTAGGCGCAAAGCTAACCGGCGGCATCCAGGTGTGTAGCTTGATGCCTTGATAACCACGCGCGACCAGGGATTCCGCAAACTGGGCGTACTCTTCAGGCGTGGAGAGTCCCCCTTGCGTTTCATCCCCACACATGGTGCTGGCATAAGCCTTTACCTTGTCCCGGGCACCGCCCAACAGCTGATAGACAGGTACATTCAACTGGCGACCTGCCAGATCCCAAAGCGCTTGATCTAGAACAGCCATGGCACGGTCTGTTAGCTGTGCTCCACTACCCCGTTGGCGCAACCAGAGATCCTGCCAGATAAGCTCCCGCGCATGCACAGGCTTACCGATAGCCGACTTCTTAAAGTAGTTTTCAACAATGTAAGGGCGGATCAATTCTTTGGGTGCAAAAGCGTACCCCTTGGCGCCATCTTCGGCTGTCACGGAGAGCATGGCAATTTGCGCTTCGCTGGGCTTTCCAGCATGGGCGTGACCCGCACTGTCTCGGGCTAATTTGGATTCATAGCGGATAACGTCTACGGATATGGATTCGATTTTCATCGTGCCTTGGCCCCTCGTATATAGCGTATTTTTACATTTGGCATGGCTTCTTAAAGTCATACATAATATGTTTAATATTAGAGAAACACACTGCCGACAACAATATAGACAATGGTATGAATATACGAAGACCGAAGATCAGCGCAGATGACGAATTCAAGCGTATCGTTTTAAGCTATCGTAAAGGACAGTCAACATGAACCAAAAAGCCACGATGATCGATAAAAAACAAGCGTTATATATAGGCTGTGCGCTAAGCGGAGAGCTATACACCGCCAGCCTATCATTAGCAACCGGAACACTTGAATACGTTACGCACACTCGTCTTCCAGGGCTTAAAAAACCGGGTGGAGCCATGCCACTTGCCATATCGCGTGCGCGTAATACACTCTATGCCGTTTCCCGAGGAGAACCGTTTTTTATTGCCAGCTTCACGATTGATGCCAAAGGCGGTCTACAGCACTTAGGTAACACGCCTGTTGAAACCAATCTTGCCTATATCCAGACAGACACTGATGATACGCACCTGTTAAGCGCATCTTTTATCGATCATCACGTCAGCGTTTTTGACATACAGCAAGATAACCGTATAGCGGTAAAGCCCTATCAGATTCAAGAAATTGTGAATGCACATATGCTGCGCATGGCGCCAGACAACAAGACTATTCTAGCTACGGGCCTTGGCAAAGACGTTATATATCAATGGCAATGGGAATCACGGTCTTCCGGTAGCGCTGCCTCGTTTCCGGCTCAATGTATTGATGAGCTTATGCTCTCAGAAGGCACTGGACCAAGGCATATTACCTATCACCCTACCCAGCCTATTGCGTACATCATTGGCGAACGTAACGGCACAGTTAACGTCGTCCGTTATGGTGCAGAAGGTTTAAATCACTTGCAAACGGCGTACTTACCTGATCAGCAAGAGGCATTTCAAGCAGCGGATATTCATATTACTCCGGATGCTCGCTTTCTGTATGCCTCTGAAAAATCCACCTCAACGCTGCACCTCTTTAATCTGCAATCAGATGGCACAATCCACTTTGAAAAGTATTTTGAGACGGAGAACCGCCCCCGTGGCTTTGCAATTACTGCTTGTGGTCACTATCTCATCGCCGCCGGACAGTTTTCCCATCATATTGCGAGTTATCGAATAGATAGCGAGACCGGCTATTTGCAGTTAGTTAATCGCCTGCCTGTTGGCCAAAGCCCGGACTGGGTCGAGATACGTTAAAGCTACATTCATATCTTTGTTTTAGTGCTGTCATACTTTTAGCTAATTTGTAGCTCAAAACGTACTATGTATTATCTTTTGACGAATTTTCAGCGTCATCGTCCTTTCTCGGGCTGTGGCCAGTCTTTTTAGAACAATCATAAAGAACATAAGGTTTACTCATGAGAAAGATAGCCTCGCTTGCCTTGACCGTTATAACACCCGCCTTGGGCATCTCGCTTGTGCACGCCGATGACGCTTCCGAACTTGTTTGGCAGAGCGTCACCTTTGGCCAGTCAACGGATTTAAATTTTGGCTCCACTATTCTGCCTGAGAAAGTCGGCACCAATGAGGTGACCCACAATGGCGAACCAGTCTCCTCGGGTGCCCTGCTTGATAACGTGACAATTGAGAGCCGAGGCGGGAAGCTCGCCAACTCGCATGAAGGCGGTACCTTCTATTACACGACGTTGCCCACTGATAAAAACTTCGTGCTCACAGCAACGCTTACACTAGAGCAGTTAGGCCCGGAAACAGGGGCAACGCCCAACCGTCAGGAAGGTGCAGGCATTATCGTTCGTGATGTAGTGGGAGCGCCACGCGCTAACCCCCAACCTGCTGGCCATGAGGAATTTCCAGCTGCCTCCAATATGGTCATGAACTTGATGCGCTCGCATACGCGGGAGAACGATGGGCTGGCAAATGCAACGGCGGTATACCGCGAGGGTATTCAGGACCCGTGGGGAAACCCGGGTAATCTGCTGAGCAAGGAAGACTATGCCGAAGGTATACCCCACGGCAGCGAACACACCTACCGCATGAGCCTTGCACGCAGCGATGAACATTTCAGCGTTACCCTGGAGGATGGCGATGAGATCTACCGCCATGAGCTGGTCGAGGCGCCCGCCAACCTGGTCGAGGTACAGGACCCAGAGCACCAGTCCATAGGTTTTTTTGCCTCGCGCAATGCCCGGCTCAACGTTTCCGATATCACCATTGAGCTGTCTGATGCCGACACCCAGCAAGCTGCTGAATATCAGGCGCTAGAAGCGCCGCTCGTGTGGTCAATCGCCTCACCCAGCCTCGTGACAACATCGGATTATACGCTGCAGGCGCTGGCCAACTACGCAGGTACTTTCAGCTTAGCCAAGGATGGAGAGGCGCTTGGCGAGTCACTAGAAGTAGAAGCCGGCCAACTGTTTCATTTTCCGCTTGAGGTTAAAGAGCCCACCGAGCTAAACGTTACCTTCGTGCCTTCCGAAGGGCCGGATACCCAACCCCAGCACACGACCCTAATGCTTGAATTGATAGACGTTGCAGACCCCTACAACCTTCACGTATCACCGGACGGGCGCGCAGGGCAGCCAGGCGACCTGGACAATCCGTTAGATCTGGAATCGGCTATCTCGCTGGTCGCGCCAGGGGGCACCATTCATTTGGCCGACGGCGAGTATGGCGCCATTGAAATTCCGCTGACCGCCAGCGGCACACCAAACGCGTTAAAGCGGCTTTCCGGCGAAAACGCTGAGGTGCGCTTCACCGGTATGGTGTCGCATAACGCTAATTACTGGCAGTTGGATCATCTTGAAGTCGCGGGCGAGCGTTTGATTATTCACGGCAGCCATAACGTTTTCGAACATATCGTGACCCACAGCGCCCCGGACACCGGCTTTCAGATTACCTCGCCCTCCGACGTTGGCCGCGCCCTGTGGGCCAGCCATAACACGGTGCGCTATAGCGAAAGCTATAACAACGAGGACGCATCCGGCATCAACGCCGACGGCTTTGCCGCCAAGATGCGTATCGGTGAAGGCAACTCGTTCGATTATTGCATCTCGCACCACAATATCGACGATGGCTGGGACCTGTTCAACAAAGTAGAGGATGGCCCTAACGGCGCCGTAACCATTACCAACTCCATTGCATTTAATAATGGCCAGACCTTTAACACCCAGCAAACAGGCGGCAACCTGGGTAATGGCTTCAAGTTGGGCGGCGAAGGCCTTCCTGTTGCTCACACCGTGAGAAATAACCTTTCATTCAATAATGGTATGGATGGCTTCACCGATAACTTCAACTCGGGCGCTTTGTCCATCGTTGATAACGTGGCTATCGACAACAAGCGCTTCAACTTTATTGTTCGCCAAAGCCCCTATGGTGATCAGTTAGAATCTGCTCAGTTAGCGGGCAACGTATCGCTGCATATGGAAAGCGAAAGCGATTACCCCGATAGCGTTCACGGCGATATCAGCGATGACAACTGGTTCATTCAGGAAGAAAACACGTCAGCAATGGCGCAGCCTTTTGATGAAGTAACGCTCGCTGAGATCAGGGCCCTGCTTCAACAAGAAGCCAATACTGAGAGCGAACAGCGTGCACGTGCCTTGGCTCTACAACGGTTAGTGTTCAATCAGTAAAACTAGCGCTGAGTGTCTCTTGCTCCCCATAGCAGCAGACACTCTTTTTTTATAAAAACAATGATCGCATGACGCATTAAATGGTTTATCAACCATGCAAAAACAAACACTACATTTATCCGCATGACTGGTGGCGTTAGCCTTGTGCGGTTTTATGAGCACAGGGGGGAGCTATGGCCGATGTTTTACAGCATGAAGCGGTTCTACCGCTTTGGGACGAGCGGCCCGCGGGAACACCCGCTGACCTCACACCAACCATTGATGAGCGCTCCAAAAACTTGTTTAGGGCTGACCGAGCCCTTACAGGCATTGCTGAACCAAGCCTAACGGCCTGGGTTCCAGAAAATCCCAACGGCACCTCCATCATTATCGCCCCGGGCGGCTCTTATAGGCGTGTGGTTCTCGACAAGGAAGGGATTGAAATTGCCAAAGCACTGGCGCCTCTGGGCGTCACCAGCTTCCTACTTGCCTACCGACTGCCTGGCGAGGGACACACTGACCGCGCGGATGCGCCGCTTGCCGATGCTCAGCGCGCGATGCGTCTAGTGCGTGGACATGCTGATGAGTGGGGGCTGAATCCTGATCGTATTGGGTTTCTGGGCTTCTCCGCCGCAGGCCACTTGGGTGCATCGCTCGCTACTGGCTATGACCGGACCACTTATGAAGAGGACAAAGAAGCACACGTTATCTCAGCCCGCCCCGATTTTGTAGCCCTGGTTTACCCGGTGGTGACAATGCAGGATAACGGCGTTCATAAAGGCTCACGCTCTGCTCTGCTTGGTGATAACCCAACGCCGCAGCAAAAAAGTGATTACTCTCCTGAAGAGCACGTCAGTACGGGTGCGCCTGAAACATTCTTGGTAATGGCCGACGACGATCTCTCCGTATCACCAGCCAACGCCGTTGCTTTTTATACTGCACTTCATGAAGCAGGCGTTAAGGCGGAGCTACATATCTTCCGTGACGGAGGCCATGGTTTCGGCATAGAGGGAGCACAGGATAAGCCGGTAGCAGGCTGGCCTAACTTGTTAGCTGAATGGATGGTACAGACCGGTGCCATGCCAAGCCCATCAGAAATGACGTTACCGACCGGGCTTGAGGAGACAAGATGAGAACGCTAATAGCTACGACGCTGTCACCCACGATCAGAGCCACCGTCGTCGATGGGTGGATGGCAGAAAGCAAAGAGTTAATGCTCCCGGGCAATAATCAGTTGCGCGGTCAGTCGGCTTTTACAATGTTATATCCTGGGTTATTGAGCCTGCTTGATTTTCCGGATGTGGCGGCGCTATCAGCACCCAAGCCGATGCTAGTGTATGTCGGAGAAGAAGATCCACTGTTTCCCACCAGCTCCGTACAAGCGGCCATGGCGAAAATGCACAGCGTATGGGATGCCTACGGAGAAAGTGAAGGCCTCACTACCCGCGTATGGCAAGACAAAGCACATACGTTCACAGCCGACATGCAAGATGCTGCTTTCGACTGGCTGAATGAGCAGGTTAGATAAAGAAGGGATCAATAGTAGTGCGGTAAACCCTAGCGCTGTGTTCTTTTTTGTCAGAACGTTCAATGCAGGGTTGTTTCAATCTCAACGGTAAATCACGTTAAACATAAAGGTGGGCCCTCCCACCTTTACTTTCTATTGAACCAGAGCCTTATTCGCGGTTAAAAGCATGCTGTAAAAGGCTTTGCGTATAGGGATGCGCTATATTTCCGTCCATCAGCTCTTCTCTGGAAACGACCTCGACCACCTCTCCCCCCTTCATCACGGCAACACGATCGCAAAGATGAGCAATAACGCCAAGATCGTGTGACACCATGAGATACGTTAACTGATGACGGGTGCGCAAGGTTGCTAAAAGATTAAGTATCTCGGCCTGGACAGAAACATCCAACGCTGAAGTAGGCTCATCCAGCAGAATAATGTCAGGATCCAGTATGATGGCTCTGGCTATCGCCACCCGCTGCCGTTGGCCACCTGATATCTGGTGGGGGTAGCGAGATAAAAATGTTTCATTAAGCCCCACCTGCTCCAATGCCTCAACAATCCTCTCCTCTTTATTGGGCAAGCCTTTAATCACCAGCGGTTCATTTAAAATTTTTTGAATGGTGTGCCGAGGGTGTAAAGCACCATAGGGGTCCTGAAATACCATTTGCATGGTATTGCTTCGCTCTTTCAAAGATGCTTTGGCAATCGATTTACCCTGTACATGAATGGTCCCCTCCCAGCCTTGAAACTGGCCCGCCAAGCACTTAAGAATGCTGGTTTTTCCCGACCCCGACTCCCCTACCAAGCCAAACGACTCACCGCGCTCAATATTAAGGTTAATGTCACTTAAAATACGCTTTGATTTTGTAAGGCTTGAGATATCGAACGATAACGAATCAATAGCAATCATTGAGCTACTCCTAAGCAAGCCATTGTTGGTCTCTAGACAGCACCGGCAGTACGTCACGCCGATGCTTGAGGCTAGGAAGCGACTCCATCAGTCCTCTTGTATAGGGATGCGTTGCATTAGAAAGCTCATTGGCCTGTATAGATTCAACCACTTTTCCTTCATACATCACCAAAACGCGATCACAAAACTTTTTCACCAGATTCAGGTCATGGCTTACAAATATCAGGCTGATATTTTTCCTTTCTACGAGCTCATTTAATATATTCAGCACATCCTGCTGAACTGACACATCCAATGCCGATGTTGGTTCATCTGCGATAATAATATCTGGCTCGGGTATTACCATCATCGCAATCATTACCCGCTGCCCCATGCCTCCGGATATTTCATGGGGGTACTGACTATACACATGCTCAGGATCTGAAATACTCACCTCATGGAGCATTTTTATGGCGGCCCTTTTAGCTTCATGCTGGGTTATATTCTGATGAACTCTTAATGCCTCTGAAATCTGGTCGCCCACTGTTATGACTGGATTTAGCGAAAATTTAGGATCCTGCATAATCATTGAGATATGCTGGCCCCGTATGGAGCGTATTTGCTTATCATCGCAGGTTAAAATATTGCAATCTTTAAACTGGAGCTTGTCAGCCGTGACGATTGAAGACGGCGGGTTCAGCTTCAGTATGGCTTTCCCAACTGTCGACTTTCCTGAGCCTGACTCGCCAACAATGGCCAACTTTTCATTTTTAAGCGTAAAAGATACGTCGCGAACCGCGTGCTTTAAGCCCTCATCGGTACGAAAAGAGACGTTCAGTTTTTCAACCGTTAATACATCCATGGGTATCTCACTCTGTCCGTGGGTCTAGAAGGTCACGCAGGCCGTCACCCAATAAATTGAACGCCAAGCTGACAAGCATGATAGCGGCGCCCGGGAAAGCAACGAGCCACCAGCTCTCAAGCATGTAACTACGCCCTGTCGATATCATCGCGCCCCACTCGGGTAGCGGCGGCTGCGCCCCTAGCCCTAGAAAGCCGAGCGCTGCAGCCGTTAGGATGACTGTTGCCATATTCATGGTTAAACGAACAATCAAGGAGGGCAGGCACATCAAGGAGATGTAATGTACGAGTATGCGAGACGACGAGGCCCCTTGTAATTGAGCTGCCACAACGTAGTCTGAGTTTCTTAACGTAAGCGTTTCTGCCCGTGCGAGGCGCGCGACTGGAGGCCACGAAGTGAGTGCTATTGCGATAACCGCATGTTCAAGCCCTGGCCCTAAGGCCGCCACAAAAGCCAGTGCTAACACCAGACTTGGGAACGAGATAAAAATATCCGTAACACGCATAAAAACACTATCAATCCAGCCACCAAAATAACCGGACATAGTGCCTATAAATAAGCCAATAGGGCCCACAATAATAGTGACCAAAAAGACGATATACAGAGTTACCCGAGAGCCATAAACAAGACGACTGAAGATATCTCTTCCGTACTCATCCGTGCCAAACCAATGAGCCATAGAAGGTGGCGATAGCGTGCGCAATAAATCCTGCTGAAGCGGGTCATGTGTGGCTATCAGGGGAGCTGCTATAGCAAGAATGAGTAGCAAGGCGACAATAGCGACCCCGGAAGCGCTGAGCGGATTTTTACAAAGCTTTTTAAACGATTTAATAAACAACGTTGCTCTGGTTGGTGCGACGTTAGACCGAAGGTCCATTGAGTAATCCGCGTTATTTATTGTTTCAGCATTTCTCATTATTTAGTCCTCGGATCAAACAGCTTGTATAGGACGTCTGATAATAAATTCAAGAAAACAAATACAAGTCCAATAAAAAGAACTGAGGCCATGACAGCATTCATATCGCCCATTAAGAGGCTGTCAGTTAAATATTGTCCAAAGCCAGGCCAGGCAAATACGGTTTCAATAAGTACCGCACCCTCCAGCAATCCCCCATAAGCAAGCGCTACTATTGTCAGCAACTGAACCAGAATGTTTTTAAACGCGTGTTTCCAGATAACACTACGTTCAGAAAGTCCCTTCACACGGGCCGTTTTCACATACTCTTGGGAGAGCTGCTCTAGCATGAAGCTGCGTGTCATTCGTCCAATAAAAGAGACGGAGTTCAAGCCAAGAATCGCAGCGGGCAAGGCAATATGTCGTAGAGCGCTAACAAAGGCCTCTACGTTGCCAGAAAGAAGGGTGTCTATGAGATAAAATCCGGTATAGCTTTCGAATATACCATCATAAGCAAACCCGACCCTTCCAGCCGCGCCGGCCCAATTAAGCCACGCGTAAAAGATGATTAATCCCACCATGCCGACCCAGAACACAGGAGTCGAATACCCAAAAAGGGTGATAATCCGCGTTAAATGATCACCCAATTGACCTCTATGTGTTGCCGCATATACACCCAAGGGAACCCCAAGCCCTACACCAAATATGATAGCTACAGAGGCTAGCTCTATCGTGGCAGGCAACACCCGAATAATATCGTTGATAACAGGGCTTCCTGTTAAAATGGCATAGCCGAAATCACCCGAAAGCATATCCTGGAGGTAATAGAAGTACTGAATCCAGATAGGTCGATCCAGCCCCATTTGCTGAAAAACCTGTTCATACGTCGATGAATCGGCATCCGGGCCAACGACCGCCAAGACGGGATCAATTGGCATTAGCCGCCCAATAACAAATGTCATTGTTAAAAGGCCAAACAGGGTTATAAAGATAACACCTAACTTTTTAGACACGCCGAACCAACGTGATCTTATCATTATTATATGCTCCGTTTTAAAGTAGAAATAAAGTCGGTTACTCACCTCTTTTGGTAACTGATCGTAAGCGGGTCATCGCGGCAGGATCATCTATATACCCTTCCACTTCGCTTCTAACGGCTACCGTATTGACCATTTGAGAGAAAGGGAACAAGGCACCAACCTCTTGCTCATAGATGGTTTGAACTTCTTCGTAAAGGCTATTTTGTATATCACTGTCAGCTTCAGAAACTGCGCCTAAAATTAATTCATTGATACGGTCATTCTGATAACCAGTACGCCAACCCTGAAAATTGGTGAGCTTCGCTTCATCTGAATTATCCTGATTCAGAAGCAGTGGGGTAAGATTGGAGTCTGGGTGCGGTGCAAAACCGCCGCCTCCTCGCCCTACGATAATATCAAAGCGGCGATCTCGCATCGCACCGTATACTTGATTACCCGATCCGCTAATGATTTCTGCGTCTATTCCTATACGCTTTAAACTATTTTGTAAGTTGATAGCTGCATTAATAAAAGGAGACTCATTAAGTGCTCGTATCGTAGTGCTAAATCCATTCTCATAACCCGCACTTTGAAGTAACTCGCGAGCTTCGTCAGGCGATACTGAATACATGGGCTCCGGCAAGGTAGCTGGCAGGCCAAGTTTTATCGGGCGCTGATGAAAAACTCCATAGTAGGGCATAATACTGTTATTGATACCCTCGTAATTAATGGTACCTCTAATCGCCTTTCTAACCTCTTTATTAGCTAGAATGTCGTTATGCATACTAACGGCGACGTAATAGAGGGTGCCACGCTGAGTCGTTTGGATATCTACATTCTCGGCATTTTCCAGCGAGCGAATATCAGGAACCGACATGCCGATGGCTACATCGATGTCACCGCGCTCGATCATCAAACGCATCGTTTGTGACTCTTTTAGATTACGCATTACTACGCGTTCCATGATGGGCTCGCCACCCCAGTATTGGCTATTTCTGGTCATGATAATTCTGTCCTGGGGAATCCATTGCTCCAGGATAAAAGCACCACTACCTGCAGAGTTAGTAGTTAACCAGCGATGCCCAAGGTCATCTTCATGCTCATGTTCAAGAACGTGCTTTTTATCAAGGATAAAAGCACTGGGACTCGTCGCCAGCGTATATATCACCAGCTTTGGATCAAGCTTACGCGGAAACTTGAGTTCGACTTCGTACTCGCTAACCTGGTTAACCAGGTCGGAAATATTCTCTTGGGTATAGCCCAAGGCTTTCCACGTTGTTGCAAGCGCTAAATTAAGGTTCAGGATACGCTCCAGCGTCCAAACTACATCTTCAGCAGTGAGTGCATTACCTGAATGGAAGTGAATATCGTCGTTTAGAGTGAACAGAATCGACATATCATCGCCGGCTACTTCCCAGTCACTAGCGATCGAAGGCAGGATGATGGTTGGATCATGAGGATCCAGTTCAATTAGCGTGTCATAAAGGTTGGCATTAACAAAGGCAACATCGTTACCCGTAGCCGCAGCAGGGTCCAGCGACAGTATATTATTCATTTTCAATGCAATAATAAGCTGGTTGCTGGGTGTATTTGAATGCGCTGTTATTGACAGCATTAGCATTATCATACCCGCGAAATATCGGATAAAGATGTTCATTTAATCTCCAATACGCTAAAGAAATCTGATGCATTATTAGTAATACATATTATGTTTGATAGCCTATAGCCTAATCAAAACGCCTGCATCACTCCATTAGTCTAATATTTCATTCTCTACTTTTAATGAATAGACAGATAGATAACGAAC
Source organism: Halomonas sp. AOP7-E1-9 (assembly GCF_052376035.1). Lineage (NCBI taxonomy): Bacteria > Pseudomonadati > Pseudomonadota > Gammaproteobacteria > Oceanospirillales > Halomonadaceae > Halomonas > Halomonas sp. AOP7-E1-9. Next base: position 99,599 of record NZ_JBQSVC010000011.1, read on the forward strand.
GCTATTAAGCAGCTGCTTAATAGCGTTCGTTATGAGATAGAAGTACATTTAGAATCGAATTATTAGCTATTCATCAACTGCACCCGTACTCTGCCTTTCCTTTAATGCATACGTGTTTAACGCCTCACGATTAATATCAATGCCTAATCCCGGACCATCCGGTACGCTCATCACGCCGTGTTGATGCTCAACCGGCGTTTGTACCACCGCCTGACGAAACGGATTTTCAGTTCGGTCAAACTCCATAATCGGTTCAAGCGGTTTTCGTCGCGGTGGGTTAGGCGCGAGTGCCGCCATAAACTGAAGGCTGGCCGCCAAACATACTGCAGTGCCCCAAACGTGCGGCACTAGCCTTACGCCGTGTATGGCGGCCATATCCGCCACCCGACGAATTTCGCTAAAGCCACCCACGCCGCAAATATCCGGCTGTACGATGTCGACAGCCCTACGCGCCAGCGGCTCATGCATGGCGTAACGCCCATGCCAGTTCTCTCCGCTCGCCACGGGAATAGGCTGTCCAGCTCGCACGGCCACATAGGTATCGATTTGTTCTGGAAGTACCGGCTCTTCAAACCAATCGACACCAAACGCCGCCGCACGCTGCCCTACTTCGATCGCTTCCAGATAGTCGTAGCCGTGGTTGGCATCAATCATTAGCCGCACATCCGGCCCGATTGATTCGCGCACGGCCTCAATCACTTTCAAGTCTTCTTCAACGTCAAAGCCGATCTTGATCTTGACGGCGTGAAAGCCTTCATGGCGATAGCGTGCTACTTCCGCCGCAACGTCACTGATACGCTCAACTCCCTCACGGCAAAACGAGCCGGTGGCATAAGCACGCACAGATTCACGGAACCGACCGCCAAGCAGAGTGGAAACAGGTACACCAAAGTGCTTGCCCTTGATGTCCCACAGCGCAATATCGATACCACTCAATGCTGTCATGGTTAAGCCACGCTGGCCCTGATCACGGAGACGGTTATAAAGGTTGAGCCACATTTTCTCGGTTTGCAGCGGGTCTTCGCCAATCAGTGTCTGGGCGTATAACTGAACAATGGCAGCATTAGGCTTGGCAGGCCCTAAGCACTCACCCCATCCAACGGTGCCGTCTTCACAAATGACTTCGACCAGACAGTGCTGGCGGCGAGTGAATGACATCGAAGCACTTTCAAACGCTGTTTCAAGCTTGTGATCCAGAATATGAGTCTTGACCGATTCTATTCTCATGGCTGGTTTTCCTTTCATGGCGTTATCTAAAAAGGCCAGGTAGCGTTAATGAAACCGCCGGGATGTAAGTCACCAGCATTAGCGCCACAAACAGCGCCAGAAAGAACGGCCAAATGGTGCGGACCGCCTGTTCAATTTTAATTTTTCCGATCACACAACCTACAAAAAGACACGCGCCAACGGGAGGGGTACATAACCCCAGACCAAGGTTCATCATCAGGATGATGCCGAATTGGATAGGATCCATCCCAAACTGCATGGCGACCGGCAAGAAGATGGGCGTGCAAATCAGAATCAACGCTGCCATATCCATGATCATGCCTAGCACCAGAAGAATCAGGTTAAGCATTAAAAAAATCACGACTGGCTTGTCTGAAATCGTCATCAGCCCGGTGGTCAGCATTTCAGGTACGTTATAGAGCGCCAACAGGTAAGAAAAAGCCGATGCGCAGCCCACCAAAATCATGACCAATGATGTGGTTTTAACCGACTGAATAACGGCTGCCTTGAAGGACGCCCATCTAAGCTCACGATAGACAAGCCCGGTCACAATAATGGCGTAGATCGCGCCAAAGGCCCCGGACTCCGTGACGGTCAAAATGCCCGAAAGAACACCACCCACAATAATAACGGCAGTCATTAAACCCGGCAGCGAGGCCACTAAACTAAGTAATAAGGCTTGCCAGCCGGGAAATGCTTCGCCTTTATAACCACGCTTAACGGCCACAATATAAGCAGCTACGGCCAAGCTGAGGCACATCAAGATACCAGGAACAATCCCCGCGATAAACAGCTGGGTAACGGAAATACCGCCCCCTGCTGCTACGGCATAGAGAATCATATTATGGCTGGGCGGAATCACGACACCCGCCACCGAAGAAGTGACCGTTACGTTGACAGCGTAGTCAGCGTCATAGCCTTTCTCTTTCATCACCGGGATAAGTATTGAGCCTAATGCAGAGGTGTCGGCAACGGCTGAGCCTGAAATACCGCCAAACAGCATGGAAGAACTGATGTTAACCATTCCCAAGCCACCACGTACTTTCCCAACCATGGCCGAAGCCAAGCGTACAAGGCGCGTGGAAATGCCACCGTGGAGCATGAGCTCACCGGCAAAAATAAAGAAAGGAATTGCCAATAGTGAAAAGACGGAAATTCCCGAAAGAATACGCTGAAAGGCGACAAACAGCGGCAGCCCTTCATACATAAATGTAGCGACAGCAGCCAGCCCAACGGCAAAAGCGACCGGTGCACCTGCAACAAGGCCGAGAAAGAAAATTCCAAACAGTAGCATCAGCCCCATGGCTTATGTCCTCTCAACGTTACGAGACAGTAATCGTTGAACTATATCTGCCCCTGAAAACAGCATGATCAGCACACCACAGATCACCAAAGGGGCTGCACGCCAACTTTCAGAAAGACCAATCATTGGGATGGCTCTTTCCAGGTTTGTCATGACCAAATTCCAACCCTGAACCGCCATAAAACCACCAAACACCAGAATAAAAAGGTCCGAGATGTGGTGCAGTAATGCGCGTAGAAAAGGAGGGAAGCTCTCACGCACAAAGTCGATATTCAGATGGCTATGATATCTAACGCCAGCTGCGGCGCCTAAGCAGGTGATATACACCACTAACACCAAAGAGGTTTGCTCCACCCAGGTTGGTGTATCGTTAAGCACATAACGCCCGAAGACCAGCCAGCCGAACGTGGCAATAAGAATAACCAGCATGACACCTGCTAAAAGCACGCATAGCTCAGCCATGCCGTTTAATACACGATCCAGAGAGCCGCCTTTTGTCGTGTTTTTCCTGCTGCTGGGTGTTTCGAGTTCTATACTCACGGCACATTTCCTTTTAATCTTTCGGCGGCATTAAGCCGCCGAAAGGAAGCCAGCAAGAAAATTATTGTGCGGCTCTGATTTCCTCAATCAGTTCCCCAGTACCGGGGTTGTTGGCGATAAAGTTTTCGTACATGGGCTCCATCAGTGTCTGGAACGCTGCTTTGTCTTCTACTTCATTAACTTCCACGCCGTAATCGAGGATAATCTGACGGCTCTCTTCAGAGCTTTCGACCCACAATTCACGCTGCATGGCGGAAGCATTCATCGCTTCTTCACGTACAATGGCCTTGTCTTCTTCAGATAACTTCTCCCAGCTTGCTTTAGCAACACACAAACACTCAGGAATAATCAAATGCTCAGTTAACGAGTAGTATTCCGCCGCTTCGTAGTGGTTGCTTGATTCAAAGGAAGGGTAGTTATTTTCAGCACCGTCCAGAACACCGGTCGTTAAGCTTTGGTAGACCTCGCCATATGCCATTGGCGTTGCATTGCCGCCAAGTGCCTCCATCATCTCAACGTAGAGATCATTGTTCATGACCCGGACCTTTAAGCCCTGGACATCTTCTGGGGTATTGATCGGGTGTTTGGTGTTGTAGATGCTTCTGGCACCTGAATCGAACCAGGAAAGCACCACCAGACCTTTCTCTTCCAACGCATCAGCAAATCGCTGGCCAATCTCGCCATCCATCACCGTGTGCATATGATCTACATCGGTAAACAGAAAAGGCAGCGAGAAAACGTTCGTTTCCTTAACGATTGGACCCATAGGGCCCATATTGAAGTTGGCAAAGTCCAGAGCGCCATTACGTGTTTGTTCAATCGCGTCGGACTGATCACCTAATACAGCATTATTGTAGACACGTGGCGAGACACGTCCTTCCGTTTGTTCTGTAACCGCTTCAGCAAAGGCTTCAAGCGCTACCGTGTTGGGGTAACCGTCCGGGTGTATATTCCATCCCCTCCAGTTATCGGCTTGGGCAGAGACCGCAGCGGCTAATAGTGAGACACCTGTTAACGCAAACAGCGCTTGGCGACGGATATTTGTTGTTTTCATCACTTAAAACCTCTTGTTATTACAGGTGGTTTTTTTCCAGCATTTAGTAAGAGCGTGCTACACCTACTAGGCGTTCTAACTGCTGGCGTTGCTCAGGGGTCGGCATGGTTAAAGGTGCGCGGACGCTACCAGCCGGACGGCCGATAATATTCGCGCCTTCTTTAATCAAGCTAACTGCATAACCGGATTTTTGATCACGCAGATCAATAAAGGGAATAAAGAAGCCCGTAGTAATATTCTTAACCGTATCCTTGTCCCCTTGGCGTAACGCTTTGTAAAACGTTACTGCCATATCCGGAACGAAGTTAAACACCGCAGAAGAGTAGGTATTCACACCAATGGAGAGGTACGCTTCTGCAAAAATCTCAGCTGTGGGCACACCGCCTACATACACAAGGCGATCCCCTACCGTTTTAATGATCTTGTTTAGTGCTTGAATATCGCCCTTACCATCCTTGAGGCCGATAAGGTTCGGACAAGCATCCGCAAGCGCCTGGACAGATCCGGCATTTAGAATGCCGTTACCACGGTTGTAGTAGATAATGTTGATGTTCGTGGCATCACAGATTTGTCGAGCATACTCGACCAATCCATCCTGCGGGCACTCTGTTAGGTAAGGCGGCATCAGCAAAATACCGTCTGCACCGGCTTCTTCAGCAGCAGTGGCAAACTCCTTACCTGCTTTTACGCTTAATCCAGCACTTGCGATCACCGGCAATTTACCATCAACGACCTCTACGGCCACACGGACAATCTGCCGATACTCTTCCAAGGTTAAATTAAAGAACTCACCCGTACCGCCTGCTACAAAAACAGCGGAAATATCATGACGGATAAACCACGTCAAACGCTCACGGTAGCTTTGCTCGTCAAACTGTCCGTTCGCATCGAAATCAGTGATAGGGAATGACAGCAAACCACCGCCTATTGCTTTGACTACTTCTTGTTTGGAAAACGTCACTGAAACGCCCTCATGTATGCCCAAGCCAATTGGTAATGAGTTAAAACCGTAGCCACTCAACACTCGTAATACATCATACAATATAAAAGGTAATCAACGAGAACATGCCCTGCAAGAAAAAAACCACTATGCTGCGACCAAAGTGCTAGCGCTCTTGGCACCTGCAAGAATTACGAAAATACACTTTAACCAGTGGAAACAAACCGTTGACCCACAGCTAACCAACAGACCCAACAATAACAGTGCAAGCTCATGCGTTAGCCTAGACAGCACT
>NZ_JBQSVC010000012.1:0-96422 GCF_052376035.1 Halomonas sp. AOP7-E1-9
TATCCCGGATAAAACACTTTCCTTGATCTCGCAGGGAGACAAGTTTCCTCGAAATACCTACAAATGCTCTCTCGGTACCGCTTTAGTAATTTTGGTGTTGCAAGAAGGTTCACGTCGTCACCTCATACGGTGAAATAATAAGATTTTTTTGAGGTAACGAATCGCGGCAACTTCCTTCCGTTTTTATAGTCTTCAGCGCTCGCCAAGCCAACGCCACAATGATCAGACTTCAGCGTGCTCCTCTAGCAAACGAATCAACTCCGGCACCGCCATGGTCTGATCCTCCACACCGGCGTACAGCGCCGCTACCGCGCCGGCGACGCCTCTTGTCGTATTAAGCTCATCGGTCATGGTGTGGTAGTAGCCGAGATCTTTATGCGCGTTCGCCACGCTAAAGCGAAACCCCGAAGCATCGCCTGATTCAATAAAGGGACGTAACCGTTCCAGCACCACGCCGCCCCCGCCGCCCTTGGTCAAAACCTCCAGAAAAGCGTGGTCATCGATACCCGCCCGCCGGGAAGCCGCAGTCGCCTCGGCCAGTACGGCTGAAAAGCCCAACGACACGTAGTTATGCAGTAGCTTAAGGGTATGCCCTGAGCCTACGCCTCCCGCGTGGGTAATGACCTCAGCGAAACTTTCGAGTAGCGGGCGCAACGCTTCAAACAGCGTCTCGGATGCACCGACGATAAGGTTCAACCGCCCCTCCTCAGCTTCCTTGGGCGTGCGTGTCATCGCCGCATCGACCAGGTGGCCACCCGCTTCTTCTACCCTGGCGGCAACCTTAGCCGTGGAACTTGGCAGCGAGGTAGAGCAGTCCACCACGATGGAGCCCTGGGCGAGCCCCTCCAGCACGCCATCCGGCTCAAACAGCACGGCCTCTACTTGGGGTGATCCCGTTACGCACAGCAATACCACGTCGGCTTTTTCGGCCACTTCCCGCGCGCTTGAGCACGACACGGCGCCTGCCGCCAGTAGATCGTCTACGGGCTGGTTGCCAGGGTGGTCCAGAAAGGCCAGGGAATACCCCGCATTGAGAATGTTCTTGGCAATGCCGTGGCCCATTAACCCCACACCCACCATACCGATGCGATGCTCTGTACGAACGGATTGATTCATGAATAAGCTCCTAGCCTAATGTAGTTATGATTGTGTTCTAGCCATGGCGAATGGCGACCGTTTTTATCCGGGTATAGCTGCGCAGCCCCTCGAAGCCTTTTTCCCGCCCGTGCCCGGAGCGCCCGACACCGCCGAAAGGCAGTTCAATACCGCCGCCCGCACCGTAGTTGTTGATAAAAACCTGGCCGCTGCGAATGCCTCTCGCCAAGCGCAATTGACGACCACCGTCGCGCGTCCAGACACCGGCGCACAGCCCGAAGTCGGTTGCATTGGCCAAGCGCAACGCTTGTGCTTCATCGTCGAATATCTGCACGGCCAGCACGGGGCCAAACAGCTCTTCGCGCAGCACGTCATGTTCATCGGGAATGTTCGTAAGCAGATGCGGGACGACGAAATGCCCGGCCGGTGAGGCATTTTTAGCGAGCTGCCCTCTTGCCGCAACTCGAATACCGTCCGCTTCGGCCATGGCTAGCCGATTATCGAGCTGCGATTTTTGACGGGCATTGATCAGCGGGCCGCAGTCGGCATCTTCCTCGCCCGATGCACACTGTAGCGCCGAGAAGCGCTTTATCAGACGATCCGTAAACATTTCCGATATATCGCGCTGTACTAACAGGCGACTGCCCGCCGAGCAGGTTTGCCCCGCATTCTGGATAATCCCACGCACCACTGCGTCGAAAGCCGCATCTAGATCGGCATCTGCAAAGACAATCTGCGGCGACTTGCCACCCAGCTCTAGCGTGACGGGCACGTGATGCTTTGCCGCCGCTTGGGTTACATGGGTGCCGGTCTCAGGAGAACCGGTGAATGAGAGATGATCAATACCCGGATGCGCGGCCAGGGCGGCACCGGCTTCACGCCCAAGTCCCGGCACCACATTGAGCACTCCGGCTGGCAGACCGCAGGCTATCGCCAGCTTTGCCAAGCTCAAGACGCTCAAACAGGCATCTTCGGCAGGCTTAAGAACGATAGTATTGCCAACAGCCAAGGCGGCTGCCACGCAGCGGCCAAATATCTGTGACGGGTAATTCCAGGGAATAATCTGCGCGCAAACACCATACGGCTCACGCAACGTCATGACGGTGTAGCCCTCTTCATAAGGTAGGGTCTCGCCATGTAATTTATCGGCGCCACCGCCGTAAAAGCGAAAGTAATGCGCGCAGGCTTTAATATCCGCGCGCGCTTGGGTTAAGGGCTTTCCAGTGTCCAGGCATTCTAAAGCCGATAAATGCTCATGGTTGGCCTCGATGGCATCAGCAAAGTCAAATAGCCAGGCGCTGCGTTGGCGGGCACTCCACTGCGCCCACTCTCCCAGCTCACCTGAAAAGGCGCGCCGCGCTGTGGCGACGGCATCATCGACATGCTCCGGCGTGCAGCGGGCGATATGCGTGACGACTTCGCCACGAGCGGGCGCCTCTACGGGTAGCGTCGCGCCGGTATCAACCCAGATATTGCCTATTAGCGCCGCCTGGGGTGGAAATTCGGGCAAATCAATCATCAACATACTCCTTAGCCATACAGCAGGTTAACCAGGCCCATCGAGATCCAGGGCATATAGGTAATTGCCATCAGACACGTCAGCACCACCAGCACAAATCGCACCAGCCAGGGCAGCATCTGATCAATGGAAATCTTCGCCACTGCACACGCGGCAAACAGGTTTACGCCCAGCGGCGGAGTAATCATTCCCAGGGCCAAATTAACCACCATGATCAGTCCGAAATGTACCGGATGAACGCCAAACTGCATGGCGATCGGCGTAAGGATCGGTGCCAGTACCAGGATCGCCGCGCCGGTCTCGATAAACATCCCCACCACAAGCAGCAGGGCGTTGACGGCCAGCAAAAAAGCCCAGGGGCTTTCGAACATCGCCGTGACTCCAGCGGCGACTTGGGCGGGAAGGCCGGAACGGCTAATCAGGAAACTAAACAGAGCGGCCGCTGAGATAATCAGCATCACCGCAGCGGTAGACACAACGCTTTGACGCAGTACGGGGATTAGGTCGACCAGCTTAAGCTCTCGGTAGCAAGCACCGACCACCAAGGCATAAAACACCGCCACCGCCGAGGCTTCAGTGGGCGTAAAAATCCCACCATAGATGCCGCCGATGACCACCACCGGCATCAGCATTGCCGCCCAGGCACGCTGGAAGGCCGTCGTAAAGCGAGTGCGGTCATTGCGATCTTGAAGACCAAAACCGCGCAGCTTGCAGAAAATATAAACAAAGACCAGCAGCGCACCACCAACCAATAACCCTGGACCAATGCCTGCAATGAACAGCTGGCCAATCGAGGTATTGGTACTTACCCCAAATAGAATCAAGGGAATAGAGGGCGGAATCAGCACCCCCAGCTCTGCCGATGAAGCCTGGATGGAGGCGGCCAAGGGTTTGGGATAGCCGTGCTTGACCATTGCTGGAATAAGAATCGCACCGATAGCAAAGGTCGTCGCCACACTGGAGCCTGATACTGCCGCAAACATCATGCAAGTCAGTACGCAGGTCATCGCCAACCCACCCTGAACGCCACCCACGATTGACTTGGCCAGATCAACCAGTCGGCTAGAGATACCACCGGCTGCCATCAGGTTGCCCGCCAAGATGAAAAAAGGAATCGCCATCAGCGGGAAGTTATCCAGCCCTACAAACAGCTGTTGAGGCACCATCATCAAGGGAAAGCGCGAAAAAAACTCAATGCCGATGATCGATGCCAGCAGAATGGAGATTGCGATCGGCACGCCGGTGGCGAACAAAATCAACAGAGAAAGACCAATGGCTAAGTTCATAAGCGCGGCTCACTCGGGGTAGCAGGCGGCATGCCGGACGTTGCTGCAGCCTCTTGCTCGACTGCCTCATCATGCATTGGCCCTAAAGTTTCAAGACCGCAACTTTGGGCCAGCAGCCGCGCAATAACGGCCAGCATCGCAAAGGCACTGCCCACTGGAATAGCCGCATATGCCCAGGACATCGAGACCTCAAGCGCGGACAGCGTCTGATTGCTAACCCGCTGGGTCATTTGGATGCCGTAGAATACCAATACAGAGAGCACCAGAAGACAGCACAGACCGATAAACCATTCAAGCGCCAGCAGGGTGGGCTTGGGCACGAGCTTGTAGATAACCTCTACGGCCATCATAAAGCCGCCGCGGAACGTGGCGGCAGAGGCCATAAACACACACCAGATCATCGTCGCCCGTGACAACGTCTCCGACCACGTCGAGGGCGCATTGAAGAGAAATCGTGTAAGCACTTGATAGAATCCCAACGACACTGAAACGATCAACATCAAAATAGCAATCGCCAGCGCTAACCGAGTCAACACATGTTCGACACGCAGAAACCAGGACACCATAAATCACCTCACCCCGTCAGGTTATGGGCAAGTGGCGCCCAGAGGGCGCCACGGGATGGGTTCAGCAGCTACTGTTACGAATGCGCTCTAGCATCTCCTCGCCATACTGCTCAATAAAGTCAGCATGAACGGCCTCTACTGCTTCCTGGAACGGTGCTGGATCGATATTATCAGTGACCGTCATACCCTGTTCTTGCAGGAAAGCCACGCCCTCCTCTTCCAAACGTGTAACCTCAGCGCGGGTGGCTTCGGTAGCAGCTTGAGCGGCCTCATTAAACCATTCACGCTCCTCCTCGCTCAGCCCATCAATTAGCACCGGTGAGCCGAGCACAATGGCAGGCGAGTAAACATGGCCGGTCAGCGATAGTTGATCCTGGACCTCATAGAGGTTCGCAGCCACAATCACCGTAATGGGGTTTTCCTGACCGTCCACCGTACCCTGCTGCAGGGCGGTAAACAGCTCCGGCATGGCCATGGGCGTCGGGCTGGCCCCTAGCCCTTCAAAGGCCTGCTGGTGAATACGGTTCTCCATGGTGCGAATTTTTAAGCCGCTAACGTCTTCTGGCTTTTCAATGGCTTTTTGGCTGTTGGTGATATGGCGGAAACCGTTTTCCGACCAGGAGAGGCCGACCAGGTCGTGGTCGCCCATCTTATCGAGCAGTTCCTGACCGATCTCTCCGTCAAGTACGCAGCGGGCTTGTTCGTAACTGGTGAACAAAAACGGTAGATCAAGAACATAGGTCTCGGGGACAAAGTTGCCCAAGGGTCCGGAAGAGGTGATCACTATATCGACGGTGCCGATCTGCAGCCCTTCAATCATGGCCCGCTCTCCGCCAAGCGAACCACTGGGATGATCCGTCACGGTAAAAGCACCATCAGAAAGGCTTTCAAGCGTCTCTTTAAAGGCGCGGGAACCAGCGCCATAGTGGGAGTCGCTGGAAATAGCGTAGCCAACGCTTACCTCTGTAGCGGCCTGAGCCTGAAATGCCAAGCCGGCCAGGGCCAGCGTGGTAGCGGTGCCAATAGCGGTCGCAAGCGTACGCCGAGCGAAACGAGTGGTCATGGTGATACTCCTAATTATATTTATTGGTAAGAACGATGGGGAGTAGTAACCCCTTATTGCTCGCCCGCCAGGCAGGCGAAGATCCATTAGCGATGCTCTGCCACATAGGCATCGATAATCTGTTTAAAATCTCGGTCGCCAACAAAACCCAGCCGGTTCGCTTTAGTGGTCTCAAAGCGCGCGGGCCAGCTTGCCACCAAGGGTTCGATACGCGGGTCTGGCTCATGACGCACACGTGCCACCGCTTCAGCACCCGCCACTTCGCGCAGCGCCTCGAGCATTTCGGAAACATCGGTCGTGATGCCCGGCAGTATAAATGCGCGAAACTTACCCAACGCTTCTTCCTGCACTTCGGCGCCATGTATCAACGCTTCGATCACCTTATCCGGCGACATAACGAAAAGCGCCCGATCCAACGGTACGGGACAAATGGCCTCCTCCCCGTTTAAGGGCTCGCGCAAAATGCTGGACGCAAAGCTCGACGCCGCGGCATTCGGCCGCCCAGGACGAATCACAATGGTCGGCAAACGCAGTACCCTGCCGTCAATCAGGCCGCGTCGGCTGTAGTCGTTGATTAGCAGCTCACACATTGCTTTTTGCGTGCCATAGGATGTTTGCGGCTGCGAAGCCGTCATGTCATCCAGCACATCAGGCAGATCCCCGCCGTAAGCCGCCACGGAGCTTGCCATGACTAAGCGTGTCTTATTCAACTGCCGGGCACGGCAACCTTCCAGCAGAGTGCGAGTGGCATCAAAGTTGACCGCCATCCCCAGATCCAGATCGGCCTCAGCCGCGGAGCTTACGACCGCAGCCAAGTGGAAGATGACATCGGGCTTTCGATCAAGCGCACTACCCAGCGCATCTGGAGCAGTAATATCCACAGCATCGTTGCGGATCGTTATATCAGGCGCGTCAGGTACAGCAGCCTGAGTTTGATCGACCAGCGTTAAGTGCGTGATCGGATGACTGCACAGCTCTTTGCGGCTAATCAGTCGATGTAAAAGACGCTGTCCCAAAAAACCAGCGGCGCCCGTGATTAAGATATGCATGATTAAGGTGTCCTCGCTTTATTGTAGGTTGTTAGCGTTTGAGACCATGTTTTGGCTACTCGATCATGAGTGAAGCCCATAATGTCGCCCCCAGCCCAGACCTTGGCGCGTATCGCCGGCCGGCCTGTATTCGCAGCCAACCCAACCGCTATAGCCCAGCGCTTCAAGCCTGGCAAATAGTGCGGGGTAGTTGATCTCGCCAACATCGGGTTCGTGCCGTTCCGGCACTCCCGCCACTTGAACATGACCGATAGCGCTAAACTGGTGTTCAAGATGGCGAATGAGGTCCCCCTCCATGATCTGGCAGTGGTAGAGATCAAACTGCAGCTTAAGATTGTTCGCCCCCAGCGCTTTCAATACCGCCATGGCTTGCGCTTGTCCCGACAAGAAGTAATGGGGCATATCACGGGTATTGATGGGCTCGATCAATATGCCCTTGCCCAGTTTGGCGGCCTCAGTAGCAGCGTAGTGCAGGTTACGTAGGTAAGTAGCCTGATGATCGGCCAGGGTCGTCGCATCGGCATCCTCAGGTAGTAATCCCGCCATGGCGTGAACGTGTGGGCAGCTGAGCGTCTCGGCATAACGTAGCGCCTCGATAACTGAATCACGAAACTCGGCTTCGCGCCCAGGCAGGCTGGCAAGCCCTCTTTCACCTTTTTCCCAATCACCCGGCGGCAAGTTAAACAACACTTGTTCCAACTGTGTTTCGTCAAGCGCCTGGCGTAGCTCTGCAGCGCTATAGGCGTAGGGAAACAGGTATTCAACCCCTTTAAACCCCGCATCAGCCGCCGCTGAAAAGCGGCCCATAAAATCGCGCTCGTTAAACAGCATACTGAGGTTGGCGGCTAATCGAATCATGGTGTATCGGCGCCTCTTTATTTTTATCGCAATGCGGGCTAATCCCGAGGAAACCGCGCCTCAAGCTCCGCGACCTGTTCAGGCGTTAGCCCCCGTGGGTTTTCGCCGCGCAGTAGCAGAAACAGTTTGGCCGTCTCTTCAAGCTCTTCGGTGGCGTACACCGCCGCTTCCAGATTCTTGCCTGCCACTACCGGGCCGTGGTTGGCAAGCAGCACAGCGCTGTGTTTACCCGCTAGGCCCCGTACCGCTTCGCCCAGTTTTGGGTCACCGGGGATGTGATAGGGCACAAGCGGCAGTTTGCCCACCCGCATAACATAGTAGGCGGTGAGCGGCGGAATGCAGTCGCAAGGGTTTACGTCCGGCAAACACGAGACCGCCACCGAGTGGGTAGAGTGAAGGTGTACAATAGCGCCCGACTGAGGGCGCTCTGCATACATCGCCATATGCAGGAACTGTTCTTTAGTAGGTTTATCACCACCAAGTAGCTGGCCGTTATCATCCAGATGGGAGATTCGCGCCGGGTCCAGCCGCCCCAGGCAGGCGTTGGTGGGCGTCATCAGCCAGCCACCGTCATCCAGGCGCACGCTAATGTTGCCGCTGGACCCCATGGTCAGGCCGCGGTCAAACAGCGACTTGCCAAGCGTGCTAATCTGCTCGCGCAGGCTGTTTTGATGATGGTGGCGTACGTGGACGCTCATGCCAACACCTCAAAGGCTCGGGTAAAGAAATCGACACCGCCAAAGTTGCCCGACTTCAGCGCCAGCGAGAGCGGCGCTTCACGACCTTCCAGCGGTGCCTGGGTCCAGGGCACACCGGGATCAATCTGCTCGCCTATACGTAGGGTGGAAATTCCCAGCGCCGAGACCACTGCCCCCGAGGTTTCGCCCCCGGCGACCAGCAACTGACCAACGCCTTCGTTAACCAGCGTGACCGCCAACTGGCTCAGAGCCTCTTCGACCAACGCCCCCGCACGCGCAACACCCAATGCTTGCTGGGCAGCGCTGACTTTCTCTTGATCCGCCGAGGCGTAAATCAATACCGGGGTCTGTTCTGATAGCCGCTGTCGCGCAAAGACCAGCGCCTGCTCCAACTGCCGGTCACTTTCGGCAAGCGACAAAGGGTCTAGCGCAAAACCGCTGTTAGGGTGGCGAGCCAGAAAATCGGCTACTTGTGCCAAGGTTGCTGTAGAACAACTCCCGGACAGCACCAGCATGCTGCCTGATGCAGGGTTTAAACGCCCCGGTTCCGTAATGGGCTTAAGCCAGCCTTGGGCACGGTACTGGGCGGGTAAAGCCTGCCCCAAGCCGGATCCACCAGTCACCAACGGCATTAGCACGGTAGCTTCTGCCAATATATCCAGATCCTGCTCATCAAGCGTATCGCAAATCACATGGCGAGTGCCCTGCTCGGCAAGTGCGGATAAGTGACCACAAGCGGCGCTGGCGCCTTGGGACAATACCGAGTGACTGAGCAAGCCTACCGGGCGGGGTGTTTGGCGGGATAAGACCCGCACCAGATCGGCGTCCTGCATCGGGTTGAGTGGATGATACTGCATACCGCTATCATTAAGCAGGCGATCACCCACAAACAGGTGGCCCTGATAAACCGTACGCCCATTGACCGGAAATGCCGGTACCATCACCGTTTGAGAGGCGTCCAGGCGATCCAGTAGCGCATCGGCCACGGGCCCGATATTGCCTTTATCCGTAGAATCGAAAGTAGAGCAATATTTAAAGAATAGCTGTCGAGCACCCTGCCCACGCAGCCACTCAAGAGCCGTGAGAGAATCCGTGATGGCTTCATCAACCGGGCAGGAGCGCGATTTCAAAGCTATCACCACCGCATCAACGTCCTGGAGATCAATCGTCTCCTGCGGCACGCCGATCACCTGCAGGCAGCGCATGCCACCGCGCACCAAGTTATTAGCAAGATCGGTTGCCCCGGTAAAGTCGTCGGCGATAGCTCCAAGGACTATGCTTCCAAGGGCTGTCTTTTCAAGGGCTATGCTCTGCTCTGTGCTCATGATTAGGTTTCCTGAGCATCGTTAGCCGCTTCAGGCAACGTAATTCCTGATAGCCGCTGGTAGACTTTGATAACCGCAGAATCATCTTCTCGACCAAAGCCTGCCCCACTGGCCGAGGTGAACTGCTGCAACGCGCTGGCAGCAACCGGCGTTGCCATCGAAAGCTCGCGCCCGGTCTGGTGCACGATATTGAGGTCTTTAATAAAGATATCCACCGCTGAAAGCGGCGTGTAGTCACCTTTGAGAATATGGGGCACACGATTCTCGAACATCCAGGAGTTGCCCGCCGAGTGGGTAATCACCTCAAAGATAACCTCGGGGTCAAGCCCCATCCGGATACCCAACGCCATGGCTTCAGCGGCCGTCGCGATATGTACGCCTGCCAACAGTTGATTGACCAGCTTCATACTAGAGCCCATGCCGGGGTCGTCGCCCAAGCGATAAACCTTGACAGCCATGCCATCAAGCACGTCACTTGCGTAGCTAAATGCCTCCGCGGCGCCCGATGCCATAACTGATAGCTCACCGCTTTTGGCTTTTGCAGCACCGCCGCTAATCGGTGCGTCCAGCATCATCAATCCCTCTGCTGCCACGCGCTCACCAAGCTGTTTCGCCTGACTGGGCGCCACCGTGGCGCACTGTATAATCAGGCTGCTTGGCGCTAGATGGCCCACCACGCCCTGCTCACCAAACAACACCTGCTCAACCTGGCTACCGTTGACGACCACTACCAGCACAATATGACAGTGAGCAAGCTCCATCGGCGTTGCCACACTCTTGCCCCCAGCTGCTATAAAGGCATCGCGTGCCTCAGCGGCAATATCACATCCAGTTACGTTAAATCCCTGGTGATGTAAGGCAGTAGCGGTGCCCATTCCCATCGCACCCAGGCCAATAACGCCTACTTGACGTGATTGCTTATCGTGTTGACTCACCGGTCGACACCTCGCTGTTGTTGTATGAATTGCTGGCGTTACGATGCCTTACTTTTCCCTTGAGTCTTCTCTGATTGTTCACCGTAACAAGGAAAATGGTAGCGCTGTCATGATAGCGCTACCATTACTTCTAGATTACTCTCAGCGTATCGACAAGTTGAACACCAAGGACGTGCGACTAATGTCTAAAGACCTCTCAGCCGCTAACAAGTCACGCCGCCGCTCCGATCAAATCACGCTCAGTCAGGTGGCGCAGGCCGCAGGGGTTTCCCCGATTACGGCATCTAGAGCACTAAACCATCCCGATAAAGTAAGCGACAGTACCCGCCAAAGCGTTTTGGAAAGCGTAGAGCGCCTGGGCTATGTGCCCAATCTGGTAGCGGGTAGCCTGGCATCTTCCCGCTCCCGGCTGATTGCCATCATCGTGCCGTCGCTGATCAACAGCGTGTTTGTGGAAGTCATAAAGGGCCTGCAGGAAACACTAGAAGCGCAGGGGTATCAGATCCTGCTCGGCAATACTGATTACGACCTGGACCGTGAGTATCAACTGGTGCGTACGTTTTTAGGCTGGTCATGTTCGGCTTTGGTCACCGCCGGGCTACGCCATAACGATGCGTGTCGGACGCTATTAGCTAACTGGGGCCATCCGATTATGGAAGTGATGGAGCTCGGTAAAGGCATAGATCTCAACGTGGGGCTGGATCATTTAGCTGCCGGCCGGTGCATGGCCAGCCATCTTATCGACAGAGGCTACCAGCGAATTGTGTATGTTGGCGCGCGGCTCTCCCACGATTATCGCGCGGGAATGCGCTACCTAGGGCATAAAGAAGCATTGGAGGAAAAGGGGCTTGAAGCCCCCTTGCTAGAACTGGACACTTTGGGCAGCCTGCAGGCGGGCGCGGAAAGCCTAGCCCAGGTTTTGAAAGGCTACCCCGCCACGCAGGCCATCCATTTTGCCAACGATGATCTTGCCGCAGGTGCCTTGCTGGCCGCCCAACGCCAAAATCTTCTTGTGCCAGATGATATTGCCATTGCAGGCTTCAACGGCTTACCGTTAGGTCAACATATCACGCCGAAACTCACTACCATTCTCTCCCCACGCGAAGACATGGGCCGTCTGGCCGCACAGGAGCTCATTCGCAGACTTCGCGGTAAACATGTTTATCGCCGACAACACGATGTAGGCTTCACGCTTCAAATCGGTGAAAGTACATAAGAGACCGCAAAACATTTTCGCTAACTCCAAGCCCCGCCCACGCGTTTTTTCCCGCTAGGCGCTTCAACTTCGGGCTTTTAAGGAATTGCCATGCTGCCGAACTACTCCATTATCGCTTGGCTATTGATCGGATTTTCGGTGTATCTGACGGGCATCTCAAAAGGCGGCTTTGCTGGTGGTTTTGGCACGCTTTCGGTGCCGCTGATGGCACTGGTGATTAGCCCCACGCAGGCCGCAGGCCTATTGCTGCCGTTGCTGCTGGTAATGGACGTATTGGCAGTGAAAGCATGGTGGGGCAAGCATGACATGGCCGAAGTATGGCGATTTTTGCCAGGGCTCTTCGTCGGTGTTGCGGTTGGCACACTGCTCTTTGGCAGCCTGAGCGAACAGGGCGTTCGCCTGGTATTGGGTGCGATCTCAGTGGTGTTTGCTGCGTATATGCTGTTAAAGCCATTGGCCGCCAAGCCTATCTCAACGCATTGGGCGCTGCCTGCCGCCAGCGTGTGTGGCTTCACAAGCTTTGTTGCCCATGCAGGCGCCCCACCACTCAATCTTTACCTACTGCCACGAAAACTGCCTAAAGAGACCTTTATCGCCACCTGCGTTGTCACCTTTACAGCGGTTAACGTGATTAAACTGGGCCCGTACCTGTGGCTTGGTGAAATCAATATGACCAGTGCTTGGGCATCGCTACTCCTGGTGCCGGTCGCTTGGGTAGGCGTGCGCAGCGGCCTTTGGCTACAAAGCCGAGTTAATGAGCAGTGGTTTTATCGCCTGGTTATACTGGCCATGTTCCTGGTGGGTGTTAATCTGATTTGGCAGGCGTTGGCGCCTTAAAAGATAAACGTCTCCCCATACAATTATCTGCGTAGGGTATCTTTACAACTGATAACCTGGTAGCGGCCAGGTTCGCCAATCAAGCCTCTGCCACCCTTCAAGGCTCGCGACCTCAGCCAGCACGGGGTCGGGATTAACCACCACGGGGCAATCGACATATTGCAGAAGCGGTAAATCGTTGCGGGAGTCTGAGTAGAACATAGTGTGGCTGGGGGTAATCTGGTGCTCCGTTAGCCACTGCTGTAAGCGCAGCACTTTACCGCCGCGGTAAGAGAAAATGCCCTCACTCTCACCGGTATAACGCGCTTCTTCTGCCTCTTTATCAATACTTAGATCCACCGCCAGCACGTGGGCAATTCCCAGCATGTTGGCAATGGGCGCGACCAAGTGGCGTGACGAGGCAGAAATCAACACTAACGTATCGCCCGCCTGACGATGAGCCGCCAGGCAGGCCAAGGCTTGAGCGAATATACGCGGCTGGATATGCGTCGCAACAAAACGCTCTACTTCTTTTTCGACGTCAGTAACGAGCCTGTTCTTAAGTGGCGCCAGCGTCATCGTCAGGTACTCTTCCAGCTTTAATTGACCCGCATGATAAGCCTGCTGCATCTGCTCAGCCCGGGCGAGAAAGGTCTCGGCGTTGCTGATCCAACCCTGCTCGAACATCCATAAATTCCAGCGGTCGCTACAATCTCCATCCAAGAGAGTATCATCAAGGTCAAACAAGGCCAGCCGCATAAAGCACTCCTATCGTCGCGGATTGACGGCGCGTAGGATATGCCACGAATCATGGCAAAAAGATGACAACCGCAAGCCATTCGTTGTTACTCACCCGCTGTACAAGCGCTGTTCATTGCATCAGCATGGAAGACGTCGACGCCTACGGGGTATATGATTAACGAAAGTACTGACAGCCGCTGCCCGCTACGCTGACAACACACAAGGAGATTATCCCATGACGGGCCCTTTAGTATCAGTCGATACGCTCTACATAACACTGACTGATGAACTGCCAGCGTTTTTGAGCCAATCACTTTTACAGTGCAAGAGCCTACCAACGCTACCGTCTGTAGCGCTTAAAGTGCTTGATATAGCCCGTTCATCAAGTTCAACCTTGAGCGATTACGCCAAAGCGATTGAGCACGATCCAGCGTTAACACTGCGCCTCATTGCGCTCGCGAATAGCGCCTATTACACGCGCTCAGCGCCACCTGTTCAAACCTGTATTGAAGCCATGCAGCGCCTTGGTATAAACGCAACGCTGCCCGTTATATTAGGGTTTAGTTTGTTTCAAGAAGCGCCTAATCGTCATCAGGCTTGGCAACGCACCATCACTGCGGCCCTGGTAGCCCGCTATTTGGCTGAGCAGCTATGCCCTGACGAAAGTGGCAGCATATTTACACAGGCGCTACTACAGGATATTGGCATATTAGCGTTACAGGCAGCCTACCCTGAAGAAGCCGACAAACTCTATACCGATACTTCCTTATCGCATGCTGAGATAACGCAAGCAGAGCAACGCTGCTTTGGCTGCGACCATACACTGGTTGGCGCTTGGCTAGCCTCTAAATGGGGAATGTCCAATCACGCGGCAATGGCCATACGCCAAAGCCATGAAAGCTTTTTAGTCAGTGATAAAGCACTTCTCTGCCTTCGTTTGTCAGGACCCATTGCCGATGCCTGGCTATCCAACAACCCAGCATCTCAACTGGCGGCCTTGTTATATCAACTCAAGACCGTTAGCTATGCCGATACGCTGCAGCTCGACGAAGTGCTTTATAATGTTCAGCATCAGACCAGCCTGATTGCCAACGCGATGAACATGAATACGCCCATAGAGGTCGATAGCACGGCCCTGTTGGCGGAAGCTCATCAACTGCTCTTTCAGCACACGCTGACGCTTGGTTCTCAACTAGAAGCCCAAAAACAAGCGTTAATCTCATTGCGCTACCCCAATGACAACACCAGTCCCAAAGAGCGTATCCGACGGGATGCTTCTCTTGATGCCAAGCGATCAGGGCTAGTACGCAAGCATAAAAAATAGATAAACCGCATTTTGACCCATGCTAAAAAAACAGGCCGTGATTAAGCGACCTGTTTTTTAAGTATATTGTTATTTTCACCCTTATCTTTTCTCGTCGACGAAACATTTCAAATAAACAGCAATAAAATAAAGCATTAGATATCAGCGATCGATAAAAGTGGGCCTAATTGAAGTTGATTTTAACCGCTACGTGATCATAAAAGTGTATTCATAAAGAAGCAGCGGCTCGCGCGGCCTGATCATAAAGACCTGACATGGCGCGCAAAATACCTGCCACGCGGCTGATTTCGGCCCGTTCAATTCCCATGGAAGCGAGTGAGTCAATCAAGCATGTTTCTCGTATTTCAGCATAACGGCTACACACACCGCCTCCTTGTTCAGTTGTACTGAAATACGTCTCTTTACCCTGCTTTTCGCCTATCACCAAGCCAAGTTTGGTTAGCTTTTTAAGCGCGTAAGTAACGGTATGCGTATCTTCCACGTTAAGTACCAGGCAGATATCAGATTGGCGCTTGGCTCTCCCTCGATGGTTCACCCGATGCAACACCAGGACATCCAGAGCGCTCAATTCAGGGTATCCGGTCGCCGCCATGCAACGCACCATCCAACGATTAAACGCATGGCTCGAAATAATAACGCCAAATTCAAATTCCGAGAGTTCGTGAGCCTTATGAGATAAGTGCTCCGAAGAGACGATCGGCTCTCGACTACTGACTACTGTCTGGCTTGATTCTATCATCGCTAACATATCCATTGTCTTTGTTCGTAAACATATATTTACGCTGCTTGATCGCTCGCTAGGGAACCATACTCTACGTAGTTTCGGATGTTTGGCAACTTGTTATCAATGCCGGGGTTGCTTACAGAATAGGAAAGGGATAAACACTGCACGATTGACACGCAGACATCTTACGGATAATTTCTATATAAATTACATAAAAAATACAGGTAAACACTCTGTGCCATCACAACCGCCCTACCCGCTGCTATCCGTTAATTCGTTAGATATCGCCTTCGGCTCAAACCGAGTCGTCAAGAACCTATCTTTCGATCTCTACCCCGGTCAAACGCTTGCGATCGTAGGAGAGTCCGGGTCAGGTAAATCCATGACCTCACTGGCTATCATGGGTCTGGTTCACTATCTCAATGCCACCATTGCCAACGGCAGTATTCTTTTTCAAAAAAACGTCGATAGCACACCTGTCGACCTGACCCAGTTATCTGATCGCCAGATGCGCAAGATCCGTGGGAAGGATATTTCCATGATCTTTCAAGAGCCGATGACATCGCTTAATCCGGTTTACACGATTGGTGATCAAATCACCGAAGTTTTGCTACTTCACGGTGATTACACGCGAGCATCAGCACAAGAAGAAGCACTGCGACTATTACGCTTAGTGCGATTGGCCGATGCCGAGTCCTTGCTAAAGCGCTACCCCCACCAACTATCTGGCGGCATGCGGCAACGCGTTATGATTGCAATGGCACTCGCTTGTAAGCCCAAGGTACTGGTCGCCGATGAACCGACGACAGCACTGGATGTCACGATCCAAGCACAAATTCTAACGATTATTCGCGACCTGCAAAAAGAACTGGGCATGGCAGTGATTTTCATCACCCATGACATGGGCGTGGTCGCTGAAATTGCCGATCATGTAGTTGTCATGCGTGATGGAGAAAAGGTTGAAGAAGCGGATGTTGAACCTCTTTTTAAGCATCCTCAAGAAGCCTACACCCGCGCCCTTCTAGCGGCTGTGCCTACGCTGGGCAGCATGAAAGGACAAGCGCTCCCGTGCGCTGACCCACTCGTTATCTTTGACGGCACAGAGATCGTTACCCACGGTGAACCTACCGTTCAGGATACGGTTCGTGTTCAGGAGGAACCGATAGTACGCGTCGAAAATCTGGTAACGCGCTTCGATATCAATAAGGGCTTTTTTGGAGGCGTTAGCCATCGCGTCCATGCCGTAGAGAACGTTAGCTTCGCTATCTCTCCAGGCGAAACACTGGCGCTGGTAGGTGAGTCTGGCTCAGGAAAGTCGACCATTGGCCGCACTATCCAGCAGTTACAAAAGAGCAACAGTGGTGACATTATTTTCTCTGGGAAGCCTGTCTCACAGATGTCCCGCAGCGAGAAAATGACGCTTCGTCAGCAAGTACAGTATATTTTCCAAGACCCCTTTGCATCGCTAGATCCGCGCAAAACGGTAGGCTTCTCCATTGCTGAACCCATCCACACCCACTATTTAATAAGTGATAGCAAACGTATTAAGCAACGGGTGAGTGAGCTTCTCGAACGGGTTGGCCTTAAGCCAGAGCATGCCAAGCGCTATCCGCATGAGTTTTCCGGCGGCCAGCGCCAGCGCATCTGTATCGCTAGGGCGCTAGCGTCTAAACCCAAGCTTATTATTGCCGATGAAGCGCTCTCAGCACTGGACGTCTCTATCCAGGCACAAATTATTCATCTCATGATGCAACTACAGCGTGAAGAGGGGTTGGCATATCTCTTTATCAGCCATGATATGGCCGTAGTAGAAAAGATGAGTCATCGCGTTGCCGTACTACACCTGGGCCAAATTGTTGAAATGGGGTCACGCCAACAGGTGTTTGACTCCCCCAAGCATACTTATACCCAAAAATTACTTTCTGCCGTCCCGGTAGCGGATCCACTTCACCACCGTAAGCATCTGTTATTGGAGGGTGATATCCCAAGTCCCATCCGTAAAGTAGGCGACGAGCCCGCCATTTACCCGTTGGATGAAGTAGCGGCAGGACATTTTGTGTCGCGTAGCGGCACGTCGTCCCGCCTGTAATTGCTCGTTTTGTTAACACAAATAACAAGCCCTTGGAGAATGATACTAATGAAAAAGACAAAACTGTTCCAAGCATGCACCCTGGCTGCTGCCATGGCTGCTGCAAGCACCAGCTACGCGGGCTCAATCACTATAGCCTCACCGCAGGATCCGGGCAGTTGGGATCCGATTGACACCTTTTTGGTGAACTGGGCCTCAGTGGCCACTAACATCTTCGATGGTCTGACCTACCGAGGCCCCGACCTTGAGTTAGTACCAGGCTTGGCCACCAGTTGGGAAGAGCTGGATGATGGTAAGCGCATCCGCTTTACGCTGCGTGAAGGCGTGGTCTTCCATAATGATGAACCGTTCAATGCTGAATCGGTTAAGTTCACCTTCGACCGTCTGCTCGGAGAAGAGGGCTCACGCGGGCCACAACGCTCTAACTACACGGCTATTTCTCATGTAGAGATCATTGACGACTATACCGTTGATTTCTTCTTATATAATGCGGATCCCGTGCTGCTCACCAAGTTGGCCGGGTATGGCGCGATGATCGTACCGCCTGGCTATATTGAAGAGCATGGTGACGACCACTTTAATACTCATCCTGTCGGTACCGGTCCTTTTAAATTAGTCGACTACACACCACGCTCTGATGTGAAGCTGGAAGCGTTTGCGGATCACTGGGGTGGCGCACCCAAGCTCGACAGTGTGACTTACCGTTTTATCTCTGAGCCTTCCACTGCCGTTGCCGAGCTACAGTCCGGCCGAGTCGACTTGGTACTACCGCCCACTATTCCGATCGGCATGATCGAATCCATCAATAATCATCCTAATGCGGAGATTGTCAGCGTCGCTTCTCCTACGGTAGAAGCTCTGCGTTTTAATACCCAGTCAGGCATTACCGCCGATGAGCGAGTACGTCAGGCGATTATCATGGCGGTTGACCGTCAGGCGATCGTCGACGCCGTACTCGCAGGTGAAGGCAATGTTATCGCCAGCTTCCAAGGCAGCCAGTCGTTTGGCTTTGATCCCTCGCTTGACCCCTACCCCTTCGATCCGCAGCGCGCCCAGCAACTGCTCGCCGAAGCGGGTGTTGAACCTGGCACCTCACTGCAGATTGATGTACGCGGAAACGACTCTACCTTTTCCGAAGTCGCTCAAGTAGTAGCTTCCTACCTGCAAGGCGTTGGGCTTAATGTCTCTATCCAACCTTACGAAACCAACGTATTGCTTAATGACATTATTCCAGCGGGACGTACCGGCGCAATGTTCCAGCAAAAGTGGGGAGGCTGGACGTTTGACTTCGATAACACTGCGTATTTGATGTACCACACTGGCGAACGTTGGAACCCCTACGACAGCGATGCCCAGTTGGATGAGATGCTGAACACTCAACGCGGCATTACTAACCGCGAAGAGCGCGAAACCCTGCTTCAGTTCATCGCACGTTATACCAAAGAGCGTGCCTTGGAGATGCCTCTGTATAGCCAAAATGCGCTGTACGGCGTGGGTAGCCGTGTGACGAACTTTGAGCCAGCCCCTGACAACCGGATACGTCTCACTAACGTCGACGTCAGCGAGTAAGCCTAATTCGCCGTCGTCCTTGTGGGCGGCGGTGCCTATTTTGAGTGGGGAGGCCACGTGGCCAAGTTTCTTTTCTACCGACTGCTACAGGCGCTGTTTGTGCTTGTAGCCGTCACGTTGATCGTGTCGTTTGCGATTCGCCTCACCGGCGACCCGGCCGTTATGCTCGCCCAAGGTGCAGGCAGCATTACCGAAGCAGACCTGGAGCGTATTCGCGAGGCTCTTGGACTCAACCAACCGTTTTTAGTGCAGTACCTGGAATTTTTAAAAGGTTTGTTTACAGGTGACATGGGACGCAGCTTTATGGGCGGCACATCCGTAAGCGAGCTGATTAGCCGCGCCCTACCAGCCACCCTGGCGCTGGCCTTTGCATCCCTTTTCATCTCAATTGCGCTGTCGATTCCTTTAGGAGTAAAGGCCGCTGTTTCACGCGGTAAATGGCCCGATCAGGTCATTCGGATTGTTTCGCTGGTGGGGCTCTCCTTCCCCAACTTTTGGCTAGCTATCATGCTGGTATTAGTGTTCTCCATTACCTTTAATCTGCTGCCCCCCAGCGGTATGGAGGGCTGGCAGAGTTTCATTATGCCGGCGGCGACCATGGGCATTATTCTTACCGCAACCAACGTGCGTCTGGTCAGAACAACCATGCTGGAAACCCTACGCTCTCAGTACATCATGGTGGCGCGTGCTAAAGGCCTATCCAATTCTGTAGTGCTCTATAAGCACGCACTGCGCAACTGCTCTATTCCATTGATTACCTACTTCGGCCTGCAATTCGGCGGCCTACTGGGCGGTATTGTTGTGGTTGAGCGTGTTTTCAACTGGCCTGGGCTGGGTACGCTGGCCTTTGATGCTGTTGCTGCCCGCGACTACCCCGTACTGCAGGGCGTTATCACCGTCCTCTCGCTGATGATTATCTCAATCAACCTGCTGGTCGATATCGCCTATGGCTTTGTTGATCCCCGCGTGCGCAAGAGCTAGGTATCATTATGTCGGCAAACTCTCTGGATCTAAGACATTTTAAAAGTATTGAATTTATCATGGGCGCCCTGTTGGTGGGCGGCATCACCTTGGCCGTTCTGCTATCAGGCTGGCTATTTCCAGACGGCGGCAGCGGTATCAATCTCGCCATGCGCCTCACGCCTCCCTTGGTCGACGGTAGCTTTCCGTTAGGTACTGACCCACTGGGACGCGATGTATTAGCACGCGTGGTCATCGGTGGTGAAATATCGCTTAAGGTCGGCTTTTACTCCGCGTTAGGTGCTGTAGTGCTGGGTATTATTATGGGGCTTTTATCGGGCTATTATGGCGGCATTGTCGATATGCTCGTGATGCGCTTTGCCGATGTGCAGCTTGCGCTGCCCTTTATTCTGCTCGCCATTACGTTCATCGCCGTCATCGGTGGTGGGCTGACCAACATGATCATTCTGCTCATCATCTCACAGTGGGTGCAGTACGCTCGTTTGGTACGCGGCTCGGTGCTATCACTTAAAGATCGCGAATTTATTCTCTCGGCACAGGCCATTGGTGTGCGTGACTGGCGAATTCTCTTTCAGCACTTGCTGCCGAACTTGCTTGGCCCGGTTGTTGTACTGATGACACTTAACGTCGCCAACAACATTCTTCTGGAGAGCAGCCTAACCTTCCTGGGCTTGGGAGTTGACCCCGTTATTCCTAGCTGGGGTGGCATGCTGGCAGAGGGCCGTACTTATCTGCAAACCGCGTGGTGGGTCAGCGTATTTCCTGGTGTGGCGATTTTGCTCACCGTGCTGGGTCTCAATCTATTGGGAGACTGGCTACGCGATACCCTTGATCCTACTGGGCGGACATCACGATGATCACATTACTGGAGACTTCGTTTGAGCGCAGCGTAGATGCCATCGTTTCACAATACCAGACAGTGCTGTCGTCTGGCGATACGCTTAACGCTTGGGTATTTGATGACCTCGCCGCACGTCAGCAGGCTGAGCAAACACTTGCACAACATGGCATTAAGGCGCACTTCTACAGCGCCTATAAGCCCTTGGTGCACTATGTTATTGAGGTACTGCCCGAGCGGTCGCTACGGGCTATTCATATCCGCTACCCAGCACCTTTGGAAACGCCCCAGCGTTTTTTGTTGGAAGCCTACCCGCTGGCAGGACTGCTTGATGCCAACGTAGCACTCAGCTGGGAACCCGTAGCATGTGACACGCAAACCCGACGTTACCACTACGAACTGACACTTACCGATAGCGATGGCGCACAAGAGCAGGTCCGTGTCGCGGCCCCTAACCGCCACCATCTGGACCACATCAATACCTGGCAACTCTCTCCTTGCGGCTGGGTCGAGTGGAGCACTGGCGATGGCAACACCGAAAGCGCTTTGCCGATGTGCAGCTTGCGCTGCCCTTTATTCTGCTCGCCATTACGTTCATCGCCGTCATCGGTGGTGGGCTGACCAACATGATCATTCTGCTCATCATCTCACAGTGGGTGCAGTACGCTCGTTTGGTACGCGGCTCGGTGCTATCACTTAAAGATCGCGAATTTATTCTCTCGGCACAGGCCATTGGCGTGCGCGACTGGCGAATTCTCTTTCAACACTTGCTGCCGAACTTACTTGGCCCGGTTGTTGTACTAATGACACTTAACGTCGCCAATAACATTCTTCTGGAGAGCAGCCTGACCTTTCTTGGCTTAGGAGTTGACCCCGTTATTCCTAGCTGGGGTGGCATGCTGGCAGAGGGCCGTACTTATCTGCAAACCGCATGGTGGGTCAGCGTATTTCCTGGTGTGGCGATTTTGCTCACCGTGCTGGGTCTCAATCTACTGGGAGACTGGCTACGCGATACCCTTGATCCTACTGGGCGGACATCACGATGATCACATTACTGGAGACTTCGTTTGAGCGCAGCGTAGATGCCATCGTTTCACAATACCAGGCAGTGCTGTCGTCAGGCGATACGCTTAACGCTTGGGTATTTGATGACCTCGCCGCACGTCAGCAGGCTGAGCAAACACTTGCCCAACATGGTATTAAGGCGCACTTCTATAGCGCCTATAAGCCCTTGGTGCACTATGTTATTGAGGTACTGCCCAAACGGTCGCTACGGGCTATTCATATCCGCTACCCAGCACCTTTGGAAACGCCTCAGCGTTTTTTGCTGGAAGCCTACCCGCTGGCAGGACTGCTTGATGCCAACGTAGCACTCAACTGGGAACCCGTAGCATGTGACACGCAAACCCGACGTTACCACTACGAACTGACACTTACCGACAGCGATGGCACACAGGAACAGGTCCGTGTCGCGGCCCCTAACCGCCACCATCTGGACCACATCAATACCTGGCAACTCTCTCCTTGCGGCTGGGTCGAGTGGAGCACTGGCGATGGCAACACCGAAAGCGCTTTTTACGCCTGTGACTACGCCAAGCTGTTTGAGGCGGCGATAGAAGCTGTCACCCGAACTGATTGGCCCACCGAGCAACCGTTCTTTGAAGAGCTAAATATCAGTGTCACGCTGCCAAGCCAGGATACACGCTTACCCTTTGGGCTAGAGCACATCAGCTTGGCCGAGGCTCTGCATGAGGAATTATACTTTTCTCTTCTTGAGTATTATCAGCATCTTGCAGGCTTACCGCTCGGCGACCGTTCAATTCAGCCGGGCCAAATTGTGCCTGAAATCAAGACTCGCCCGGACGCATCTCCTTCCCTGAACATTACCCTGCGCCCGCTGAATACCACAGAGGCACCCGCCAAGGCAGAGGTTGAGCTCGATACGGCCTCCCACCCACTGAGCGTTGGCCAAATCAGCGCACAGTTGGAGGCTTTAGACGGCGAAGCAATCCACACAAAAAGCCGCAGCGGACGACAACTCTCTGCACGTTACCGTCAAGGCAGCGATCGTGCAGTAATGATTAGCGCAGCGCAGCACGCCAACGAGCCGTCTGGTATTGTTGGCGCACTTCGGGCCGGGCGCGACCTGGCGCAGCAGGCTGAGGCGCACTTTGTACTTTCACCGCTTGAGAACCCTGATGGCTATCGCTTGCAACAGCGCCTGGTCGCCGAGCAACCGACCCATATGCATCATGCTGCTCGATATACCGCCTTTGGCAACGACCTCCAGGCACAGCCCGCCAACGGCGAGTTTGAGCTAGCTATCCGCGAGCGTGCCAAAGCATTAAGTGATGCTTACCTGCACATTAACCTGCACGGCTATCCCGCCCACGAGTGGACTCGCCCATTGACCGGCTACGTGCCGCGTAACTTTGAACTATGGTCCATTCCGAAAGGGTTCTTCCTGGTCATTCGCTATCATCAAAAGTGGGAAACCCAAGCCAACGCACTGCTTGAGAGCGTAACCGCTCACTTGGCAAACGTACCGGGTCTTGTCGCCTATAACCAACGACAGATTAAGGCTTTTGAAGCCCATGCTGGTCCTCTGGAATTTTCCACGCGTCGCCATATTCCTTATTTACTGACACGTGACGAGCAGCAGTTAACCCCTTTGCAACTGATTACCGAGTATCCCGACGAAACGATTTATGGCGACGACTTCGTAATGGCACATCAAGTGCAGTACGAAACTATTTTAAGCGCTTATCAGTGCTACCAAACGATGGCCTTGCCCAACACGCCATGCTGATCGACCGCTCACCAGGAGAGTCAATAATGACCGATAAAAAGCTCCCCACGCTCAACTGCGACATGGGTGAAAGCTTCGGTAACTGGACACTTGGGCTGGATGCTGAGGTCATGCCTTTTGTTGACTGCGCCAATATCGCCTGTGGCTACCACGCCTCCGACCCTCACGTAATGCGTCGTACCGTGGCATTGGCTGTTCAGCATGGGGTGCGGATCGGCGCGCACCCAGGCTATCCGGATTTAATCGGCTTTGGACGACGCTCCATGGCCTGCTCGGCGGCAGAAGTTGAAGATATGATGCTCTACCAGGTCGGCGCACTGGCCGGTATTTGCCGTGCGGAAGGCGCTGAGCTTTCCTACATCAAACCCCACGGGGCGATGTATAACGACATAGCCGCCAACCCTGAATTGCTGGAAGGTGCAATGCGCGCCGTGCGAGCCTTTGATGCCCGCCTACCGATAGTGGTCATGGCAACGGCCATGCCTGAACCCTTTCGTGAACTGGCCACCAGCATGGGCGTGACACTGTGGTTTGAGACATTCGCCGACCGCGCCTATGAGCCTAACGGCCACTTGGCATCGCGACGCCTGCAGGGTGCCGTTCACCACGACCAATCGACTATCGTGGCCCAGGCCATAGCGCTTGCTAAAGGCGACGCTCTAACGGCCCGCGACTGCTCATCGCTGCGACTTCCCTGCGACACGCTCTGTGTTCATGGTGACAACCCCGAGTCGATTGCCGCCGTACGTGCGATCCGTGAAGCCTTCAAGGTGTTGGAGATCGCGTGAAACTGCGTCTGGAAACCGCTGCCATGGACGCCCTCACGGTGCGTCTTTTTGATGAGATTGATGAGCGCAATATGGGCTGGATCATGGCCGCAGACACTGCCCTGCGCCACGCCTTTAGCGATGCGCTGATCGATCTCATTCCTTCTTATACGACCCTGCTCGTTCACTACGACTGCCAACGCATGACCTTCGTTGAGGCAACGTCACGAATCCGCGAAGCTCTCAAGGGTCTTCAGCCTGCCGATACACAGCAGGGTCAACTGCATGAGATCCCGGTGTGGTACGACGTAAGCGTGGGGCCTGAACTACCGGCAGTGGCCCAAGGCGCCGGGTTAAGTATTGAGCAGTTGATTGCGCGTCACTGCGGTCACGACTACTGCGTTTTTGCGCTTGGTTTTGCACCGGGTTACGGCTTTATGGGGCTGGTGGATGAAGACCTGGCCACCCCTCGCCTGAAAACCCCGCGACGCCGGGTGACAGCCGGGAGCGTAGGCATCGCCGAGCGCCAAACGGCGATTTACCCGCTGCTTTCGCCTGGCGGCTGGAATATTCTCGGCCGCACGGCGGTACCGCTTTTTGAGTACGCAAAACGCGGCGAACCGCTGTTGCGACCCGGCGATAAGGTACGCTTCAAGGCCATCTCTCAAGCCGAATTTGAAGCTGCCGGTGGTGATACGACCCCGCTAGAGGAGCGCGTATGAGCCAAGCTAGCATCACCGTAAAGCAGGCAGGCCCCCTTGCGCTTATTCAGGATAACGGGCGCTTCGGCGTCGGCCACCTGGGCGTTACCCAAAGCGGCGCCGCCGACTGGATCTCCTTTCGCTGGGCCAACTGGCTGCTGGGCAATCCGCTTGAGAGCGCCGCGCTAGAGATTGTGATGGGCGGCAACCTGACATTGGAAACCGACGCAAGCGTGTGCCTGGCGTTGGCCGGTGCCGACCTTGACGCGCGTATTGATGATAAGCCGCTGGCAGTTAACGCGCCCTTCACTCTACGCCCTGGGCAAGCACTCACGTTTCGCCAGCCACGTGCCGGGCTGCGTGCCTACCTCGCCTTCCCCGGTGGGCTTGAGGCGCCAGTCGTATTGGGTAGCCGCGCCTGCACGGCCCGAGAGCAGCTGGGCGGGCTTTATGAGGATGGCAGACCCTTACAGCTCAATGACCGCTTGTATTGGCAGGGCGCGTCCGTGACGCCACGCCGACTTCCAGCAAGCGCTCAGTTGCCGATTCCCAACGGTCGCTGTTGGCTGCCAATGGTACTAGGTGCCCAGGCGGCCCTCTTTGCGGGCCGCAGCCTCTATCAATTATTTAATCAGCCCTGGCGCGTTGATCAGCGCGCTGACCGGATGGGCATTCGACTTACGGGACAGACACTCAAAAGTAAAGTAAGCGGCGTGATCTCAGAAGGCATCCCGCTGGGCGCTGTACAGGTGCCGCCCGATGGTCAGCCGATCATTTTGATGAATGATCGCCAGACCATTGGCGGCTACCCGCGTATGGGCGCGATTACTCCCAGCGCCTGTGCTCTGCTCTCCCAGTGTCTACCCGGCACCGAGGTGTGGCTACAGCCGGTTAGCGCTACTCAGGCTCAGGTTACTCACCGCCGCCAGCTGGCCGTGTGGGAGTGAGCCTTTAAGAAGCGCTCAAATGTCAAAAGGCACCCTGGGGTGCCTTTTGTATTGAACTGCCCGCTAACGGTCAGTTTCGAAGCATCTGTATATCTTTTACTACGATATCGCCATCAACCACAACAGGCTCGTCGTCCAAAAATAACGAGCAATTGCGCATGGGAATATCCAGATGGCAGGCCGTATCGTTGGGCCCGCCCAATTCGTTGTTGGGGCCGGTGGAGAACATCACGTTGCCATAAAAGCTGCGTGGCTCCATGCCCATCCCGCCCGGAAACTCACCGGGCACCATACGGTGCCACTTGGCATCAGGGTTCATGCCCCAGCCAACATGGCTCATGCCCAGGCCACGTTTGTCGTTGAAGCTGTCCATGTAGGATTTAACCAGCTCGGCATCCAAGCCACCTTGAATACCGGTAATCCAGCCCTTCTTGATGGTGTAGGTGATCGGCTCGCGGACATACATGTTCTGAGGCAACAGGACATCGCCGGGCGCCACGACAATGGTGCCGTCCACACCATCGTCATCACCGCCGGTAAACACAAAACCGGAGGGCCAATGATCCCAGCGGCCCGGTTCATCGGTACACGCATATTCGGCAACCGTTGGATAGGTATTCAACTGGTAAGTCACGTCGGTGCCATGGGCGGAAGTAATGCGCATTACCTTGGCCTTAGCTAATAGCTCGGCGGCAATCTCGACCTTCTCTCTGAGTTCCTGGGTTGGCAGCATACGCGCCAGCAGTTCAGGCGGTTCCACCGCGGTAAGAATCCGCGTGCCTGCCGCCTGAATGGCCATCTGTTCAGGGGAGAACAACAGGAAAATACAGTCGATGAGCATATCGCAGTTCTTGAGCGCTTCCACCGCCTCGGGCATCGCAGCAAGCCCGGTAGTGCCGACGTTCCAACCACCCACAAGAGGCGGTGACGGCAGGCGCATATGGTACATATTGGCGCCTAAACGTTGTCCGGCGGCCATGAAAGCATCGGCATAATCGAGCCGGTCGTTGCCCTGAGTCAGTACGATGAGCCTTTCATCGGACTGAACGCCGGACATTTTCAACTGGTGAAGGCAGATTTCCGTAAAGCTTGCGTGATCCATAACTACTCCTGCATATCGTCAGCATGACGTGAAGGCGGTAACCCCTGCACTGACGCTAGCTGTATTTGCCAGTCCAGCATCAAGACAGACGGTTATCGAGAGATAGCGTTGGTAGGAATAGTCCTACACAGCGGCTTTCTGAGATGACGGCGCACTGACCGGAGCGCTCTTTTTGCGTCCCAACTCTTCGGAAATAGCGTTCAGGAAGGCATCGGTTGAGGCCTTATGCGGCTTGGTTACAAGGCTTACGCCAACGAAGAGGGCCGTCGAGACAAAGATGCCCCAGATACCGGACGGTAAACCCAGCAGGGAATTACCCGTGGCATACATCAACAGCACGAAAACGCTGGTACCTATGATGCTTGCCAGCGCACCGGCGGCCGTGCCACGCTTCCAGTAGAAAGCGCCGATAATGGCAGGCACCATGGCGACCAGACCTGATGAAGCCGCCACTGAGAGTACAGCGATCAAGTCCAGCTGCAGCTCAGCAAAACCCAGCGCCAACAAAGCAATAACCGGGACGACGATTTTGCCCACCATCAGTTGGCGTTTTTCACCCACGCCCGGTTTAGCGTTGGCATAGACATCCCGAGACAGCATGGAAGCTAGGGTCAACATGATCGAATCGATCGTTGAGACGGCAGCGGCCATGATACCGATCATGACGATGACACCCAGAACCGGCGGGATAAAGTCAGAGGCGAGCAGCGCCGGCGTTGCAAGGTCGGCACGCGCAAGGTCGGGAAATGCAGCAAGCGCCGAGAAGCCCCACAGCACCGATACCAATGTATAAATGAAGCCGAACACCAGAAAACCGATCAGCATCTGACGCATAGAGCGCAAGGACGACGGCATGAAAAGACGCTGACTGACCTGCGGGTTGGATAGGCTGAAGAAGAACCAGGGAATGCTCAAGCCCAAGAAGGTTACCAGGCTAAAAAGCCCTGACCCCGGCACGCTAAGCGAGGTGGGATGTTCAGCTACAAGCGTACCAAACAAGCCGCTGAAGCCGCCAAGCCCTTGAACAACCAAAAAGGCGACCAGCGTCGAGGCAACGATCATCATCAAGGCCTGTAAGGAGTCGGTCCACATCACTGAACGAATACCGGCAATATAGGAGAAGAAAACGGCTATCACCGTTGCCATTACCACCCCAGTGGTAAACGTGATGGCACCATTGGTCATGCCGTCCAGCAGGTAGCCAACCCCGGCCAGTTGAACGGCAGAGTAAGGGATCAAAAAGATGCAGCTGGCAATCGCGACAGCCATCGCGACATGCTTACTGTTATAACGGTTTCCCAACATTTCACTGGGCGTGACGAAGCCAAACTTCTTGCCGACAGCCCAAAAACGCGGGCCGAAAACGGCCACTAGAGAAACACCGGCAAAATAGATGATCTCAAAGCCTAGCGCGCCGACGCCACCGGCATAGGTCAGCCCCGCCAAGCCCACCATCATAAAAGCACTATAGGTTGTAGCGCTGTAGCTCAGCGCCGATACAAACCCGTTCATCTGCCGGTTGCCAAGGAAGTAGCCCGACATACTTTCCGCCGGTCCCTGACGGGAGAGGAAAGCAATACCGACCGCGATCAGTAGATAGATGGCAATTGACCACCAGATCATTGACTCAGTCATGGTCGTGCTCCTCGAAATCTTTGGTAATGAAGACATTAAGTGCAATAACCACGAGCCCGGCGCAGGTCCAGAAGAGAAAGCTGCCATACCAGGCCGCAATATTCGTTAGTAGGGTGTAGGGCACAAGACAGCTCAAAAGAACCACTGTCCAGACTGTCCATATCCACTTGCTGCGTTTCATGATCCACCTCGTTTTGTATTGTCAGTGAGAAGAGTGCGTATTGTTGTGATGAGGCTGGCGTATTGCGGCAACACGTTGTTCAAGTTGTTGCCAGGGAGGTGCGCCGGGCGCGAAACGTGCCCGAAGATAGCTTGCCAGGGTAGCGACTTGCGTATCGCTGAAGCTGTCAGCAAAACCGGGCATGTTACCTACACCAGGGACGGTGTCAGCATGCACACCGCCTAAAATCGATTGAATAACGTTATCGGGACGATCGCTGTGCAGATTGGTATTCAGCGCAAGCGATGTTCGGGCTCGGGTAAACGAGGGCAAGCCGTTATCCAGATGGCAGGCGGCACAGGCACCTTCAAACAGGCGCTCGCCCTCCTCCATGCCACTAGGGCTAACCGCTGCTGCGGCCAAGCGTTGCTGGGCGTCGGCTTGCTGTACTTCACTGTCCCCAACCGGCGCTTCCATCTGCTGCGCTACATAATGAGCAATGGCGCGAACATCATACTCGGGCAGTTCGCTCAACCCGGCGACCACGGGCGCCATTGGCCCCGAGGCCACGCCATGTAACGCTGACTCGCCGTGGCGTAAGTAGTCGTATAGCGAGCTTTCGCTCCAGCCAATGGGTGATCGCGAAAGCGTGTTCAAGGCAGGCGCTTCCCACCCATCTACCATGGCACCTGCAAAGTAGTACTTACCGTCCTTTTCCGCGCCCATCGCATTGCGCGGACTATGGCAGGCACTGCAATGCCCCAGCCCTTCGGCAAGATAAGCGCCGCGATTGTAGAGCTCGCTTTGCGCAGGGTCCGGTTGAAACGGTTTCGGATCGTGATAAAGCGCATTCCAGGGCGCCATGAGCGCACGCACATTGAAAGGGAACGATAGATCGTTCTGGGGCGCAGGAGCCGATACGGCAGGCTGAGCCATCAAATAAGCATAAAGCGCCTGAAGGTCGGCATCGCTGGTTTTGGCAAACGCCGTATAGGGAAACGCAGGATAAAGGTGGCGGCCATCACGGCTGATACCGTGACGCATGGCGCGCTCGAACGCCGCATACGACCACCGGCCGATCCCGGTTGTCTCATCAGGCGTAATATTCGTGCTGTAAAGCGTGCCGAACGGCGTGTCAAAAGCATGGCCGCCGACATTTGTCGCGCCACCTTCAACGGTGTGGCAAGCGACACAATCGCCCGCCGCCGCCACTAGCCGTCCACGCTCGATAGTTTCAGCGGAATAAAGAGTTGCCGCAGGCCGGGAGACCGGTGCAATCGCCCCTTTCCAGGGCCAAGCCATAGCCGCGCTACCGGCAACCGTCATAAAAGCGGCGGCCGCCAGCCATTGGCGACGCGGCGATATGCCTTTGCGGGATAAAAGCAGGCTACTGCGGCCTTTAGATGCCTCCAGATCCTGCTCTTGTAACGCCTGCCGCACCCGGTTGGCCGTAAAAGGCGGCTGCCGAAAACGTATGCCTGTGGCATCGAACAACGCGTTGGCGATAACTGCGACACTAGGTGAAAGCTCGCTATCCGCAAGGCTAGCCGGCAACGTCGAGGGTGCTTCATTTGGCGTCACCACCTGTCTTTCAAACGAAGACTGGCGCCGGGCCAATGGCGACTCTTTTTTGGCTTCTAAACGACCATCGCCCCACTCATCGAAAGCCGGCTCACTGCCCAGCAGCGGCCGCGCTTCGCCTAACACTCGCGCTTGAAGCGTGTGTTGCAAACGCGCTGTATCAACCTCAATACCCGAATCCTGGCCCACGACCAGTCGCGTCAACTGGACAGCGCCCGTAACCCGATTAACCTCGACATCGGCAATCCAGGCAGAGCGTACGCCACTTTCCAGACGCTGCTGGCGGCCGGGTAGCTGTGCATAAGCCAAACCACGGCCCCGTAACAGATCAATCGATGCCTCACGAGAAGGGGCATCTGCTTGCCAGTTGGCTCGCTTGGCAACCGATTCAATAAGCTCGCGACCACGTGCGTCGTTAAGATAGCCTAGGCGTAACGCCAGCGGGTCCTGGCCGAGCGCATGAGCGACTTCATCAAGAAATGACTCACGGGCGAACGTTTGCTGAATACCCAGCAGGGTATCGTTTAACGGCTGCCCTGAGGGGCGCCCGGTATGCGCCGACAGATGGGCGTTATGGAAGGCATAAGGAGAATATAGCGGCTGCTCGGCTTCCTCTGAAACACCTTGTGCGGCGACTCGCCCACTCAGAAACAGGCCGACGGCCGCCACCTCTCCACTGGCATGCGCTTGTCGGTAGCGATACCGCTCTATGTAATCCCCTTCACCAAAGACAGCGCTTAGCGATAGGCGTTGCGCCTGCCCCAATGCCTTAACATCCGTGCTGTACTGCGCATCCAGCCATACCGCGACCGGATGGCCCAGCGCTTTTGCCATCAAAGCAGCATCGACGGCGGCATCGTCACCACAATGGCGGCCAAGGCCGCTGGCCACGTGCCGTTCTGCCCCCTCCCACTGTTCTCCTTCGCTGGTATAAAGCGCTATTTGATCCATACCCAGCGTCGTTAGGGTACTCAAATCCTGGCGCAGCGCTTGTGGCGTTGTAGTGTGCGTCCAAACCTCAAGACAGTTATTTCGGTATTCGGCAACCACCCAGCTTTCGGTTTCTCCCCAGCGCATACGGCTGGGCCAACCGTAGTCGCACTCATATCTGCCAACGTGGTCACCGTCGACATCAGCTAAGCCAGTTTTTTTGTGGTCGGGCGTCTTACGGCTTTCTTCGCTTGCGCGTACTTGCTGTGTTGGCGCGGCCGATATTTGGCCGTGTGGCTGCCAGCTTAGAACCAGACACTTAGCGGCATCGCGCGCGTTTTCAATGCTACTTGCCACAACCCCCACAAAATTACCCTCGACCACCGCCTTTGCGTCATATGGCAACGTCTTCAGCATCGAGGTATCGACATGCGCCAACCGGTCACACGTGAAATGTTCGCCGTTCCAACGGTAGTAAGGCGGACGCACCACAACGCCGTAGCGCAGGTGCTCGAAACCGTCAGGCCAGGCAACCTGGCGGGGCTGCACCGTGGTATGGGGCTTAGTCATCAGCGTCTCCCAACGCCGCAGCGTTGAGGGCAACGGCACGATGGGCGGCATTCAAAATTTCCAGGTGCGTGCCACAACGGCAAAGGTGATGCTCAAGCGCCGCCCCGATCTGTTCTGAAGAGGGGGCCGAGGTGTGATTTAACAACGAGCGAATGCTGATAATCATGCCATTCAGGCAATAGCCGCACTGTGCTGCCTGCGCATCAATGAACGCTTGTTGGACTGGATCCAGGCGGCCCTTATCGGCCAGCCCGTCCAGCGTCGTCACTTCACGTCCAACCACCGAGGCGACCGTGAGCACGCAGGCTCTGGCAGCCATGCCATCCACCAGCACACTGCACGCACCACATTCGCCCAGCCCACAGCCATACTTTGGGCCGTTCAGCAACAGGTCGTTACGCAGTGCGTTGAGCAGCGGTGTTGTAGGCGGAATGGTCAGCTCAACCTTCTGTCCATTCACTTTTAGCTTCAGCGTCATAGGGAATTATCATCATTATTGTTAAAGCAAATTTTTATTTAGAGCTTTCTGATTAACTGGCAGCACTATTAACTGACAGCGCTATTAGCTACTAGCACTATTAACTAGCAGCACTAAGGTAATTGTTAATTATTTTTTGACCATATCTAATCTACCGGGGTCGCTCCCAGCTTCGATGCACCTGCATGGTGCATACCTGCCTCAACTTGCTTAAAAATAGCGCACACCCTATAAGTGCGCGACTATAAAACATATAGCACCCTACTCTCGCATCGAGCAAGTTTTTTATTAAAACAGCTTAAAAAATAAAAATACATATATTTAATATAAGGTTACACAAAAATCCGGGTGGCTAGTAATTTTATTCTGATTTAGGTTTATTTTTTCTTGACCAAAAAATAAATGGTGTATACGTTGTTTTATAACGTTTCAAAGACTCTTCCAAAGGTTTGGCTATTGCCCCCCCCTGTGCGTTATGCCAATAAAACGAGGGAAATTACGTTATGAATAACAAACCCACCATCGCCGTGATTGGCGCAGGCCTTGGCGGCGCCGCCGCTGGCGCCTTGCTACAGCAGGCCGGTTACCCCACCAAGGTGTACGAGCAGGCGCCAGCGTTTTCCCGCCTGGGTGCCGGCATCCACTTGGGGCCTAACGTGATGAAGGTGATGCGGCGCATCGGTATTGAGGAAAAGCTCAATTCCATGGGCTCGCATCCCAATTACTGGTTCAGCCGTAATGGCCTGACCGGCGAGTATCAGTCGCGCATTCCTCTTGGCGACTTTGCCCGCGAACACTACGGGGCGGCTTACATCACCGTTCACCGCGGCGATCTGCACGAGCTGATGGTCAGCACACTCGATCAGGAGAACCTCTTCTTCAACAAACGCCTGATGGATGTCGACGATCAGGGCGACAAAGTGCGCATGACCTTTGCAGACGGCACCACAGAGGAGGCCGACCTTGTGATTGGCGCCGACGGCGTCAACTCGCAAATTCGCGAAAAACTACTGGGGTCCGAAGCACCAACCTACAGTGGCTGGGTAGCGCACCGGGCGATCATCTCCGCCGAAAAGCTCAAGGCCTATGATCTGGATTTCGAGGCCTGCGTGAAGTGGTGGTCAGAAGACCGTCACATGATGGTTTACTTCGTCACCGGCGACGAGAAAGAGTACTACTACGTCACCGGTGTACCGGAGCCCGAGTGGAGTCACGGTACGTCCTTCGTCGACAGTTCCCAGGAGGAAATGCGCGAGGCCTTCAAGGGCTACCACCCCACGGTGCAGGCATTGATCGATTGCACCGAAACGGTCACCAAATGGCCGCTTCTGGAACGCACTCCCCTACCACTGTGGCACGACAACCGTCTGGTACTGCTGGGCGATGCCTGCCATCCGATGAAGCCACACATGGCCCAAGGGGCCGCCATGGCTATCGAGGATGCTGCCATGCTGGTGCGCTGTCTGGAGGAAGTAGGTGCCCACGGCTATCGTGAAGCCTTTGAGCTTTACCGCACCAATCGCTTCGAACGGGCTTCCCGCGTACAGAAGGTCTCCCACGACAATACCTGGCTGCGCCAGGATGAAGATCCTGCCTGGGTCTTCGGCTATGACGTGTTCGAGACGCCGCTGCAAACGCCTGAAGCCGTTAGCGAGGAGAACCCGGCATGACCGACACGCTTTCTACCAGTACGTACCGCTACGGCGCCAATATTCACGCCAACGACATCCGCCAGCACTACCTGCGCTTTGGCGGTGACTCGGCCTCCACCAGGCAGCCACTGGTGCTGATTCCGGGCATCACAAGCCCCGCGGTCACTTGGGCCTTCGTCACCGAGCGCCTTGGCCGTCACTTCGATACTTACGTGCTGGACGTTCGTGGGCGTGGGCTCTCCTCCACGGGACCCGATCTGGACTACGATATCGACACCTGTGCCGACGATGTCATCGCTTTCATCGAAGCGTTGGGGCTTGAAAACGTGATTCTCGCCGGTCACTCCATGGGCGCACGCTTTGCCCTGCGCGCCATGACGCGTGGCGCAAAAGGCATCGACAAACTGGTGCTGATCGACCCGCCCGTTTCCGGCCCCGGCCGCCGGGAGTATCCCAGCAAGCTGCCTTGGTACGTGGACTCCATCCGTGATTGCTCCCAGGGCGCTGGCCTCGACACCATGCGCACCTACTGCCCCACCTGGAGCGAGGAGCAGCTGCGCCTGCGCGCCGAGTGGCTGCACACTTGCTATACACCGGCTATCGTGCAGGCGTTCGAGGAGTTCCACAGCGTGGATATCCACCAAGACCTCCCTGCTATTGAAATACCGACGCTTCTAATCTGCGCCGGCAAGGGCGGCGTGATCCAGGAGGAGGATCGCGAAGAGATCCAAACTCTGCTGCCGTCGATTCGTATCACTACCGCCGCGAATGCGGGCCACATGATTCCCTGGGATGACTTCGAAGGCTTCTTCACTGCCTTCGAAGACTTCCTCGGCACCCCACTCTGAGAGACCGATTGCCATGACGCTTGAAACCAAGACCTATCGTATCGGCCAGATCGTGCCGAGTTCCAATATCACTATGGAAACGGAAATCCCTGCCATGCTCGCCGCAAGGCAATTAATTCGTCCTGAGCGATTCACTTTTCACTCCAGTCGCATGCGGATGAAAACGGTCAGTAAGGACGAACTGGCCGCTATGGATGGCGAATCTGATCGCTGCGCGCTGGAGCTTTCCGATGCCGCCGTGGACGTCATGGGGTACGCCTGCC
The DNA here is from genome assembly GCF_052376035.1 of Halomonas sp. AOP7-E1-9. NCBI lineage: Bacteria > Pseudomonadati > Pseudomonadota > Gammaproteobacteria > Oceanospirillales > Halomonadaceae > Halomonas > Halomonas sp. AOP7-E1-9. The sequence continues at coordinate 35,136 of NZ_JBQSVC010000012.1, forward strand.
TAGTGGCCATCATGTCCATGGGCCCGGGCTATCATCGTGAGTCCCAGAAGCGACTACGCAGCCGCACTGAAGAAAACGGCTGCGATACGCCTGTCGTCACCAGCGCCGGCGCCCTGGTAGATGCCCTGCACGTCATGAAAGCCAAACGCGTAGTCGTGGTAGCCCCCTACATGAAGCCGCTGACCGAAATGGTGGTGGATTACATTCGTCAGGAAAACATCGAGGTGGTCGACTACCGGGCGCTGGAAATTCCCAACAACCTGGACGTGGCGCGTCATGACCCGGCCAAGCTGCCCGAGATCGTTGCCAGTCTAGACTTGAGCGATATCGACGCCATCGTGCTTTCGGCCTGCGTACAGATGCCCTCACTACCGGCCGTCGCCAAGGTCGAGGCGCTGACCGGCAAGCCGGTGGTGACCGCCGCCATCGCCACCACTTACGCCATGCTCAAGGCGCTGGATCTGGAGCCGGTGGTGCCTGGAGCTGGCGCTTTGCTTTCCGGCGCCTACTAGGAGCGTACCCATGGCAACCCCTGATGCGATTCAAGACAGCTCGCTTCAAAACGGCTCGGGTCATGAGGAAAAATCGGCCCAGGAGAACTCGGCTCAAGAGAACTATCGGGGCGTCTGGGACGGGCGCATCGGCTTCGGGCGCAAGGCGGCACTTTTGGTTGTGGACTTCATGCAGGGCTACGTGCGTGAGGAGTCGCCACTCTACGCGCCCGGCGTCGTCGAGGCCGTGGCCAACATGCCGCCGTTGCTTGATGCCGCTCGACAGAGTGGAACTCCGGTCATCCACACCAATATTCTCTACCATGCGCCGGATCAAGTCGACGGCGGCATCTGGGTGAAGAAATCGCCGGTCATGCGCGCCATGGTGGCTGGCAACCCCTTCGCCGAGTTCTGTGCTGAAGTGGTGCCGGACTCAACGGAGCCGGTTATCACCAAGCAGTACGCGAGCGCCTTCTTTGGCACCTCGCTCGCTTCCATGCTGGTAGCCATGGGCGTGGACACGATCATCGTTACCGGCTGCTCAACCAGCGGCTGCATTCGCGCCACCGCCGTCGATGGCCTGCAGTACGGCTTTCGCGTGATGGTGATACGCGACTGCGTGGGCGACCGTCACCCCGACCCGCACGAGGCGAATCTGTTCGACATCGACAGCAAGTACGGTGACGTTATCGACCGCCAGACCGCAATCGATCATCTGTTGGGAGGCTGAACAGCGCTTCTGAAAGGCCGACTTGCGGCCTTTGGGCTTCTATAGCATTCATTAAAAAAGGAGAAAGTCCCTCAACGCTCGCCAGCTCGGAAAAACCAACAAACCACAATAAAACGCTTCGCTTTGATCTACTGACAACACAACAGGTAACTCATATGACACTTCGCCGTTTGATGATAGCGTCCGTTTTGGGCTTCACTCTACCCTTGAGTTCTGGACTTCTCGCCGATGACTTTCCCGAGCGTGCACTCACCCTCGTCGTTCCCTGGCCCGCTGGCGGCGCCTATGACCTAGCGGCCCGTTTAATGGCCGAGCATGCTGGCACGGCACTCTCTGTCCCCATCGTCGTTCAAAACGTGACGGGGGCGGCCGGATCTACGGGTATTCGCCACGTAGCTGAGTCCGATCCAGATGGCTATACTTTAGGTATGATGGGTACCCATGCCATCGCCCAAAGCTACATGAACCCCAACGCCACGCCGTTGGACGAACTCGAGGCGCTGGTATTCATCGGCCCCGAGCCAGCCGCGCTCGCAGTGGGCAGCGATACGGGCATCACGAATCTTGATGACTATCTGCAAACACTTCAGGAATCGCCCGGCGCAATTGTCAACGGTAACGACTCGCCCGGCGGCTTCTCTTATATCGCAGCCAGCATGCTCGAGTCACAGTTCGACGTTACGCTGACGAAGATCCCCTATCAGGGTTACGCCCCCACCCTCTCGGCATTGCTTTCTGGTGAGGTCATGTCTGTCCTGCTGCCAATACCGTTGCTAGCTGACCAGCACGCCTCGGGGCAACTCCAGATACTGGGCGTGGCCACAGATGCGCGTCATCCCTTTGCGCCGGATGCTCCTACCTTCAAGGAGCAAGGTTATGGCTTCGCGGCGGAGGACTTCTTTATGCTTTATCTGCCACAAGGCGTACCCGATGAGCGCCGCGACACGTTGGAGTCGGCTTTCTACACACTGCTCGAAGACGAAGCGTTTCAGTCGGCGGCAAGCGAGGCGGGCTTAGTGATTGCTCCGCAACCTCAAGAGGTAAGCTCAGATTATCTTACCCAGCGTGCCGATGAGGTCTATGAGATCCTTTCTTCCTCCAATCTGGTGGATGCCGCGCTGACGCGCTGACGGCTCCTACTCACGACTTAGGAGAGACGCCATGCGTTCGTTTAACAGTTTTCTTGATCGCGCCGCCGGGCGCGATCTTGCCTGTGGACTGCTTTTCAGTGGCATCGCCCTTGTCGGGCTCATCGACGTAAGCGGCAATACGATGTTGATGAACACGCTGGGCCGAGGCCCTGACCCAGGTCCCGCACTGCTGCCGCTGACCGTTCTAAGTTTCATGTTGCTGGGAGGGGGCATTCTCCTTCTCAAGGGGTTGGCCGGCTGGGTACTTCACTTGCGCAAGACAGCCGAGCAGACGCCGACCCAAAGTGACGCTCCTCTAAGCCGTCACACGCACGCGGCAGCCCTGCTTATTTCTCTTTTGGCGCTGCCAAGCGTGGTGACATCGCTTGGTTTCTTGCCAGCGACCTGGCTTTTCGCCGCCCCTTGGCTCATCTGGCTGGAATATCGTCGCTGCCATCGCCTGCATCGTGCCCTACTGCTCGGCATCATAACCGCCTCGTTACTAAGCCTTGCGCTGTATCTGATCTTCATCACCCTGCTGGGCGTCGCGCTATGACGCCCGCGATCAGGAGACTACCATGCTGATCGACAGTTTCTTTACCTCGCTCCTAGCAACACTCGCATCGCCCTGGGGTTTGATGCTTGCTGTGCTGGGCACTCTGCTTGGCATCGTACTCGGCGCCCTACCGGGCGTTAGTTCCACCATGGCGCTAGCTATTCTGCTACCGTTGAGTTTCGGTATGGACCCCGCATTTGCCATTCTCTTTCTACTCTGTGTATTCGTTGCCAGTGTCTACGGTGGTTCAATCTCCGCCATCCTGATCAACATTCCAGGCACGCCGGGTGCAATCGTCACTCAATTGGACGGTCACCCTCTTGCCCGTGCAGGACGAGCTAAGGAAGCGTTGGTCTATGCGCTGATCGCCTCGAGCGTAGGGGGCGTCATCGGTCTGGCGCTTCTGGTGGTCACCGCTCCGATGCTGGCCTCAATCGCGATGCGCTTTAAAAGCCCCGAGTTCACGGCTATCGCGGTATTCGGTTTGGTGCTACTTGCCTACGCTTCGCCAGGTTCAACGGTACGCGGATTGCTGGTCGGCGCCGTCGGTCTACTCTGTGGAATGGTAGGGTTCGATGCTTTAACCGACGTCTCGCGCTTCACTTTCGATACACGTGGCCTGCAAGGTGGCATCGAACTAGTACCGCTATGTGTAGGGTTGTTCGGGCTCGCTGAGGTTCTCAGGAATCTGCACGACTCTCATCGCGCCACGCCTGAGTTCGACATGCAATCTACCCAATCGCCTCTACCGAATCTGCGCGCGATCGCTGGACGCTGGGCGTCGATGTTACGCGGTTCCTTTATTGGCGCATTTGTCGGCGCTATACCCGCTGCCGGGTCGGCTATCGCAGTGGCTATTGCCTACGCCCAGGAGATGCGCTTTTCAAGGCATCCCGAGCGCTTCGGCCATGGCGCCGTCGAGGGTGTGGTGGGGCCCGAGGCCGCTAATAGTTCGAGCATCGGTGGCACGCTGATACCAATGATGACGCTGGGCGTACCTGGAGATGCCATCACGGCAGTATTGATGGGGTCGCTGTTAATCCATGGGCTGCGGCCAGGGCCAATGCTCTTCGCCGAAAACCCAAGTTTCGTCTCGAGCCTCTACGCCGGGTTCTTCCTTGCGCTACTGCTCACGCTGGTCATCGGCCTTTTGCTGATGCGCTGGTTGCCTTGGGTACTGCGCATCCCTTCGCATACGTTGCTCATCGGCATTGCGCTGCTTTGCGTGGTAGGCGCCTATGCTATTCGCAGCAGCATGGCAGATGTCTACATCATGCTCTTCTTCGGCGCCGTAGGGTACGCCTTATATCTCTTGTCGCTACCCGCTGCCCCTTTGGCCTTCGGCTTGATTCTGGGGCCGCTGCTTGAGGAGAATCTGCGCCGCAGCCTGCTGCTGGGTCGCGGCTCTTGGGAGGTATTCTTGCACAGCCCCATTGCCATGGGCCTGTTTGGTCTGTCATTACTGGCCATCATACTGCCGCTTTTGGCGCCACTCTGGGTGCGGCTTGGCAATGACATAAAGCGCGTAAGGATGCGCTGACTGTCGCGATCACCAAACGGCCCCTCGTACTATGGGACGGGGTCTGCATTCATTTTTTCCAGCAGGTGCATCAGCGCCACCCGCTCGGCAGGGTTGAGGTTTTGCATCGTCGCATCGCTGATCTGTTGAGCGTTGGGCACCATTGCCTCAACGATGGCGGCCCCAGCTTCGGTAATCACCACCATCACCTTGCGTTGATCGTTGGGGTCGGTGGTCAGCGTTACCCATTCACGGGCCTTGAGACGCTTGATCACCCCCCGAACAGTGGCCGGGTCAATGGCCGTGGCGTTAACGATATCGGTTAAGGAGCTGGCCCCTCGCTCCATCACTGTGCACAAAGCGACAAACTGAATGGCCGTTAGCTGCTTATCGCAGACGTGGCGCTGGAAAATGGCAATGTGGCGCTGATAGGCCTTACGTAACAGATGGCCTACCTGTTCTGAAAAATCGTACCCCTGCTCAGACGGTGTAGGGTGTGCGTTTTTTTGGACGTCGAGGGAACGATCCGATGTCATTCAAACTCCTTGCTGATGTGCAATGATGTCACTGAAGTATGGCAGTGGAAAAAGGTTAGGGAGAACTTTACGTATAACGCGAGAATTACCGCCTGATTCACCGTCAATTTATGGCGTACACATTATAAGTTTATATTAAACTCAAGCAACCTCTCGCGATACATGAAAGACCTGAGCATCTAAAAAAACCAAGGAGGCCACATGACCGGCAAGAAAGTCTATGATCGACAAGCCCTTCTGCATGATCCAGATCATCTTATCGTGTATCGAGATCCGATTACGCCTCCCAAGCCCGCACCAGGACAACCGGGTACACATTCTAATTTCGTACCTACTGAGCCCGAAATATTTATTGCTATCCTGAGCGCGGGCCAGGTGCTGGCGTTCAACGGTCATGTGGATCTTGGCACAGGCATACGCACTGCGCTTGCCCAGATCGTGGCGGAAGAGCTTGAGGTAGCGCTTGAATCCGTCACCATGGTTTTGGGTGATCCGTTCGAGGTACCCAATCAGGGGCCGACGATTGCAAGCGCCACTATTCAGATTACTGCCGAGCCGCTTCGTCGTGCTGCCGCTCAGGCGCGTGAATATTTACTGTTCAGAGCCGCCCTGCATTTTGGTCTACCTCAACACAAGCTCTTTTGTCGTGCAGGTCATATTTCACCGTTAGACGACACGTTACCCGCCATCGGCTATAGCGAACTGCTCGTCGGCGCCCGACATGCTCTGAAGCTTGCCGATGAGGTGCCCCTCAAACCTGTCCATCAATACAGCTTGGTGGGCAAGGCAGCGCCTCGCGTTGATATTCCCGGCAAGGTGACGGGCGCACTGACGTTCGTACATGACTTTCGTTTGCCGGATATGCTCTACGGCCACGTGATTCGACCTCCTTACAGTGGCTATGACCGGGGCGATTTCGTCGGTAATTCACTGGTATCCGTTGATGAAAACTCAGTAGCCGGCATGGCAGGGCTGGTCAGCGTCGTGACGATTGGCGACTTTGTCGGCGTTGTGGCTGAACGCGAAGAGCAGGCGGCCGCTATCGCCCGTAAACTCAACATCGTTTGGCGCAAGCCCGATACGCTGCCCCCCATGCATAACATTGAGCAGGCATTGGACGAACTGCCGGTGCAACAACGCCTGCTGCTTGAAGAAGGCCAGGTCGACGATGCCCTCAAAAGTGCTCAACATCGTGTTCGACGCGCTTATGTCTGGCCCTTTCAACTGCATGGCTCAATTGGGCCTTCATGCTCGGTTGCCCACTACCGTGACGATCAACTGCACGTCTGGTCGGGCACGCAGAATCCTCACAGCTTGCGTGCCGATCTGTCACGTCTAATGCTGCTGGATGAAAGCGCCATTACCGTCACGCGTATGGAGGCCTCTGGCTGTTACGGCCGCAACTGTGCCGATGATGTGGGTGCTGATGCGGCGTTGTTATCAAGGGCCGTTGGTCGCCCTGTGCGCGTCCAGCTCACCCGCGAGCAGGAGCATCTCTGGGAACCCAAGGGAGCTGCCCAGCGGATGGATGTTGAAGCCGGTATCGATGCCGACGGTAATCTGACAGGCTACCGTTTCGTGGCTCGCTACCCTTCCAACAATGCACCGACTCTGGCGCTTTTGCTGACAGGCGCACAGCCACCCAGCGACGTGCCTTTCCAGATGGGTGATCGTACGTCCGTTCCGCCCTATGGCTATCCGCATCGGCGTATTGCCTGTGACGATGTGCCCACGCTCGTACGCGCCTCATGGCTACGCGGCGTTTCCGCCATGCCGAACGCTTTTGCGCATGAAAGTGTCATTGATGAGCTGGCTTACCTGGCCGGGGAAGACCCCGTTGCCTTCCGAATTAGGCACTTGACCGATACGCGCGCGATAGAACTCGTCAAGACCCTGGCAGAACGTGCCCATTGGCAGCCTCGCCCAGCGTACCCTGCCCCTCGTACCGAAGCGGGCTGGCATTACGGGCGGGGGTTTGCCTACGCGCAGTACGTGCATAGCAAATTCCCCGGATTCGGCGCCGCGCTGGCGGCCTGGGTCGTCGAGCTCAAAGTGCATACCGCCAGTGGCCGGATCATTATCGAACGTCTGTATGTGGGCCAGGATGCCGGACTCATGATCAACCCCGATGGCGTACGCCACCAGGTGCATGGCAACGTCATCCAGACGCTTAGCCGAACCCTGAAAGAGCGGGTGACCTTCGAAAAGGGACTGCCCATGAATCGCGAATGGGGCAGCTACCCCATCCTGCGCTTTTCGGAGCTTCCGGATATTCAGCTTCTAATGCTGGACCGAACGGACCAGCCGTCGCTAGGTGTCGGCGAATCCACGTCGCTGCCTGGCGCCCCGGCCATTGCCAATGCGCTGTTCGATGCGACCGGGGTTCGCTTTACACACCCTCCGTTTACCGCAGAGACCGTGCGTCGGCGGCTTGGGCAGGGCAATAGACCCACAGAAAAACGCGCCGAGGTGGCGCTGTAATGCAGCACCTTGATCTTCAGGTTGTCGAGCGGGCCCTCCAGTGGGCTAACCAAGGCCGTGTGGTCTGGCTGTGTACGGTGCTGTCGACCTTTGGCTCGTCACCCAGGGAGCCCGGAGCCATCATGGCCGCGTGCTCAAAAGAGCAGTTCATTGGTTCGTTATCAGGCGGGTGCGTTGAAGAGAACTTTCTGGAACGCCTGGAAAAAGGGGCTTTTTCATCCTCACCGGTTCAACTGATTCATTTTGGTGGCGAAAGTGATGAAACCGTTCGCCTGCCCTGCGGCGGACGTCTTGATGTGCTGGTAGAACGGCTTGAGCCCAGCGCCGACACATTGATCCATCTTGAAGTCATGCATGCCACGCTGATGGGGCGACGGCCATTGATACGTCATGTGTTACTGGACGGATCTCGCAAGCGCTTCATCGTGCCCGAAGGGCCGGGACCTGCCGTCACGTGCGATGAGCATGCCGCCTATCTTCGTATTGGCCCGTCACTGCGCCTTGTAATCGCAGGTATTTCCGCCATCGCTACTCCTTGCGCCCAGTTCGCTCAGGCACTGGGATTTGAAGTCATTGTCTGCGACCCACGCGAGGAGATGCGGCGCGGCTTCAATGTTCCTGGTGTCGAGGTACAGGCGGTGTTGCCTTCGCTGTTCATAGCCTCAGGAGCCTGCCACGCAGCCACGGCGATTGTCGCCCTTACGCACGATCCGCGTATTGATGATCTGGCGATGATCGAAGCTGTACGCACTGACGCTTTTTATATCGGCGTCATGGGGTCGAAGAAAACCTCAGCCCAACGTGCCGAACGCTTACGGCGCTCCGGCGGTTTGACCGACACCGATATCGCGCGGATCGTGATGCCGATTGGCCTAGACCTGGGAAGTAAGACACCGGCGGAGATCGCGCTGGCGACCATGGCCGATATTCTGCGTGTCTACAGGGGAAAATGACATGACAAGCGGTAACACATCGATAGTCAGTAGCGTATCCAACGCTTTTGATAAAAGCATCCTCAACGTTTACTGGCCTATACCAATGGTAATTACACTTAAGTTAATCGTAAAACGGTCGTTATTAACTTTTGCGCCAGCAATAAAAACGATCTCTGCGCCATAAAAAACTGCGTGGATCATGATCGGCCAGTGATGGCCAACCTTTAACCACCGAGGCTTTTAATGAGCAAGTTCTCTCGTCTGTCGTTAACACAAAAATTGCTGAGCGCAGTCGCTCTTCCTTTACTGCTTGTTGCCATCGTTCTCGGCATTATCGTCAATCAGCAGCTCAATCGAGCCATTCCTGACCTAATCGACAATGCCGGTACACGGCAAGTTGAGGCACGCGCCGACGAGATAGGCCGCTGGATCAACGGCTACCGTAACTGGAATGCGGTGCTGGCGGAAGATGAGCGTCTCGCCGAAGATCTGCCTGTCGCTACGCATCTTGACTGGCTCGCCAAACGCTACCCTCCGGGCGGCACCATCGAGTCGCTTTTTTTCTCTAATGCCTCGGGCGACACGATAACCCATGCTGGCGTGCCGCTAGACATCTCGGAACGTTCCTACTTCAAGACACTCATTTCTGAAGGCAGCCAGGATAGCCTGCTTGTCGACCCGGTGATCTCCATGGTCAGCGGGCTGCCAACGGCGTTAGTAGTCGATACCGTTTTCGATGAACGCGGCAATCGCGCAGGGCTACTCGGCATCACCGTGTCCATGGCGGCGGTGTCTGATATCACCTCGGCAATCAATGTCGGTGAGGGGAGCTACGGCTGGCTTATTGACAGCCAGGGCCAGGTCATTGCCCACCCGGTGGAAGAGTACCGCATGTCGCTGAACTATACCGACGCCGACCGCACTCAGGGGTATCAGGGGTTGGATGCGCTGAGTCAGTCAATTCTCAGCGGCGCCCCCGGTTCCGGTGAAATCACCATGCCCAGTGGCGAACGTACCCGGCTTATGTGGAGTCCGGTGGAGGGCACGTCCTGGGTTGTCGGCGTGACCGTCCCGATGACCGCCTTTACCGCCGTAACCAACAGCTTGCTGAAATCCCTGCTGCTGGCGGGCGGGTTGCTGCTGATATTGCTTCTGGTGGTAGCTGCCTATGCGGCACGCCGCTCGCTTGCGCCAATCAAGCATACGGCTAGCGCCATGGCCGATATCGCTCAGGGCAAGGGCGATCTGACCCGCCGTCTGGAGGTTAAATCACAAGACGAGATCGGTGATCTGGCGCGTGGTTTCAATGCGTTCGTTGAACGTATGCAGGGCACCCTCCAGGAAGTGCGCTATAACGCCCAAACGGTACTCGCCGGTGCCAGCGACATGGCGGATGGCACTCACGAACTCTCCTCACGTACCGATCAGGCCGCCGCCAATATCCAGGAAACCTCCGCCTCCATGGAGGAGATCCACTCAACGGTGGCGCACACGTCGCAAGCTTCTGAGCAGGCTAATGGTCTGGCGATTGAAGCCGCCGGCGCCTCTAAACGCGGCACTGAATCCATGACCCAGATGGAAAGCAAGATGGGCGCGATCAGCGAGTCGTCCAACAAGATCAGCGATATTATCGGCCTGATAGACTCCATCGCTTTTCAAACCAATATCCTAGCGCTTAACGCGTCGGTCGAAGCCGCAAGAGCCGGTGAACAGGGGCGCGGATTTGCGGTGGTGGCCAACGAAGTGCGTACGCTGGCCAGCCGCTCGGCCACTGCGGCGCAGGATATCCGCGCGCTGATTGATGTGTCGGTCAATCATGCCAAGGAAGGCAACCATATCGTTAAATCCGCTGCCCAGCAGATGCAGGAAATCCATCGCAGCATTACTCAGGTATCTGACGTGATTGGCGAAATCACCGCTGGCGCTCGCGAGCAAACCGCAGGCATCGAACAGGTGAATACTGCCGTTGCCGAAATGGATACCATGACGCAGCAGAATGCCTCCATGGTCAGCCAGAATGCCTCTCTTGCCGCGCAGATGCGTAAAAACGCCGAGCGCCTGGACCAGTTGATGAGCGAGTTCGTGCTGGGCGATTCGCAGCCGCTATCCATCACGGCAAGCGCTACTCCGCCAGCAAGCAGCCCCCGCTTACCGGCCGCATCCACTACACCTTCAGCACCCAAGCCCAAAAAGGCCGTCGCCGAACCTGAGTGGGAAGCGTTTTAAGCCTTTCCTTATACCTAAAAAAGCCCGCATCTTTCGATGCGGGCAAGACTGGGTACACCAATAACAGTGACTGCTCACGCGCCCCTTATAGGGCGCGTGGCATTACGCTAAATCAAACCGATCAGCGTTCATCACTTTTGTCCAAGCGGCAATAAAGTCGCTGACAAACTTCTCGACGTAATCATCCTGAGCGTAGATTTCGGCATAGGCACGCAGAATCGAGTTGGAGCCAAACACCAGATCAACGCGGCTGGCTGTCCACTTCACTTGACCCGTTTGGCGATCACGAATCTCATAATGGTCGCCCGCCGGGTGCCAGGTATTGGCCATATCCACCAGGTTCACGAAGAAGTCGTTGGTCAATGCGCCTTCGCGCTCGGTGAACACGCCATGTTTGGTGCCTGCGTGGTTGGTGCCCAGCACACGCATGCCGCCGACCAGTACGGTCATTTCCGCCGCAGTCAGGCCAAGCAGCTGGGAGCGGTCCAGCAGCATCTCTTCGGGGCTGACCACGTAGGTATCTTTCTGCCAGTTGCGGTAGCCGTCGGCCAGCGGCTCGAGCGCCTCGAACGACTCGGCGTCGGTCATCTCATCCGTTGCATCACCACGGCCGGGGGCAAAGGGCACTGTGACGCTTAAGCCTGCGGCTTTTATCGCCTGTTCGATGCCCACATTGCCCGCCAGCACGATGGTATCGGCAAGACTTGCACCGCTTTCCTGGGCAATGGGTTCAAGCACTGCCAGCACGCGGGCCAAGCGCTCGGGCTCGTTGCCCTCCCACTGGTTTTGCGGTGCCAAGCGGATACGTGCTCCGTTGGCACCGCCGCGCATGTCAGAGCCACGGTAGGTGCGTGCGCTGTCCCAGGCGGTGTTGACCATATCGCTGATGCTCAGGCCGCTGGCGGCGATGCGGGCTTTCAGGGCATCCACATCGTAGTCGGTGCGGCCCGCAGGCACCGGGTCTTGCCAGATCAGGTCTTCCTGGGGTACGTCCGGGCCTACATAGCGTACCTTCGGGCCCATGTCGCGGTGGGTCAGCTTGAACCAGGCGCGGGCGAAGACATCATCAAAGTACGCCGGGTCCGCCATGAAGCGCTGGCAGATGGCGTTGTAAATCGGGTCGACCTTCATAGCCATATCGGCATCGGTCATGATCGGCATGCAGCGGATGGAAGGGTCTTCCACGTCTACCGGCATGTCCTCTTCTTTAATGTCGACAGGTTCCCACTGCGAAGCACCGGCGGGGGATTTTCTCAGCTCCCATTCGTGGCCAAACAGCATCTCGAAGTAGCCCATGTCCCACTGCGTCGGGTTCTTGGTCCAGGCGCCTTCAATACCGCTTACCAGGGTGTCACGGCCAATGCCACGACCCTTGGTTTTCATCCAGCCAAGGCCCTGGAGCTCGGGGCCAGCCGCTTCGGGCTCCGGGCTTAGATCGCCGGGTGTGCCGTTACCATGGCACTTGCCGATAGTGTGGCCACCAGCAGTCAGGGCAACCGTTTCTTCATCGTTCATCGCCATGCGTTTGAAGGTTTCACGCACCTGGGCGGCGGTCTTGAGCGGGTCGGACTGGCCGTTCACGCCTTCCGGGTTCACGTAGATCAGGCCCATCTGCACGGCGGCCAGCGGGTTATGCATGGTGTCGGGCTTTGCCACGTCGCCGTAGCGGCCGTCGGAAGGCGCCAGCCACTCTTTTTCAGCGCCCCAGTAGGTGTCCTTTTCAGGGTGCCAGATATCCTCGCGACCAAACGCAAAGCCGAAGGTTTTCAAACCCGCGACTTCATAGGCCACAGTGCCGGAGAGAATCATCAAATCGGCCCAGGATATTTTGTTACCGTACTTCTTTTTGATTGGCCACAGCAGGCGGCGGCCTTTATCGGTATTGGCGTTATCCGGCCAGGAGTTGAGCGGTGCAAAGCGCTGATTGCCGGTGCCGCCACCACCACGGCCATCCGCCAGGCGATAAGAACCTGCCGCATGCCAGGCCACCCGGGCAAACATGCCTACGTAGCTTCCCCAGTCGGCTGGCCACCACTCCTGGCTTTGGGTAATCAGTTGGCGAAGGTCCGCTTTCAGTGCCTCGACATCCAACGTTTGAAGCGCTTCGCGATAGTTAAAATCTTCACCCAGTGGGTTCGTCTTGGTATCGTGCTGGTGCAGGATGTCCAGGTTCAGGGCGTTAGGCCACCAGTCGGTGTTGGACTTGCTGGCGGCTGTGTTACCACCGTGCATTACCGGGCATTTACCACTCATGCGTTCGTTTCCCCTTATTGCTCTTACCCCTGGCGTGACCAGAGGAACACTCAATGACGTCTCTCAACATGACGCTTTCAAAACGCGCGAGCGGGCGACTCATTGACATGGCACTGTTTTAAAGCACATTAGCTATAGCTACAATTTGCATTTAGCGACTAACTTGATAGTAATTTTTAATCCACAGGCGAAAAGGCCATTTCCTGGTAACCATGGCAGTGAGCGAGACGCGCCGACTAAACGCAAACAGGGCGCCCTTTGGCGCCCTGTTCGTTGGGTTACACTGCGTTGTGGAGCGTTAATCGACCAGCGGCAGCAATGCATTCAGACTATCGCGAGCATCACCGTAGAACATCCGGCTGTTCTCCTTGAAGAACAGCGGGTTTTCGATGCCTGAGTAGCCGGTACCCTGCCCGCGCTTACAGATAAACACTTGCTTGGCCTCCCAGACCTTCAATACCGGCATACCGGCAATGGGGCTGTTAGGGTCTTCTTCAGCGGCCGGGTTAACGATATCGTTGGAACCAATCACGATCACCACGTCGGTGCTGGCGAAATCATCATTGATTTCATCCATCTCCAATACAATGTCGTAAGGCACCTTGGCCTCGGCCAGCAACACATTCATGTGCCCCGGCAAACGGCCCGCCACCGGGTGAATGCCAAAGCGTACGTTCTTACCTGCCGCGCGCAGCTTGCGCACCAGGTCGCTGACCGCACCTTGAGCTTGCGCGACAGCCATACCGTACCCCGGCACGATCACCACGCTATCGGCATCGTTTAGGGCACTGGCCACGCCGCCAGCATCAATCGCCACCTGTTCGCCTTCGATCTCTGCCGCTGGCCCAGTACTTCCGCCAAAACCGCCCAGAATCACGTTAACGAAGTTGCGGTTCATCGCTTTACACATGATGTAAGAGAGAATCGCCCCGGAGGAGCCCACCAGCGCGCCGGTCACGATCAAAAGATCATTAGAGAGCGTGAAACCGATAGCCGCCGCCGCCCAGCCGGAATAGCTGTTGAGCATCGACACCACCACCGGCATGTCCGCACCACCAATCCCCATGATCAGGTGATAACCGATGAAGAAAGCCAGCGCGGCCAGCAAAATCAGCGTCCAGAAGCCTGCACCGTTGAGATAAAGCACCGCCAACAGCAATGAAAGCACTGCCGCCCCAGCATTCAGCAGATGCCCGCCAGGCAGTTGACGCGGTTTGCCATCCACCTTGCCCGCCAGCTTGCCAAAGGCGATCACGGAGCCTGTAAAGGTGATCGCACCGATAAAGATGCCCAGCACGACCTCAATCTGCAAAAACGTCAGCTCATCGGGGGCCTTGGTAGCCACCAGCGCGGCAAACGCCGAAAACTCTTGCATGACACCATCAGCCGCACGGGCAGCCAGCACTCGGCGGCGCTCCAGGTCCGCACTCCACGCCACAAACACAGCCGCCAAACCCACAAAGCTGTGCAGGGCGGCCACCAGTTGGGGCATTTCGGTCATTTCGACCTTACCCGCCATATAGGTACCGATGCCTGCGCCGATAATCATCATCGGGATCAACCACCAGTAGCCACCAATGCCCGGCCCAAAGGCGGTGAAAAACACCGCAACGGCCATCCCTACAATGCCGTACCACACAGCACGCTTGGCTTTTTCCTGATTACTAAGCCCACCCAGCGATAAAATAAACAGTACGCTTGCCGCAATCGCCGCAGCAGATACGAATCCTTGACCTAACATATCGTCTCTCCGCCGCTCAGGATTTTTGGAACATGGCCAGCATCCGGCGTGTCACCAGGAAGCCACCCACAATATTGATCGTTGCGATGAGTACCGAAATAGCCGCCAGCACGCTAACCACTGCACTGCCTGAGCCAATCTGCAAAATCGCCCCCAAAATAATGATGCCGGAGATCGCATTAGTCACCGCCATCAGCGGCGTATGCAGCGAGTGGCTAACTTTCCAGATCACCTGGAAGCCGATAAAGCAGGCCAACACGAAGACAATAAAGTGCTGCATAAAAGACGCGGGCGCGACCTGACCGAGCAACAGCATCAGCGCACCACCGATCGCCAATATGCCGACCTGACGTTTGGTCTGGGCTTTGAACGTCGCCGCTTCTGTGGCTTTTTTCTCTTCAGGCGTCGGCTCTTTTTCTTTCTTCTTCGGTTTGGCCGCAGCAATCGCTTTTACTTTGGGCGGAGGCGGCGGAAAGGTCACTTCGTTCTGGTAAGTCACCGTCGCGCCACGAATCACGTCATCATCCATATTGTGATTGATCACGCCATCTTTCTCAGGCGTTAAATCGGTCAGCATATGGCGAATATTAGTGGCATACAGTAAGGACGACTGGGTCGCCATGCGTGAGGGGAAGTCGGTATAGCCGACCACAATCACGCCGTTATCGGAGACGATACGCTCATCGGGCTGGGTTAAATCGCAGTTACCGCCTTTTTCAGCCGCCAGATCAACAATTACCGAACCTGGCTTCATGGCAGCGACCATATCCTCAAGCCACAGCTTGGGCGCCGGGCGTCCGGGGATCAGAGCGGTAGTGATGACAATGTCCACATCAGGCGCCTGTTCGCGGAAGCACGCAAGCTGCTTCTCGCGAAACTCGGGGCTTGAGGGCGAGGCATAACCGCCGCTTGCCGAGCCATCCTGGCTGTCTTCGCTGTCTTCAAAATCGAGGAACAGGAACTCAGCGCCCATCGACTCGATCTGCTCGGAGACTTCCGGACGCACATCAAAGGCACGCACCACAGCACCCAGGCTGGTGGCAGTACCAATGGCCGCAAGCCCGGCAACGCCTGCGCCAATTACCAGCACCTTAGCCGGAGGCACTTTGCCCGCGGCAGTTACCTGGCCGGTAAAGAAGCGGCCAAAATTATTGCCTGCTTCGATCACCGCGCGGTAACCCGCGATATTGGCCATGGAAGAGAGCGCGTCCATCTTCTGGGCACGAGAAATGCGCGGCACCATGTCCATCGCAATCACGGTGGCGCCCTGGGCACGGCACTTCTCAAGCAGCGCTTCGTTCTGAGCGGGCCAGAAAAACGCAATCAGCGTTTGTCCTTCTCTGAGTCGCGCCGCTTCTTCATCAGAAGGCTCGCGGACTTTAATGACCACCTCAGCGCCGTGCCAAAGAGCGTCAGCACTATCCACTACGGTAACGCCAGCATCACGATAAGCGTTGTCATTAAAGCCCGCCGCAAGACCAGCGCCTGTTTCAATCAGACACTCGTGGCCCAGCTTTTGGATCTGCTTTGCGCTTTCAGGGGTAAGCGCCACACGTGCTTCTCCCCGACTCGTTTCCTTAGGTGCGCCTATTCTCACACGGGTACTCCCTACGGTTTGAAAGCCGACAATGAGCTGTCATGGTTTGTTTTGATGCCAAGTACAGCCCGCTTGACGGCAGTTGATTTCGACCACCACATCTTTATAAAACGTTACAGTTTCGCATGTTGCGTTTTAATAAAGCCATTCAACCTTTGATGCATGCATAGCATGAGCTTTTCCAAACATCGTCACCGGCAGGAGCAGTATGCGCAAAAAACAGGCGGCATAATTACCTCAATGCGACCTGATCGTAAGCTGTACAAGACGGGCAACCAGTGGCCGTACTACCAAAATGCACACAAAGGCGCTGGGCATGGCTACCCGATAGGCGTGCCATACCTGGCTGAAATAGTAGTCACTCACTCCGGCATTAACGGCGGTAATAATCAGGGTCATCAAGAACGCCATAATCGTCGACATAAAGAATGCAAATACGACCGGCGTAAAACGTGGGTGCAACTTGCGCGCTGCAAGCAGGCGCTGTTCTGGGTAGCGGCGGGTTGTCATGGGTGAATTACCTTATCTATCAAAAGTGTTTGCGCACTCTACAGTGACTTGAAACAATTCAGAAGCAGGCCCACGACAAGCACAGCCGTAAGCTAGTATTACGAATGGCGCTAAAGATTAAGGTATGGCTTATGGTTGCGTTACGCGGTATCGAGAGTTTTGTGAAAGCAGTTGAAGCCGGCAGCATTGCGGGCGGCGCGCGCCTTTTGGGTATTAGCGCGGCAGCCGCCAGCCAAAACATCAGCCGATTGGAAACCCACTTGGGGGTGCGCTTGCTCACCCGCACTACGCGCCGTTTGGCGCCGACGGAAAGCGGAGCCACCTATTACGCAAAAGTGCGTGAACTGGTACAGGAATTGGAGCTTGCCGGTCAGGCCGTCAGCGCGCTGCATGACGCACCCAGAGGGCGTTTGCACATCGCTTCAACCGGTGCCTTTGCCCGGCACCTATTGGCCCCCATGATCCCGGCCTTTAATCGCCGTTATCCCGACATCACGGTCGAGCTCAGCATTGCCGACCGCCACGTGGACCATATCGCCGAATCGGTTGACGCCAGCATTCGCATTCGCCATGCGCTGGAAGAGGGGTTGGTGGCGCGTCCTATTGCACGGGTGCCGTCCATCTTCTGCGCAGCGCCTCGCTATCTTGAGCAGGCTGGATACCCGCACACCCTGGAACAGCTTAAGGAGCACGACTGCCTAGTATTTCGGTTTCCTTTGGATGGGCGCTATCTCGGCTGGGGCGCAATACGCAACGGCATACGCTTCGATGCGCCGGTGAAGGCACGTATGATCAGCGACGACATTGATGCACTAGCCCAGATGGCCATTGAAGGTGGCGGCATCACACGGTTAGCGGCGTTTATTGCAGAACCGTTAATTGCGCAGGGCAAGCTTGTCGCACTGTTTACGCCGCCGTTTGCGGCTGATGAGCCCTTAGAGGTTGACCCACTGGAGTTTTTTCTTTGTGTCCGGCATCGGCGTGAATTAACGCCCAAGGTCTTGGCGTTTCAGCAGTTTTTAACCGAGACTCTCCCTGCCCACTGGCGAGCCTAGGCCGACATAACGCTTTGCAGCATCCCTTCTGCTTCCGTTTCGCTCACCCCCAGCATTAACAAAATCTGGCGCTGGGTCGCCAATAACACATGCTGACGCTCTTCCTCACCGGGTAAGCTTTTGGCAATGGCTACAGCCCCCACCAAGGCTGCCAGAATAACCCGCGACTTATCGGCAATCACCTCGCGGTCGTGGGCAAAGGGGAGTTTTTTTAGCTTACTCAAGGCAAGCAAGCGCATTTCAAGCATCTTTTTCATCCGCAGGTAAGACGCCTCAAACATGGTACGAATCTCGGCTTTCTCGCTGCCTATTTCATTAAACAGCACCGCTTCCGGCCCTGGCTGTTGCTTACGCTCAAGCTCCTGGAGATTCCAGTAGTTAGAGACCAGCTCCGTTAGATGCTGCAAGGAGAGCGGCCCTTTTACCAAGCGTGCCGCCCGGCTGCCATCCAGCGTTTTACGCACCGAGGCATCATACAACGCCTCTTTGGAGGCGAAGTGGGAATAAAAAGCCCCGTGGGTCATTCTGGCCAGCTTCATGACCTGACCGATGGAGACTTTATTAAAGCCGTATCGGCTGAACAGTTCAGTGGCTGACGCCAGGATACGCTCTCGGGTTTTCGCCTTATGGCTTTTGGGATAAGGCATGTTGACCTCGTTATGTACTGCTAAATCGTTCGGCTAAATTGTTTGGCTAAATAATCCTGCTAAATATTATCTTGATCATATAATGCGTACTGCTAGCGTAGCCGTATTTAAAGCACTGAGGAGCCGCTATGCACTCACCTATTGTTATCACCGGCATGGGCATGGTCAGCCCGCTGGGATTTAACGTCAAGACAAGTTGGGACGCTCTGCTGCAAAGCCGTTCAGGGATCCGCCAGATTACCCGCTTTGATATCGCTCAAACGCCTATCAAAATTGCCGGTGCGGTTGCCCACTCAACTGATGACCCGCAGGCGGGGCTTTGTCTGGATGATATCGTGGATGCCAAAGAGCGCCGCAAGTTGGACCTGTTCAGCCTTTACGCCATGGCAGCGGCAAAAGAGGCGCTTGAGCAGGCTGGCTGGCAGCCAACGGACGAAGCACAACGCCGCGCCACGGCGACCATTATCGGTTCCGGCATTGGCGGGTTCCCCACGATTACCGAGGCCCAGCAAACGCTACAGCAGAAAGGTTACCGTCGGGTGTCGCCGTTTACCGTACCCGCGTTTCTGGCCAATATGGCGGCGGGCAATCTGTCGATTCGCTATGGCTTTCAAGGGCCTTTGGGCTGCCCGGTGACGGCGTGTGCGGCGGGCCTGCAAGCGATTGGCGACGGCATGCGTCTAATCCGCAGCGGTGAAGCCGACGTGGCGTTAGTGGGCGGCGCCGAGGCGTGTATTGATCCACTATCATTAGCGAGCTTCAACGCGCTCAAAGCGCTTTCCACCGAGCATGAGCAGCCTGAAAGTGCGTCGCGCCCCTTCGACAGCACCCGTAACGGCTTTGTGATGGGCGAAGGTGCGGGCCTGCTGGTGATTGAAACACTTGAGCATGCACAAGCGCGCGGCGCCACGCCGCTGGCCGTCATTAGCGGCTACGGTACCAGTGCCGATGCCTACCATATTACTGCCGGGCCAGAGGACGGTAACGGCGCCGCCGCGGCGATTCATTCGGCGCTGAAAATGGCGGGGCTTAACGCGGATGAGATTGGCTATATCAATGCTCACGCCACCTCCACGCCCGTGGGCGACCGGGCAGAAATTGCCGCCTTACGGCGTGTGTTTGGTAGCAAACTGCCACACATTCCGATCTCTTCCACCAAATCGGCAACGGGCCATTTGCTGGGGGCGGCGGGCGGTGTTGAGAGCATCTTTTCAGCGTTTTCTGCCACCACGGGCCAGCTGCCGCCCACGCTTAACCTGACGCACTGCGATGAAGATATGCGGGACCTGGACTTCATCCCGTTAACCACGCGCACCCAGCCCGCTCAGCATGTGCTGTGCAACGGATTTGGGTTTGGCGGGGTCAACGCAGCACTGATTATCAGCCAGACGTAGCACTTGGTCATCGGTTTTTTACCGCCGTTCGCGTATCCTCTTGGCCTGCTTTTAGCGGCGGAAGAACATGAAACGCTACGAACGCTTTGCCGAGGAAATATCCGAACTGATCCGCAGTGGTGTGCTGGCGCCGGGGGAACGTGTGCCCTCAGTTCGCCAGGCCAGCCGCCACTACGCCATCAGCCCATCGACAGTGTTTCAAGCCTACTATCTGATGGAAAAGCAGGGGCTAATCGTGTCGCGGCCACGCTCGGGCTACTTTGTCCGCGAACAGGCGCAGCAGTTTCTCAACGAGCCCGAAATGACCTTGGGCCACCCTGAAACGGCCGACATTGCGGTAAGTGAACTGGTTTTTTCAGTGCTGGGGTCGCTTCAAAATGTCGATACGGTGCCTTTTGGCTCGGCCTTTCCAAGCCCTGAGCTGTTTCCGCTTCCCCGCCTGGCGCGCAGCATGGCCAAAGGGCTGCGCGAGCTTTCTCCCAACGCCATCATCACCGATATGACCGCAGGCGATACGGCACTGCGCCGCCAGATCGCCCTGCGTTATCGGCTGGCAGGCGTACACCTACCGCCTCAGGAATTGGTGATTACCAATGGCGCCATGGAAGCCCTCAACCTGGGGTTTCAGTGCGTGACCGAACCTGGTGACCTTGTCGCCATCGAGTCCCCAGCCTTTTACGCAAGCCTTCAGGTATTGGAGCGCTTGAAGTTACGGGCGGTCGAGATTCCTGTTCATCCACGGGAAGGAATCGACCTGGACAAGCTGGCAGACAGCCTTGCCAAGTACCCTATTAAAGCCTGCTGGCTGATGAGCCATTTGCAAAACCCGCTTGGGGCGAGCTTGAGTACGGCCAAAAAGAAAGCGCTGTATGGGCTGTTGAAGCAGCATCAGGTGCCGATGATCGAAGATGATGTGTATGCCGAACTCTATTTTGGCACCAACCCCCCCGTGCCGGTTAAGCACTTTGATGATGAAGGGCTGGTGATTCACTGCGGGTCGTTTTCAAAGTGTCTGGCGCCCGGTTATCGGGTCGGCTGGGTAGCCGGAGGGCGCTACGCCGAAAGCATTTCCCGGCTGAAACTGATGACGACAATTTCACCCTCGGTGCCCGCTCAGGTAGCCATTGCAGATTACCTTCAGCACGGCGGCTACGACCGCCATTTGCGCAAGCTGCGCCTGGCGCTGGAATTTCAGCAAGCCCGTATGCTCTCGGCGGCGGCACGCTACTTTCCTGCGGATACCCGCGCAACACGCCCTGCGGGCGGATACTTTCTGTGGTTTGAATTTCCCAAGCCGGTGGACTCGCTGCGCCTGTTTCAAATAGCCCTGGCAAACGGGATTAGTATTGCGCCTGGGCCTATTTTCTCTGCCACGCAGGGGTATCAAAACTGCGCCCGCTTAAGCTATGGCCACCCATGGACACCGCGCAGCGAAGAGGCCATGGCGTTTTTGGGCGAACAGCTAAGAGCAATGCTGGCATCTTGTTAGGCGCTGCTTGTAAGGTGCCCATTTTCAGACGCTCGTTTTAGCGACTTACGCTTTTTGGCTATGCAGATGACGATTGTCTGCCGATGTTAACCGGGAAAGCTTTCCAATTTGATACAGGTCGTGCAGATACATATCAAGCCGGAAAATGCCGTGAGAGATGGCGATCAACACGAAAGTTAATAGCATCAGCACCGAGGGTTCATTCAGCCAGGTAAAGGCAGCCGATGAAAAGGGGTATAGCAGCGTATAGATGCTCATTCCCCCCAGGAACTGCGCCAGCATACTGTTCACAATCACCAGTAAAATCATCAGTACGCGGACGTCCCATGTTGGCAGCCGAGTCTTCCAAAAGGGTAATTGGCGCACGCGTAACTCGTCGCTAAAAATAAGCTGTTCCCTTCGACGCAGAAGCGGAATGGCATAGGTGCCCGCTTTTTCCTCAGTAAACGCTTGAAGCGCCATGTGAGGATCCATCTGAGGCCCAAATATTTGGGCGACCGCCTGGTCAAAGTCGGCTGACCCGCCTGCTTGCTTCGCCAACAATGCTTTATGCGAAAGCTCGCTTAGGCGCTCTTTATCGCCGCTTGAGAGCTTCAAGTCATTGGCAAAGTTAATATTATAATTAACCTCATACACCTGGTATAAAGCGGCCGTGACACCTATAAAAATCATAAAATAAATGAAAACAGTCAGCATAGTAGCGCGCCTCTTAAACGTTTTATTACCCTAACAGCCTGACGTCTGGTTAACGAATGTCCTGCTCGCCATCTGTGCGTTTTTGAATTCTGCCTTGCACTGCCGTTTCAGTACAGACTCAGAACGTTACGATAAATACATATCAGCTTAAAGGCTGACCCAGCGCAAGCAAACCCGGCTAGCGTGACACCTTCGCCATTTAGCCAGCCTTAATGATTTTGCTATACGTGAGTAACGTCATACAGCGCATAGCGCATGAAAGCCATCAAAGACTGAGCTAACATAGCGGCCCGCGATCAGAATCGCTTAAAACAACAATGAAACTTCAATAAAACCTCGCTCACAAGGAACCCACCATGCCCCCTCAAGAATCCAGCACGCTGGCGGCTTCTCCCTCGGCCAAGTCCATGTATGCCAAATACCTGGCCGCGCTTGGTCCTGGGTTTTTATTTGCGGGTGCAGCCATTGGCACGTCTCACGTTGTTCAATCAACACGTGCTGGGGCGGAGTATGGCATCGGCTTGCTGGGCTTTATTTTACTTGCCGTACTGCTTAAGTATCCGTCTTTCTTCTTCGGACCGTTTTATGTCAGCGTCACAGGCAAGTCGCTGGTTGAAGGCTACCGCCAGACCTTTGGTAAATCCGTGGTGGCGCTGTTTGCGCTGGTCCAAATACCTGTCTCGGCGATTATTATTGCCGCCATTGCGATTACCACGGCAGGTCTTGCCGGCAGTATCGTGCCTATGACGTTAAGCCCGCCAACCATCGCCGTGATACTGATTGCCCTGTGCTGCGTGCTGACATTCGCAGGCGGTTACAAGCTGCTTGATTGGGTCAATAAAGTCTTTATTGTCATCTTAAGCGTCACTACCCTGTTGGCGGCCCTGGTGGCCGTGCCCCTGGTCGACTGGACCTTCTACCCCGCGACAGCCGTCTCTCCGCTTTTTAATACGGCCACCTTTATTACCCTGGTAGCGGTGCTGGGCTTGATGCCGTCTGATATTACGCTCGCGGTGATGAACTCACTGTGGTCAGAGGCGCGTAATAAAAATCAGGGCGTGCGCAGCGGCACTGCCGCCGAAAAAATCGACTTCAATATCGGCTATATCGGCGCGGCCGTTCTGGCGGCCTGTTTTGTCGTAATGGGCGCTGGCGTGATGCACAGCCAAGCAATAACGCCCGCCGATGGCGCCGTCGCTTTTGCAAGCCAAGTGATTGGCCTTTATACCAACACCTTGGGCGAGTGGAGCGGCGTGGTCGTGGGTATTTCCGCGTTTACCGTCATGCTCACCACACTGCTGACCGTGCTGGATGGCTTTCCACGCATGATCACGGCCTCTTACTATACGTTTACACGCCCGGAAGGCGCCACGGAAGAGAGCCGTACGATTGAGGGCAGCCGCGCGTTTTTTATATGCATGGTGGGCTTATCACTACTGGCCGTGGTGATTCTGTATACCTTGATGGGCAGCTTCCGGCTGTTTATGGACTTTGTCATGGTCGTGGCATTTTTGATAAGCCCGGTGCTGGCTACCCTCAACCACCTGACGGCAAACGGCTCAACCGTGCCGGTGTCCCAGCGCCCTTCACGTCTGATTAATGCCTGGAGCTGGTTAGCGATCGCTACCCTGGCGCTTCTGTCACTGGGCTATATTTACGTACGCTTTATTCACTAACTCGTGTGCTTGCTAGTCAGCGCCTCGCGAAGCCGCTTTAGTTCATGGCTAAGTACTGACTGGCTTAAGTGCAGTTTTTCGGCCGCGCAGGTATTGATAGGCTCGACCTCGCATTTGCACCGTGCACCGGCACACCGGTATGTGGCGGTATGTCGACCGACTTACTGCTAAAAGTTGATATAAAGAACTATCGCCCTTCATGGTCCTCAAGAAGGGCGAATTTTATGGTCTATTTCCAATCCAAGGCTCTTAAAAATTTGTTTCAAAAACATGACGCAAAAGAGATTTTGGTGCACGTTTCAGCGTTTTCCTTCCCGAAAAAAATCCTATCTAAAATCCGCTATTAACAGGCTTTTTAGAAAGCATCTCGCTTGCCAATCTAACTTTCCTTTTTTTACTAAATTAACCTTGTTAAGATGCTTAGAAAACTAATCAAATCGATTAAAATTCGTTAGGGAACGCTGGTTTTGAAAAATTCAACTTCACTTCCATGCCAAGCTTCTTTTGATCTTGCTTTATTGAAACCACTTTTTTAACGCTGGCTTATCTGAACCAGTCAATGAGTGGTTCCTCAAAGTAAGGTATAGGCATGACATCTCTGTTGCTGCATAGCGGTAAGACAGACCAATATCGCGCCCTTGGCGAGACGGGGCAGCCGGTTTTTCACTCTGCGCTTCAATTACGTAAAACTATTGCACGCCGCCTAAAAGGAAAAGAGCGCCACCTTGCTATACCACAACGCGACCAGCAGGGAGAAGGCGTCGATTGGTACAGTGGCATCCCCGGTGACGTAGTGCCTTGGAAGAATGCTACTGAAGGTGAACGAGAGGACGCGCGTATTCAGTTGGAATCTTTTAAAAAAGAGATTCAAGCTGTCGAAATGCCCGGTGACGGCCAGGGCGGTGACCACGAAGTATTCGCACGCTTAGTCAAATGGTCTTGTCACTTCCCAGATGAAAACCATGTTTATTTGGTGGACGGCACTCCGGTACTCACCTTTTGGGGCTTTATACATCCTGAAGCCGACCGGCACGCTAATCCTTTGCAGTGCCTCTATCCCGAGACTGAGCCAGCACAGGCTCCTGCGCCCATATCCCCGCCTCTAGCTCCACTAGCGGCTGCCGTGCCTAGCAATGAGCCCACTGCTGTGAAACCGCGCCCTTGGTGGCGCCGTTTATGGTGGCTATTGCCCTTGGCTTTACTTTTAGGCTTGCTGTTGCTGCTGGGATTGAAACGCTGTTCTACACCGCCGCTAGAACCCAAGGTTGAGCTAAGTCTACCGACGGTCCAAACGCCTTCTTTTGCTGTTCCTCAACTGCCCTCGCAGGGCTTGAATACTTGGCCTTTTAGTATCGGCCCTAAAAATCTTGCGCTGCCAAATGGCGTTTTTGGGTTAAACGCTGGAGCCAGCATGCCAGCCCAGGGAAGCTCAACTGGAACGCCTGCTATAGCGTTATCTGATAACAGCTTGGCAAACACGATGCCATCTCAATCAAATATGGATTTAGCGCTTTCTGAGCCATTGCCACCTGTCAGTGAGCTGCCCGTCAACGCGTTATCACCCAGTGCCACAGAGCCGCCAGCAGGCAGAGCCAATACAGCCCAGAGCCCAACAGCCCTCCCTGAGCCACTAAACCTTCCTGCCAACACGCCAGATGGAACAGCTGCTTTTCTCGACGGTAATTGGCAAGGCGCAGGCGTAATGGATAGCCAGAGTGGTCAGCCTCTTCAAGTACGCTACGCATTCAACCAAGGCGAAGGACAGATGTTTATTCGCCGCGGTGGGCAGGCTGGTGTGATGTGTTCAGGTCCTGTGACTGCCGTGATGCAAAGTGGTGAACTCCAGGTTGAAGCCCAAGAGCGTGCTCGCTGTGAAGACGGCAGTAATTACGAAATGCCGCGCGTAGAGTGCCATCAAAACGAGGGCGAAATGGCCGACTGCGCAGCCAGCTATGACGATGAACCTTTTCCCATGCGGCTTCAGAAAGCCAGCGAATAGGACGGTAAACGGATTATGTTACCTGAGATTATTAATTTCGAAGAGGTGGCAACTCTGGTTAGCCACTCCGGCGTTCAGTTCCTGGACTTTGGTTTAACACTGGAGCCTCGCAAGGAGCCAGCTGGGGAGTTCATGTATCTGGCCACTACGGACAAGATGCTGACTCGCCTGCTGGTTAATGAAGAAGATGGCTCTTTATTTCATGAAGTAGAGCCTGGCGAGTTTGAAATCGTTAAACGCCCTCAATTCGACATGGCGATGTCGACAAGTCTTGAGCAGTTGGATAAAGCCTGGCTCCCGCTCCCCTTTTTCCGTTTTCGGCCGCCAAGCAAGTTTGATGAAGGCCCTGCCAACTGGGCCCGCATGCGCTTGACGGCCTTGGATGAGCCCGATATCGACGGCCATACTCATCGCCTGACGTTAGCCTTTGATACACAAACGCTGCCGCGTCGTGATAACACCGCATACCTTTGCCCAACGACGGATGACGTCAACTCAGGCACCAACTTCCGCCTGGCCACCAGCACGTCGAACATGCGCTGGTTTCTTGACCAATCCTGGGTAAGAGAATGGCTTGAAGAGCTTTTCCGCGAAGCCAATCCCAAGCTTGATAGCCAGGAAATGCGTGACGCTCTTGAAGAGTGCCAGCATTTTGCACATTACCTGAACGTACTTAGCCTGCTGCGCCAGCCTATCGAAGAAGAGCACAGCAAGCAGGGCAAACGCGTTCATATTCCTGACATCAAGGTTATCGCCCAGAAAGAAGGGGTAATTCCCGTCGACCTAGTGCTCGATGTCGGCAACTCGCGTACGTGCGGGATTCTGATAGAAGATCACGGCCAGTCGGGCATGGGGCTGAGACACAACTATGTGCTTGAGCTGCGTGACCTTGTCGATCCTGAGCGGGTTTATAGAGACCCGTTTGATAGTCGTATTGAATTCTCACAGACCTTTTTTGGCAAAGACCACTTATCCGTCAAGAGTGGCCGTCATGACGCTTTCTTATGGCCTACCATCGCCCGGGTTGGCGTGGAAGCAGGACGTTTGGCCGGACGGCGGCGGGGCACCGAAGGCTCCACAGGTCTATCCAGCCCCAAACGTTACCTGTGGGACGATGAGACATATCACCACGGTTGGCGCTTTAACAGTGCGTATGTGCGTACCGACACGGAGCCACATGCCACCGCCGCCCCCTTCTCTCATCTGATTAACGAGCTGGGGGATGCGCTCTACACGCTGGATGAAGAAGATCAGCTACCTGTCTTCAAGCCGCACTACTCGCGCAGCTCGCTGATGACCTTCATGCTGTCAGAAGTGCTGGCACAAGCATTGATGCAGATGAACAGCCCCGCTCAGCGTGCCCGGCAAGGGCATACCAACCGCCCTCGCCAGCTACGCTCTATCACCCTGACAGTGCCTCCAGCGCTGCCACAGGCAGAACGCAGCCTGCTGGTATCACGGCTTGAGCAAGCGGTTGCCCTGATCTGGAAAAGCCTGGGCTGGGATCACGGTGAAGAAGAGAGTAATCCGTTTGAAGCAGAAGCTGACGGCACCTTACGCGTCCCGATGCCGAGCTTGCGTGTAGAGTGGGACGAAGCCTCCTGCGGCCAGTTGGTTTACCTCTATACGGAAATCAAGGAGAACTTTGCCGGGCATCCAGAAGAGTTCTTCGCAACGCTTGCACGCCCTGATAAACCCCATCGTGAGCAGGTCAGCCTTGCCACTATTGATATTGGTGGCGGCACCACGGACCTGGTCATTACCGACTACCATCTTGACCGCAGTGGATCAACGAGCGGAGGCAGTAATGTCTCCGTCGTACCACAGCAGCGCTTTCGTGACGGTTTCCGCGTCGCCGGAGATGACATCCTGCTTGATGTCATTCAGCTGTTCGTACTTCCCAGTTTTGAGGCCGCGCTCAAGCAGGCAGGAGTAGCATCGCCTGACTCGATGATGTCGCAACTATGCGGGCAGGACAACGCTAATGCCCAGAATCAGGTTCTACGCCAACAGCTTAACCTGCAGGTTTTCACCCCGCTCGGCCTAGCGCTACTTGAGGCCTATGAAAGCTTTAACCCCGAGCAGCCTTGTGGCTCAGAGACACTCACCTACGGTGAACGCTTAGGCGAGCACAAGGTAAGCACATCGGTGCACCGTTATGTCGAAACGGCACTAAGGCACGAGCTGGGCATGGACCTTACGTTTGATTTGATGAGCATTCCGCTTACGTTCAACTTGCTGGACGTTCATCGTGCCTTTTTGCAAGATCGCTTCAACATCTGCAAAACCCTGGCATCGCTGTGTGAAGTGGTTTTCCAATATCAGTGCGACATGCTCTTGATTACCGGCCGCCCATCACGTTTACCGGGTGTCCAAGCCTATTTGCGCAAAATGCTGCCACTACCACCGGGGCGCATCCTGCCACTGCAGGGTTACCGCACAGGCAGTTGGTACCCCTTCCATCGCAACGGCCGTATAGACGATCCTAAAACCACGGCTTCCGTAGGCGCGATGTTGTGCTCACTGTGCACCCGCCATGATCTGTCCAACTTCTTTTTCGATGCTGCGAAGCTGAAACCCTATTCAACGATTCGTCATATTGGTTTGATTGATAACAATAATACGATCCCTGATGCCGATATCACCTATCGCGATATAACAACCTCCGAAGACGGCACCATGATTCATCTGCAAGAAGATGAAACAGGGGAAACGCCCGCAATCGAAATGCGCGGTGCACTTCGAATCGGCTTTCGCCAGCTAGCCGCTCAGCGTTGGTCAGCGTCTCCGCTCTATACGCTGACGTTTACCCCGACCGGGACGGAGAAGTTCGAAAAAGCCAAAGCCAATACGGGCCACGCTTTCATATTGAAGGTACGTTTAGCGGTGGATGAACGGGCCAGCAAAGGCAGCCTGATCAGTGATCGCCTGAAGATCGCCAGCGTTGAAACGAGCGGTGAAGGCAGCTTTAGCTCACGTGACCTGAAGCTGCAGCTCAATACACTTAATGATGCCGGACTGGGCGATACCAACTACTGGCTGGACAGCGGGAGCGTAAAACGCACATGAACCAGTTGACACCCGAACAGTTGTCACCAGGACAGCTGACGCCAGAACAGAAACAGCTCAGCGAAGGCTGGAAGTCCTTTTATCAGGGCGCAGGTGAAGCCCTGGAGTGGATTGACTCAGTGCGCCAAAGCGCCCCTAGCCTCGACAGTGAAGCAGACACGCTGGGGCTTGCCCTTTATCGATCCCGTAACCTTGCGAAAAGCTTATCGCATGCCGCCACGACACCAATGACCGTCGGCTTTTTTGGGCTCTCTCAAGCGGGTAAGTCGTATCTTATATCCGCACTGGCGGCTGGCGAAAACGGCAAATTGGAAACGCGTTATGGCTCGGCTCGTTTAGACTTTATCGAACACATCAACCCTGTCGGTGGTGGTAAGGAAGCGACCGGCCTGGTCACACGATTTAGCCGCACGGCAAGCTCCGGCCCCAGCGAATTCCCGGTTGAACTCAAGCTGTTCAGCGAAGTGGAAGTAGCGAAAGTATTGGCGAATGCCTGGTTCAACGACTTCGACCACGAACGCGAAGACGTTTACGAAATTGATGAAAGCAAAGTCGCGCGCCTGCTGTCGCTTTACGCTGCTGAATCTGATGAAAAGCGCCAATCAGGGATAACGCCGAAAGGTGTAACGCCCGAAAATGTGGTAGAGCTTTGGGACTACCTACAGGCGAGCTTTCCTAAATCCGTCAGCAAACTCAACGCCCGCTACTGGCCGCAGGTAGTCAAGCTTGCCCCGCAACTTACCAGCCACCAACGGGCTGAGCTGTTCTCCATTTTATGGGGCGAACAACCCGAACTTACCCACCTTTATCGCCAACTCGCCCAGACCCTGGATGCCTTGGGCCACGCCGCTCGCGTTTATGCCCCGCTTCGCTGCCTGGTAGTGAGCGATGGAGACGGCTTTAGTCAGCGCGACAGCATCATGAACGTCGACATACTGGAGCGCCTGGGTACCGCAAAGGATTATACGCTTGAGGTTTGCCCCTCAATTGGCGATACCCTGGCCGCGCCGGTTAGTTTATCGGTTGCCCAACTCGCAGCACTCACGGCGGAACTGACCTTTCCTCTGATCGAGCCTACCCGTGACCCGCGGGTAGAGCAGGTGGACCTGCTGGACTTCCCCGGTTATCGCGGCCGTTTAAGCCTACGTAATATTGGTGAATCAGGAAGCCAGGAAGGCCTTTCTCAACTCTTGCTGCGTGGCAAGGTGGCCTACCTGTTCGAGCGCTACACGGACAGCCAGGAAATGAACGGCTTGGTGGTCTGTACAAGTTCAGACAAGCAGAGCGATGTGACAAGCGTTGGCCCGGTCTTAACCCGCTGGATCGAAAAAACCCAAGGCGAAACAGCCGCCGAACGCGGCCAGCGCGATCCTGGGCTGATCTGGGCGCTCACCATGTTCGATAAGCGTATTTCCGGCGCGTTGCAACAAACCGAAAGCCAGTTGCGTGAAGGCTGGGAAGGTCTGATCAAAATGACCATGCTGGAGCGTTTCGGAAGCTTTGAGTGGATGCAGGAGTGGTCACCCGGCCAAGCGTTTAATAATACTTTCTTGGTGCGCAAACCGCGTTTGCCTGTGCCGTTCCTGGTAAGTGAAGAAGGCCGGGAAGTTGCCATAAACGAAGCAACACAAGCAGCCTTGGCAAGCATGCAAAATACCTTCATTGAAAGCCCGACGGTACAGCAGCACGTTCAGCAACCCGCCGATGCCTGGCAAGCAATGCTGACGCTAGATGATGGTGGCATGGCCCACGTTGGCGACTACCTGGGCCGCATTGCAGGCTTGGAGTACAAATTAGGCCGGATCGAAAGCCAGCTCAAGGAAACATATCGTACGCTGGTCACGGATCGTCTTGCTACTTGGCACTTCAATGACGCCGATGGTGAAGTAGAGCAGAAGCGCGCCATTGCAGGCCGTTTCTGGAAAGAGCTTCAGGTGCGCTGGCAATCAATGGGAGAGCTGCAATATCACCTGGAACTGCCCGACGAAACCGTTCGCGACCTCTACCTCAGTGACAGCGAAGACAGCCTGTCATCATCCACAGAAGATGACGACGACGCTAGCGTCGACAATGGTGGGCTATATGGCAGCAGTAGTGCTGGCCTGGAAGCTGACTTTGGAGCGCTTCCTTTTGGCGACAGTCCTGGCGAACCAACCGATATACCCGCCCAGGCACCAAGAGCGCCCGTGCTGCAAAGTGCTGATCACCGCTTTGCCAAGGCCGTCTATCACGCCTGGGTAGGTCACTTGCGTGAGTTTCCCCAGCGCCAAGGGCTGTTACGCATGCTGGGGCTGGATCGTGATTTGATGAAGCTATTGGCCGATGAACTGATTACAGGTGCCAGCCGGTCAAAGGTACAAGAGAAACTGCAAGAAGCCCTGCTGCAACGCATTCAAAGCGGCGCCCGCCGGGATCGGCTCGTGTCACGGCAAGTATTGACGGCCCAGCTCGTGCTGCGTGATTTCATTGCCTGGCTCGGTTTTCACTACCTTCCTGTGGATCAGCGGCCTGCAAGCCTTGTGGGTAGAAAAGGTCCCCTATTTGGCTATCAGCGTGACCACCTACCCAACGGCGAATTACCGCAACTACCTGACCAGCCCGTCAATCAAGCGCAGGTGTATTTTGGCAACTGGCTATCCGGACTTTATCTCATGACTCAAGAAAATGCCGGGCATAGCGGCGGTCGCGAAATCACCATTGAGCAGAATGAGCGCCTCGGTGAGGTACTTGCGTTATTCACTACCAAGGAGAAGGCGTATGCGTAAAGTTGAGCTTCGCCCCCTGTCTGATCTTAAACCCGGTTATGCCCAGCTAGTAATGATCGGTGGCACTCCTCCGAGCGAAGGTCTGTCGGTAGACATTCAGCGCAACCAGGATGAACACTTTTTACAAGCCGATGGAAAGTGGGGAAGCCACTCTTTTAAATTCACGCTGCCAACGCTGCAAACCAATGCGGACGGCCACTCGACGGCTGTGGTCGATGAGCAGATCGTTGACCCACTAATCGAAAATCCGCATGCCACCAATATGGTTCGGTTTTACGCTGCTGATGGCACGGAGTTGGGGCGCGCACGTTTAAAGCTAGCCCGTGACCTGATGCCATCCGGCGCCAGTGGCAGTACGCCCTCATTAGCCGCAGGAGCGGCCCTACATTCACCGGCGGCGCCAGAACCCGAACCAGAGCCTGACCCCATACCGGTTGAGCCATCACCCGCCGAGGTTACAACGCCAGCGCCAGAAGCGCCCCAGACAGCAAAAAAGGGCAATAAGCGATGGCTTTGGATAGTACTGGCTATTGTGCTTTTGGCACTTCTTGCAGCCGCCGCCTGGTTCGGCCTAGCGATGCGCAATGCGCCTTCAGACGCTGCCAGCGAAGCAGAGCAGGAGGAAAGTCAGCCTGAACAGCCGTTGGAAGAAGAGCCTGCTGCCCCAGAACCTGAACCTGAACCTGAATCTGAACCTGAAGCTGAAATAGCTCCGGTCGGTGAAGAGGGCCCGGCAGAAGGGATTGCCGCTCCCTGCTCTCTTCAGCGTATGACCGAACAGGGCGAACTTGAGTTTATTCAGAGCTGCACCTCTGCTGGGATTGATTCTGACGTCATGCTGAGCGTGATTGACGACGCGCTAGCGAATGAGCGTTGCGGCATAGCACGTCGTCTTTACGCCCATGAGGCGCTTAATGGCGATATTGACGCCGCGCTTGGCTATGCCCGCCAATTTGATCCTGAACAGCATGCATCCAGTACCTGCTTCCCAGAAGCGGATGCTGAAACCGCTATCTTCTGGTACGAGACCGCCCAAGGCATTGACGCCACAAATCCAGAAGCTAATCAGCGACTTGAGGAACTTCAGCCATGACACTGCACAGGATACTGCTGAGCCTGACGGTAGGCATGTTGGCAGCTACTCAAGCGCTCGCTGACGACCGACCTTTATTACAAGAAGGAAAGGAAACACTTTACCAACGCGTTTTGACAACGCCAGGCTGTCACCTCGTGCAAGATGCAGGCGGTGCAGGGGGCGAGCTCCAACCTGCCTTTAGCCGTTTTTATGTGTATCAGTTGAGCGAGAAGAGTGGCGAAAACTGGCTAAAGGTGGGCCCCGATAGTTATGGCAGCGCCATTGGCTGGCTGCCTGAATCCTGTACGGTCGATTGGAAAATGCAGCTCACACTGTCATTTACCAATCCTGCTAATCGTGAACGTCTGATGTTCTTTAAAGAACGTGACGGACTGATGCAAATTTTTGACGACTTTGAGCCTTCCGGAAAAGTAGCTCCCTTACGTGCTCAGCTACGCCGTGATGGTGAGGCTTCGGGGATCGTCGCCCAAGAGCCTGAGTACTTTGTCGATCTTCAAGAACAGTTTTATTTACTGCCTATTCTTGAAGGCGAAGAGATCATGACTGAGGCTGGCTTTATGACACGCTTGCTGCGTGTTGCTTCTGTCAGTGAGGCGGCTGAAGAAGGCCAGCAGGATGATACCCAGAAGGATCCTTCAGCGCAGTTACGTGAGTTTAATGCCGGTGTTGTATTTGTCATTGACTCCACCTCTTCCATGGGACCCTACATTGAGCGTACCCGTGAAGCCGTTGAGCGTATATACCAGAGGATTGAGGACCAACAGCTCACAGACCAGGTAAAATTTGGCCTGGTTTCCTATCGCGACAGCGTAGACGCAGCACCCGGCATTGAGTATGTCACCCGTATGTTCGCTAATCCTGCTGATATTGAAAGCGGCAACGATTTTATGGCCCGGGTGGCAAGCCTCAGCGAAGCCCAGGTTTCTACCGTTGGCTGGGAGGAAGATGCTTATGCGGGCATCATGCAGGCAGTCGAAGAGATTGAGTGGAGTAATTTTGGCGCGCGCTACATTGTTTTAATCACTGACGCCAGTGCAATTGACAGTGATAGCGAGCGCTCGTCGACAGGGTTTAGTGCAGACCAGGTTCGTCTGGAAGCCGCCCGTCAAGGTATTGCAGTCTATACCTTGCATTTAAAAACCCCTGGCGGCGAGAGCAACGGGGACCATGCTAAAGCTGAAGCACAATACAGCAACCTCTCTACGTTCGCAGGCACGGGCACCTCACTCTATTACCCTGTTAATACAGGCGATGTAACACTTTTTGGACAGCGTGTTGATGCTTTAGCCTCCGCGATTACGGACCAGGTTCAAGCGGCATATTTAGGCGATGAGGCCATCGGTAGCGCTTTAAACGCCGAGCCCACTGAAGACCCAAGTGAGCAACGTTTGATGGATGATATGCAGGTCATTGGCCATGCAATGCGCCTTGCTTACCTTGGCCAAGTAACGGGAAGCCAAGCTCCACCCGTATTTGAAGCATGGATTAGCGACCGAGATCTCATTGCTCAACATGTGCCAACCATCGACGTGCGCGTACTGCTTACCAAAGGGCAGCTTAGCGATTTGAGTGACGTGGTCAGTGAAATTCTTAACGCAGCAAATGCTGGGCTTATTTCGCCGACCGACATGTTTGATCGGCTCCGCTCTGTGGCTGCAGCAATGGGTGCGGATCCTAATCAAGTACAGCAAAGCGAAGGGCAGCACTTAAGCGAATTAGGACTTATGGGCGAGTACCTTGACGACCTCCCCTATCAAAGCGAAGTGCTTAATCTTGATGAAGAAACCTGGCTGAGTTGGGATGGTTTGCAGCAAGAACGCTTTATCAGACGCCTCGCCACTAAACTACGTCATTACCAGCGCTATAACGAAGACGTTGATAGGTGGGTATCTCTCGCTGAAGGCGCCGACCCTAGAGATGATGTCTATCCGATTCCACTAGAAATGATGCCTTAAGCCTGTGCTGAATCTAAAGGAATTACGTGTGGCACGTGGTGAGGGCGATGAGCGTCACGAAGTCTATTTGCCAGAACTTGCTCTCATCTCGGGACAAGTAGCGGCAATTGTCGGCCCTAGCGGCTGTGGTAAAAGCACCCTGCTAGAAGCAATAGGGCTTTTGCTCGCTCCCAGCACGCTGCAAAGCTATTCGCTTGGGAAGGCAAAGACCGACGTGGCCGCCTTGCTGCATAACAGGAACGAAAACACCCTGGCCAGCATTCGCTCGAAAGACATTGGCTTCTTACTACAGAACGGTGGGCTGCTGCCGTACTTGAGCGTACGCGACAATATTACGCTCCCCCGGCGCTTATTGGGCCTACCCGCTAGTAGTGAACGCATTCAGCATGCCTGTGCCAAGCTGCGCCTGGACGCTCTGTTGGATAAACGCCCTAGTGCGCTTTCCATTGGAGAGCGCCAGCGCACTGCTTTCGTGCGAGCGATGGCACATGAGCCGCAGGTATTACTGGCCGATGAACCCACGGCAGCTCTTGATCCATACGCAGGGGCTCAGCTTTTTGACCTTATGGTATCGCTTGTGAAAGAGCTCGATATGGCTGCACTCGTGGTCTCCCATGACTACACGCTGGTTGATCAGTTCAAACTGCCAAGACTGGCAGCCTCCTTAACGCCAGAGGGGTGTTGTTTTGCCTTCGCGCAGTAACCGATTTTTTCTCATTACTCGTTTAGCGTTGCAGGATCTTTGGCATGATCGCCAAGTATCGTTATGTATCGCGGCCGCTTTAGTAGCAGTGATTGCGCCGCTGTTGCTGCTTTTCGGACTCAAACATGGCGTTGTTAGCCAGCTTCAAAGCGAGCTACTTGATGACCCACGAAACCTCGAAGTGCGCATGCTGACAAGCGGTAGTTATGACGATCACTGGATGACGAAACTGCGCGAACATCCCGAGGTAGGGTTCGCTATTGGGCAAACACGCTCACTGAATACTCAAGCCAATTTGCTGAAGGATCGTCAGCACTTCCTGGAGGGCATCGAATTGATTCCTTCGGCACCTGGCGACCCGTTGCTAAACACCCTGGATCGCTACCCTGAAGGGGCACGCATCATCTTAAGTGAGTCAGCGGCCAGGCGCCTTGACGTCATCGAGGGCGAATCTCTTACTTTAGCGGTTAACAGAAGGCTTGATGAACAGCTTGAGCGTGGTCACCTGAACGTAGAAATTGCGGGTGTACTAGAGCCTGCCCGCTTTTCGCGTCCGGCTGCTTTTGTGGATCTTTCACTGCTTATTGAGTTGGAACACTTTCGAGACGGTCAAGCAAGTCCCCTTTTAGGCATAAATAATGGCTTAGCGCGAGATGATTACCCATTGAGATACGCCCGGGCGCGTGTTTACGCCAAGGATGGCGATTCAGTACAGGGATTAGTGGAGTGGTTGGAGAACCAGCGTATTGATACTGCAAGCCAGCTTGCTGATATTGAAAATGTACGCACCATCAATAGAGTTCTAGAACTCGTTTTCGGTGTTATTGCCGTAACAGCGATTATTGGATGCATGGCCTCCATGAGTGGTGCTTTTTTAGCCAACATTGATCGAAAACGCCGTGAGTATGCTGTTTTACGCTTGCTTGGTTTTCAACGCCCGGCTATCGCCACCTATATAGCCGCTCAAGTGAGCGTGTTAACGCTAATCGCTTTTGTGGCAGGGCTGGGCCTATTTGCGCTGGGTTCCGTCGTTTTTAACCGTGCCCTCGCCACGAGCCATTTAGCCTCAGGCGTTGTGAGCCATATTACCCCCCTCCATGCCGTGATCGCTTTAATACTCGCTTTTTCGGTAGGGCTATTGGTCGTCATGGTCGGCGTGATACGTGCCTACGGAATTCAACCAGCGGAGAGTCTACGTGAAGCTTGAACGTTGCCTTATCTTATTATTGTCCGGACTTAGCGTTTCCAGTATTGCCCAAGCGGAGCAATGGCCTGAAAGACTCTACAACCCAGCCCCTTCGAGTGGGGATGTGGTGCTTCCAATGCCGTGCGGTGGTGCAATGACGTTTCGCCAGGTACATGTGCCCGTCAGCAAACCACTCGATGACTTTCCCGTTCAAGTAGGGCAAGACGGCACAGGATGGGGTTACGTGGAGCAAAGCCGTCCAGCACATATTTCGGGTAGCTTTATAGACGACCAAGGAGCTACCTCCCGGTACTACCTAATGGCCAAGTACGAGCTAACCGAACTACAGTACGAAGCCCTAATGGAAAACACATGCCCAGGCCTCTCTAATCGTAAGCGTCTTCCCAAAGTAGGCATTAGTTGGTTTGATGCCATGCAGGTTGGCGATACTTACAACCTGTGGCTGCGTGACAATGCGGTGGATGCACTTCCTCAGGAAGACAGTGCGTTAGGTTTCGTGCGTTTACCCACAGAAACTGAATGGGAGTTCGCTGCACGTGGCGGTCTTGAAGTAAGTACGGCGGAGTATCGTGATTCTCGTTATCTCATGCCAGAAGGAATTAATGCTTACGAATGGTTTTCAGGCGCTCAGTCTTCCAATGGACGACTCCAGCTAACAGGCCTATTGGCCCCTAATCCATTAGGCCTACATGACATACTGGGTAACGCCAGTGAAATGATGTTTGAACCCTTCCGACTTAACAAGCTTGACCGCCAGCATGGCCAAGCAGGTGGCGTTATCGTGCGCGGTGGCAATTATTTAAGCCCTCGTGAAGACATTCGCACGGCCTTACGTAGTGAAGAGCCGTACTATGATGGTGAAGGCCAATCCCGCGGCCGTGCTACCGGCATGCGCCTGGCTGTCGTAGCACCGACACTTACCTCCCGAGAGCGTATCGCAGAGATCGAAGAGCAGTGGGCAGCGCTTGGACTGGGAGAGGAAGAAGATGGCACGCCGGATACGGCAGTCCAGTTGGCCGCCCTGGCCTCTGGCGTACAAGATGATGCTTTACAAGAAGAACTTCAGTCACTAGAGCGCCAGTTGCGTGCCAGCAACCAACGTCGTGAAGAAGCACGCAACCAGGCAATTCGTGCCAGCCTCAACTTGGGTGCTTTTCTATGCACCAAGTTAGAAGACGATGGCATTTTTTATGATTTTCTGGCGGATAA
The DNA here is from genome assembly GCF_052376035.1 of Halomonas sp. AOP7-E1-9. Taxonomy (NCBI): domain Bacteria; kingdom Pseudomonadati; phylum Pseudomonadota; class Gammaproteobacteria; order Oceanospirillales; family Halomonadaceae; genus Halomonas; species Halomonas sp. AOP7-E1-9. The sequence continues at coordinate 72,801 of NZ_JBQSVC010000012.1, forward strand.
CTATCGGGTTAACTGTGAAAACGACAACCCTGATGCCAGTTGCGGAATGCGGCAAACCCGCCTGGAGGATCAAGAACAGCGCCTTCAAGGTCTTAGCCGTTATTACGCAAGCAGTTTGGTGGAATCCGCCACTCTATATAGTTCCGATTCTCTAGCAGAACAAGTGCAAGTATTTAGCGAAATTCTCTCCCTTAACGCTCAGTTAAGCGAGCTTGAACCCTATCTTCAAACTTACTGGGGGCATCAGCAACAGTTTTTAAACAATCAGAGCATTACCGCCGGGGCTTGGCTTGAGAACTGTAAAGCCATGGCAAAATAATAACCACTATTAAACAACGCAAGGGAACAACACATGTCGCTCTACACCACTTATTTTAAGAAGCTGCTCGTTGGCTCAGCAATAGCAAGCACACTTGCTCTATCTGGTTGCGCCAGCACCGGTAGTAGCTTATTCAACAGTTCTGACAACCAATCAGCAGATCCACGCTTAACGCAAGGCAACGATGCTCAGTTTTTCAATAAATCTGGTTTTCAAGCCTGCGCAGCAGGTGCAGCTGTTGGCGTTATAGGATGTATGCTCAGTGGCTCTAGCAACCAAGCTCAGTGTGCCATTATTGCAGGCATCAGTGCCTGTGGCGTCGCCATGGGTGCTAACTACTATTTAGACCAGCGGCGTAATGAATATGCTTCATCAGCAGAGCGCTTACAGATGATGAGCAAAGATATTCAGCAAGATACTCAGAAAGTTATCGCCCGCACAGAAACGGCCCGTCAAGTTATGGCCGAAGACCGCCAACGTATCGAACGATTAGAGCAGGAAATGGCTGAGCAACGTATAAACCAGGAAATGGCTCAAAACGATTTAGCCGGTATCGACAGTAATATCGAGATCCTACGACGCGATATTCGAAACATGCAAAAAACAGTGACCGAATATGAAGAAGTGGCCCAGTTAGAGCGTCAAGAAGCAAGCTCTTCTGAAATTCAGCAGGTTGAGCAAGACATTGCCGTAATGAATCAGCAGGTACTAGCGCTGCAACAAGAAGTCGATGATCTCTACAGCATGCGTTCTGCGATCACTCTGGGGTAAGAAGACACTATGATGAAGTTTCAACTTATGGCTGTCGCTTGCGGCCTGATACTACTTAATGGCTGTGCCACTTCTCCGCAAGCTTGTGACCCCAGCCAAGAAGCCAGTCTTCTCACCAAGCTATCTTGTGATGCTGGCGGCGGCTATCGGTCACGTATCGATGCTGGCGAGCAGCAAGTGCAGCTTGATAAAGAAGAAAATGCACTGTTTCGTGATATCCAGCGGCAAATTGCAGAGCAGCAACGTGCTACACGAGATGAGCTACGCGTGACTAATCAGCAACAATATGAACTTGAGCGTACGATTGAACACTTAATGGTGCGCTTACAGAGCCGCTCTCAAGATCAGTTAGGGCTACAGCATCAACTGAACGCGTTAGCGCAGCAGAATAACGCGGACTTAGCAACGTCTGGTGCAGAAAAGGAGAGTTTCGCTGAACGACAAGCACGGCTTAAAGCTTTGCAAGAGCAAGTAGACAGACTTCAACAAAGCCTGGGCTATGCACCGTGATGATTCAAAAGATAGCGGCCTCCTCGCTGGAGGGCCTCCATGCAGCGTATTCTGCGTGAGGAAGGGCTTGCTTTGGCAGACCCTCTGCAACCACAGCGGTTGCAGAGGCTCGTCCATCGCTACAGCCCTCCTAGCATAGGCAACTTATTTGCCACGCCTCGCCCGGGAAATTCCGATAGTCTGGAGTGGTGGACGGAGTTACCGGGACAATCCCATCACTTTAAAGAGCTTCCACTCAGTGACCAGCAGAAGCTGAAAGAGCGTCTTGATCAACGCTTATTGGCTTTAAGCAACCTGATCACTGAACTGGAAAAACGAGACAACGCAGCTGCGAGTGAGTTAAGGCAGTTGCCCTCGGGGCCCAGCACCGAAAATCTGTACTCAGTAAATGGCGAACCGCTTTTAGTTCACTGGGTACCCGTGCAGTCGATGGCAGGTCCTGTTACGTCCTCAACGCCAATCAATCAACCTGTAATGGCACGACCAGCAGATCCTCCAAGGCGGCGCTATCACTTGCTATTACCGTTATTACTCTTACCGCTTATGGTTGGGCTAATACTGCTTGGCTTGTGGCTTGCCTTTAATCGATGGGGACCGTTTTCTCTTCCTTGGCAACCAAGCGAAGACGAAACAATCCCTCTTGTCTGCTATAGCGACAACACCCCCCCACCAGAATTCGTAGCTATCTTTGATACTTCCGGTTCCATGAACCTGAATATTCAAACGTCCAGGGAAGATGAATTGTGGTTTTTCAACATGCCCGATGCCCTGCGTGAGTTTCAGATCAATGATCCACGTATGCAGCAAATAATTGCCAGTCCCTCACGTCTCACTGTCGCTCAAGGAGCCTTCACCGACTTAGTGCAGGCGATTGACCCCAGTGTCGATATTGGACTGATCACCTATCAAGGGTGTGACGCTACGGTTATGCAAGGCATGTTCTCTGCAGAGCAACGCCCACAGCTCATAAAGGGTGTTAATCGATTGCTGGCTAATGACGGTACACCACTAGGAGCAAGCTTATTACAGGCCGCCAATATCGTTGATGGCAAAGAGCGTGATGCGGTTATTTTAGCGTTTGTTGATGGCGATGATGGCTGTGGTCAGGACCAATGCGCTATTGCTCAAGAAATTGCCCGCCAACAGCCCAGGCTCAAAATTAACGTTGTGGATATTTCGAACAGCGGATTATCAAACTGCATCGCCGAACAAACAGGTGGGCGCGTGTTCGGATCTCAAGATGCTGAAATGATTAGTACAATGCTATTAGATGCGGGAAGAGAAGCACTTGGTGAGGAGTACTGCACCCCCTAAGTCTAAGCCTTTAAAACCATAGTATTAACCAATCCTAGCGCCTGACAATAAACCCTCACGCCGCTCAACGGGCGTGCGCAACCAAAGCGTTAACAACACCACGGCCAGCAGCACTTCCGCCAGGTCGCCGCCGTAATACATCCATTGGGCGGCGGCCTGTACTTCCTCAAGCGAATGGCCAGTACCACGAGGCCAACCGTAGCCGTACATCAGCTTGCCCAACAGGCTATGAGTGGCAATAGACGCAAACAGTACGCCCATCCGAAAAAGCAGGCTCAGCCGATGGGGCGACACATCAGGCTCGGCCAGAATCGTCCAGCAGAACAGGTACCCGGCCAAAAGAAAGTGCAGGTGTATGACAACATGCACTATCGGGTGATGGAGAGATAGCGCATAAAGCGGCGTTAAATAGAGCACGTACATACCGCCGATATTGAGCACAAGTGCGCTAACCGGGTGTGAAACAAAGCGCACAAACCGGCTGTGTAGCAAAGCGACGACTCGTCTTCCGCCCGCCTGAGGCAAGGCGCGTAGCAGTAACGTAACAGGGGCCGCCAGTACCCAAGCGAGCGGTGCAAACATACCAATTAATAGATGCAAAACCATGTGGCCCACTAGATCATGGTGCGCCCAAGCCATTAAAGGGGGCGCCACGGCGATAGCTATCAGCAGACTACCCAGGCTAAAAAAGATACTTCGCCAAACGCTCCATCCGGCTGTTTGTTGCCGCTGGGCATAAGCGGCCAGAAGATACGCCAGCGTAAGTAGAACGATCAGTGCCACGGGCAGCCAATCAAGCATCGACCCATGAGCGGCGTGATCGTGAGCCTGCATGCTTAACGACGCGCCAAATGCTTGGCGCGAAAAAGCAGCCAGACGCCTACCAACAATAATCCTATCGCCGCGCCATTCCACACCACGTCATACATCAGCGGATCAACCCCATAGCGAATCTGGTGCAGGCGTAAAATCTTGTGGTTAATAACACCATCGAAAAGCTGAAACCCGCCCATCCCCAGAAAGAAGCCCGCTTGAGCCCATGGGATCGACAACCGTTTGCGCTGGGAAAGATCAAGCAGCATAAACACCCCAACCACGATGGCAAGGAGTTCAAAGGCATGCAGCAAACCGTCCGAGAGAATCCCAAACGCAGGTGTGGAGAAATCGAAAAAATGGTGCCATTGAAGCAGTTGGTGGAAGACGATTTCATCGACAGCGGCCATGACACCAATTCCCATCAGAATGGCTGCCCACAGCGAGCGTTGGGTATCAAATACTGATGAGGCGGGGTAGCTAGCCATGGCATCCTTGCTCCTGGAAGTTTCCCCTCAAGTTAGGTACGCCACGCGCTTATCGCAACCAGAAAGAGGTGATCCCAGGCTAATTTTAACCATGTTAAGCCTCATCGTTACCCCCTAGAATAGCCACGTCGGTGTTCTTTCGAGAACCTAATAGAGAATCCGCCGTGGCCTGGCCGCGAAACGGAACTGCCCCCGCAACTGTAGGCGGCGAGCGATGCTCGACAATGCCACTGGACGCTATGTCTGGGAAGGTGAGCTAGCGACGACCCGTCAGTCAGGAGACCTGCCGACACCCTAACCTTCATCGAGCGGGTCGGCTCGGCTGGCTACTTAGCCAGCTACACGCCAGCGGCCTGCTCATCATGCACGGGAGTGTACATGATGTTGAGATTAACCACGGCGGCTGTCGCCAGCCTTTGGCTTGGGCAAACCGCCAATGCCGCCACCGATTACCCCTTGACGCTTGAAAGCTGCGGGCACGAGATCACACTAGAATCGCCCCCTGAGCGGGTAGTGAGTATCGGCCAAGCGCCCACCGAGATCCTTTACATGCTGGGCCTTGAAGATACGGTTGCTGGCACCGCACTCTGGATTAACCCGGTACTGGAGGAGTTTGCTGACATTGACGCTAATGTCGAACGGTTGGCGGATGATGCACCAAGCTACGAAAGCGTGGTGGCTACCAAGCCCGACCTGGTGATATCTGCCTATGAGTGGATGATTGGACCCGCAGGCGTGGTCGGTACGCCTGAGATGTTTGCCGATGTGGGCATTCCCAGCTGGACCATGCCCACGGAGTGTATTGGCAAAAGCAACCACCAGAGCATGGACGGCGCCCGCACAACGCTGTTTGATACCGAACTGCTTTACAACAGCATCGCGACGCTTGCGCAGATGTTTGATGTTGCCGAACGCGGTGACGAGCTGATAACCGAACTGAAGGCGCGTGAAGCTGCGGCCATCGAAAAAGCGGCGGCTCTTGATTTACCGGACGATACTACCGGCGTGTTTTGGTACTCCTCCGCCGACCTGGGCATCGACCCTTACGTGGCAGGTGTTAATAGCGTGCCCGGCTGGATGATGTCGAAGCTGGGCATCGCTAACGTCGTGACATCAGAAGAGGAGTGGCCCACCGTCGGTTGGGAAACCATTGTTAGAAGTGATCCCACGTTTATTGCTGCCGCCAGAATGGATCGCCGTCGGTTCCCAGCCGACGACATTGCCGCCAAGCGGGCGTATCTTGCGTCAGACCCTGTCACCAGCATGACCGAAGCCGTGCAACAAGGCCGCATTATTGAGATTGATGCCCATGCGATGGACCCCTCGGTTCGAGCTATTTTTGCGCTGGAAGCACTCGCCAACCAGTTAGCGGAATTTGACCTATCACCGTGAGGCATTGCGCCGCCACATTGAGCGTGCCCCAAGGGCGCGCTTCTTACTCATTAATGTATGGGCTTACTCACTATGAAAATGATGCAACGACTTATTGTTCTGCTTGGTCTGCTACCGCTGGCGGCTCTAGCCAACACACATACCGTTGAGATGCTGAACCGCAATGATACCGGGCCAATGCCTTTCGCACCGGACTATCTTATTGTTCAACCTGGCGATACGGTGAAATTTCTAGCCACCGCCCCGGGGCATAATGCGGCCACCATTGACGGCATGATCCCCGAAGGCGGCGAGGCATTTGTAGGCAATATTAACGAAGAGATTGAGGTAACACTGAATGCCGAGGGCATTTGGGGCATTAAGTGCTCGCCACATTACACCATGGGCATGGTGATGCTGATTCAAGTCGGCGATACCACCGCGACGGAAGAGGATCTGCCCGACAACCTGCCTGCACCGGCACGCCAGCGTTTTGTTGAAATCCTGTCACGGCAGGCAAACAATTAACTATATTACTTTATCTATTAGGGCGGCTTGCCACATCAAACCGCCTTTCAAGATCAGCATTTATTTATCACCTCGCGAGTTTTGGTCACTTTTGATATGAAGAAGCTCTCTGGGTGAACTATCTAACATGTAATGTTGATCTTCTTTGCTCTCTATCCACTCAGATAACCAAGTGAGCAGACATTAAACATACGACGTTAACACCCACCAACATGCCACTTAGATCGCACATCGCCCCACCATCTCCTTTACGACACCTTGCTATCTAACAGCGACGCCACCATTAAAAAAAGAAACAACTGATAAGAAAAAATAAAAATCACTTTAAACACATCAACTATAGACTTCAAAAAAGTCATAAAAACTTACCGTCAAGATAGACAAGTCTGATTTTTAACTAAATTTGACTTAGATCAAGCCTAAAATCATCTTCTCCCCTCATGGCTTCAGCTATAACGCTCATTGCCGATAAAAGTAAGCAAGCCATTAATGCACAGGCACACGCGCAGGTTATGGTCAGCTTTTCAACGTCGTTGTCATAAATTATCCTTTTCATGTGAGAAAACATAATGCTGAAGGTATTACACCGTATTACTATAGGCCGTAAGTTTATTCTGGTTCTCGCCTTGCCATTGCTAGCCATGACCTGGCTAGCAGTGTCAGGTATTTTAGAACGTAAAGCGATTGTGTCTGAAATGAATCATCTTCAGGAGATGACGGTACTGAGCCAGTATGCCGGTGACCTGGTTCATGAACTTCAGCGCGAGCGTGGTATGACAGCCGCCTTTTTAGGCAGCCGCGGGCAAAACTTTCGCACTGAGCTGCCTAGCCAGCGCAAGGTGACCGATGGACAGATTGAGAAGTTCAATCTTTATACCGAAAATCTTATCTTTTATGAAGATGACACAAGCGTTCAAGAGCAGGTAGTTCAAGCTAAACAAATTTTGCATGAGATAAACACAATCCGTTTGCGCGCCGACAGGCTGGAAATACCAGGCGATCAATCCAACCGTTATTATACGGACATTAATGATTTTTTAATCAACATTGTCAGCCAACTTACCTTTAGCGTTGAGCGCGGAGAAATTGTTCGACAGCTCAATGCTTATTACAATTTGTTAAACATAAAAGAACTAGCGGGTATTGAGCGGGCCATGTTAACAACCGCTTTTAGTGCAGACGCCATGTCTTCTACCGCGTTCGCCAATTTGCTGTCGATCACAGGCCGATCAGAAGCATACCTTAAAACGTTTAATCAGCTTTCCAATGCCAGCCTGCAGAGCGAGCTGGCAGCTATACTGGAAAGTGATCTTGCTAAAACGCTTGCTGACATGCGACGTACCGCGGTGGAGCAAGGCACGGCTGGAGATTTCAATATCAATCACCAGCAGTGGTTTGACCAACAAACCATGCTGATTGACAGCCAGGCGGAAGTAGGACGAGAAGCGGCCGATCTTCTGCTTGAAACAGCCCAGAGCTTGCGTGACAACGCGGTCAGCGAGCTGGCGTATTATCTGGCGTGCTCCTTAGCGGCGGCTCTGTTAGCGGTTCTGCTTTCTGTGCTCATTGTCCGCAGTATTGTACGCCCGCTAAAAATAGCGCTTGAAAACATCCAGACACGTGGAGGAGATCTGACTCAGCGCTTGGCGATTCCAGGAAGCGATGAGTTGTCACAGCTTTATCAGGCGTTCAACGAATCAACGGCTAAAACGGAAGAGCTGGTGGCCAGCATCAAGCAGGGTGCTCAGTCTGTCGAAGTTGCCAGCAAGGAGATTGCCAAGGGGAATGCAGACCTTGCCCAGCGCACCGAAGAGCAATCTGCGTCGCTTGTGGAAACGGCATCCAGCATGGAGCAGATTACGGCCACCGTGAAGCAAAGTGCAGATACGGCTCAGGAAGCACGTCGTTCTACACAGGACATGGCAAGCCAGGCAAATTCCGCTAACGATATAGCCGAACGGGCGCGTATGGCGATGGAGCAGATCCATGAAGCCAATCAGCAAGTCACCGCGATAGTGGAAGCCATTGATAACATCGCTTTCCAGACCAATATCCTAGCCTTGAATGCCTCCGTAGAAGCCGCAAGAGCCGGGGAGCAAGGGCGTGGATTTGCAGTGGTAGCCTCAGAGGTACGTAACCTGGCAAGCCGAAGTGCAGAAGAAGCCAAGCAGATTCGAAAGCTGATCGACAATAACGTTAAAAGTATAGAAGACGGGGAAGAACTGGTTACCTCAACAAGCGATACGCTAAAAAACATTGCAGAACGTGCTCAGCATACGGCTGCTTTGGTGTCAGAAATATCCGCAGCAACCACCGAACAGTCATCAGGCATTGAGCAAATTAATCAGGCGTTAACCCAGCTGGAAGAAGTCACTCAGCAGAATGCTGCGCTGGTCGAGCAGGTCGCCACAGCGAGCCGCTCACTGGACGACCAAGCAGGCGACATGGCCAGCATGGTAGGTCGCTTTAAGGTCACCGAGGAAAGTAATACATTCGCATTAGCGCATCACAGCTACTGAGACCCTTTCATGAAACGCCCGCCGACGAAACATGGCGGGGCGTTTCATGAATGACTTGCCCAGCATGAATGGCCTATCCAGCGCTCACTTGCCTGCAAGATCAGTCAGGGTGAGTCATGTGCAAACATCTCCCTAAGCCTGCTAACAGGGATGCCTGCCCTTATGGCATTCGGTGTGCTCGCACTGTTGCGCATCATTGTTCATCTGCGCTTTTTCCTACATATTGGCTAGGCTAAATCGCACCGGGACGCTCTAAAGCGTATTCTCTTCACCACGCTGATCGTGCTTATCATCGTGGCCGGTACGATCTGGATTCTATGGGACCAACATGCCCGCATGATGGGATAGTCCGCAACGAGCCATATTTATGACCAACGTCGCCATCTTTATTGATACACAAAACGTCTACTACACCACGCGGGATGCATATCGGAGAAACTTTGATTACAACCGGTTTTGGGCGCAAGCCACCGCGGGCAGAGACGTGGTGGGTGCGTTCTGCTATGCCATTGATAAAGGCGATAAGAAACAGCGCGAGTTTCAAAATATACTCAGAGCCATTGGTTTTGAGGTGAAGCTAAAGCCCTTTATTCAACGCGCCGATGGTTCTGCCAAGGGCGATTGGGATGTGGGTATTGCGCTGGATGCCATTGAGTACGCAGAGCACGCCGACGTTATCGTACTGGTAACGGGTGATGGCGATTTTGACTTGCTGGTGAATAAAATTCGCATCAAGTATGGGAAAAAAGTAGAGGTGTATGGCGTTCCCCAGCTCACCGCTGCGTCACTAATGAACGAAGCGAGCGCGTTTATTCCCATTAAGGAAGACCTGCTGCTGCGCTAATTCTTACGCTTGCCCCGCTCATCTCAAGCCCTATCCCCGCGCCGAAGCCACACGCATCAAGAGGCGCTTTCCCTTGACGTGTCAGCACAGGCGGGTAGCGCCATTACAACACGTAGCCCGCCACCGGTTCGGTTTTTGAGCGCCAATCTGCCGCGATGCGCCATGACGATACTGCGCACAAGTGATCACTCAAGTCAGCACGAAAACGGCGTGGTAACCCCTACGCGGGCGTGGTGTATGACCTCACGGACAATCACTCGCTATATGCAAGCTACACCAGCACATTCACGCCGCAAACCCGTGAAACCACCAGCGGCGCCACGGTTAAACCCATCGTGGGCGACAGCTATGAAACCGATGGCATCGACCTGGAGATCGCCGGCTCTTTGACGCCCAACTGGAATGTTTACGGTGGCTACACTTACCTGCACTTCCGCCGTGTGGACTCGGATGGCAGCAGCGACCCATCGCATCTGTTCAAGCTTTCCACTACGTATGAACCGTCCGGTTTCTTGAACCGCATGACCTTCGGCGGCGGTGTGTACGCGCAAAGCAACACCCATGCGATATCAGGCCCGGCAGGCCAACCTACAAACGGCGTCAGCACAGGTTCCACTGCCGTCAACTGGCCCGGCTACGCCATCGTTAACGCCATGGCAAAATACGATATCAACGATGAAACCAGCGTAACGCTTAACGTCGACAACCTGCTCGACCAACGCTACTACAACCGCTACGGCTTACGGCGCCCCACGTAGTGCCTCGCTTACGTTGAGGACTGAGTTTTAAGGGGTTTAGAGTAAATGAGGCAGCCGCGCGATTGCGCGGCTTTTTATTGAGCTACATAACTTCTAAATCTTGCACTAAAACCATGGATCTAATTTAAATGTTGCTCAAAAAGCAACAAAGATAACGTTCCTGCTTCTCCTTTCCACCCGTGAAGTCACTTAGGGTTAGTCTTCCTAATAACGTTGCCAATAGGCACATCAATAACGGCAAGGACAGGCAATGTTTACCGATAAGCAAATACAAGATGCAATCGTTCTGCGACAAACTCTCCACAAGCAGCCTGAGCTTAAATACCAAGAAACCCAAACCGCCAAGCTAGCCGCCGAACGATTACGCGCGCTTGGCTACAAGGTAACTGAGGGTATTGCGACAACAGGGATCCTGGCGGAACTGGATACCGGCCGCGAAGGTCCTGTGATCGCGTTTCGTGCTGATATGGACGCGCTTCCTATTCACGAAGCCAATACGTTTGGCCATCGTTCGCAGAATGAAGGTCTTATGCACGCCTGCGGACATGACGGACACACCGCCACGCTACTACTCGCCGCCGAAGTCATCATGGAAAAGCGTGATGAACTGTGTGGGCATCTCAAGTTGCTTTTTCAACCAGCGGAAGAAGGCGGCAACGGTGCGGATGCGATGGTCAAGGCTGGGGTGCTTGAAAACCCTAGAGTGGAAGCCGTATTTGGCTACCACAATCGCCCCGGCTTTCCTGAAGGCCAACTGTTCGTAAAGCCCGGTCCGGCTATGGGTGGCAACGACACGTTCAAAGTCATCATCGAGGGCGTCTCTGGCCATGCGGCCATGCCTCACTTGGCCATTGATCCGATCTACGTTGGCGCCTCGCTAGTACAACAATTGCAAGGGTTGGTGGCCCGTCACAAATCACCCTTGGAATCCGGTGTGATTACCGTAGCGTCCTTTCATGCAGGCGATGCAGCCAACGTAATCCCCGGCGCCGCAGAGCTCGTGGTGAATATTAGAAGTGACCGCCCCTCATCCCGCGATGCGCTGGCTGGCAAGCTTGAGCAGGTCACTAAAGGCGTGTGTGATGCCCATGGCGCCAGCTTCAAACTTGAACACATTCACCAGATTCCACCACTATCCAATGATCCCGAATGGTCTGAACGGGTGTTAGCACTCGCCTCCAAATATGTAGTCAGTAACGACATTCAGCAGTTGGATTACATGCCCACCATGGGTGCCGAAGACTTTGCGTTCTACCTACAGGAAGTGCCTGGCTGCTTTTTCTTCGTCGGTAACGGCGACAGCGCTTATCTTCACAACGAACACTACGACTTTAACGACAACATATTACAGGTAGCAGGTGGCATGTTTGTTGCTTTAGCAAAAGGGCTACTGTTACGCAGCTGACAACCTTTTTACAACCAAAAAATTTCTAAAAACAAGGGTTAACACTATGCAGTCTGTACTCGCTTCTATTGAACGCGTAGGTAACAAACTTCCTCATCCGTTCATCCTATTTACCATCCTCGCCGTAGTGGTTGTAGTTATCTCAGCCATGCTCGCCACGTTTGGCGTCTCGGCGATCAACCCACAAACCGGCGACACCGTCTATGTCCAAAGCCTGCTATCAGGCGATGGTTTAGAATTCATGCTGACCAGTGTGGTCAGTAACTTCGTCAATTTCCCACCGCTTGGGCTTATTTTGGTGGTGATGTTCGGTATTGGCTTGGCCGATAAGGTCGGCCTGATGTCGACGCTGATGCAGGTAAGCGTCGCCAAAGCCCCGCCCTCACTGCTAACCTTCTGCGTATTTTTGGCGGGCATCTGCGGCAGTATTGCTTCTGATGCCAACTACCTGATTTTGATACCGCTGGCCGCCATGCTGTATCACTCGGTGGGCCGTCACCCTATTGCGGGCGCTGCCGCAGCCTACGCCGCCGCCGGTGCAGGTTTTGATGCCAGCCTGTTTATTACTGTCGGGGACGCGCTGTTTGCCGGCATCACTACCGAAGCAGCACGGTTGGTCGATCCTGATGCCTATATTTCGCCAGTTGATAACTACTATTTTGTGGCCTGCTCAGTATTCGTGCTTGCCATTGCGGGTACGCTGATTATCGATAAGGTGGTTGAACCGCGGCTCACGCGCACGCTGCCGATGAGCAAGGATTTTAAGACGGATATCGTCAAGCCGGAGTTAACACCGGAAGAGAAGTTAGGCCTTAAGCGGGTCGGCTTCGCCACCTTGATCTATCTGGCGCTGATCCTGATTGCCGTTATTCCTGAAGCATCCCCGCTGCGTAACGAAGAGGGCGGGCTAATTCCGTCACCTTTCCTACGCTCGCTGGTGCCACTCATGTTTGGCTATTTCGTGACCATCGGCCTAGTGTACGGCATTACCACCGGCAAGATAACGACCAGCCGCGACGTCCCCCAGCGCATGGCCGAATCAGCAAGCGACTTGGCGCCCACGCTGGTGCTGTTCTTCGCCATTGCACAGTTCATCGCCTACTTCCGCTGGTCGGAGCTTGGTCAGTACATTGCCATCGAGGGTTCGAACATTCTGCAGAGCACCGGCTTTACCGGCCTGCCGCTGGTGGGGGCATTCATTGCCATGAGTGCGGTACTCAACGTGTTCATGACCAGCGGCTCGGCCCAGTGGGCGCTGATGGCCCCAGTATTCGTGCCGATGCTGATGATGATCGATTTCGACCCCGCTTTCGTACTGGCCATGTTCCGCATCGGTGATTCCAGCACCAATATCATTTCCCCCATGAGCCCGTACTTCTCGGTTGCCCTGGTGTACATGCAGCGCTACAAGCCGGACATGGGGCTGGGCACGCTGATAGCCACCATGCTGCCGCTAGCGGTTACCTTCCTGCTCGCCTGGTCCGCCTTTTTGATGTTCTGGCTAGCCATGGGGTGGCCGATCGGCCCCGGCGTTTACATGATGGCGAACTGATTACTGCATCGTCAGCATCAGCTTCCATAAATAGTCGGCAGCGGGTGAAAGCCTTCTGCCGACTCTTCTTACCAGATTGCCCTGACTGCTGGCTGCCAGTGGGTGCGCCACGGGAATTGCTCTGAGCTGCCCTTCGTCCACCTCATTGCGTGCAGCCGCCGCGGTCATGAACGACACCCCAATACCGGCACTCGCCATGCGCCGTGAAACAGAATGCAGGTTGCAACGGTAGGCGGGCGTGGCGGGTTGCCCGGCGGCGCTAAACAACGCATTTACAAACTGCTGCGACCCCGATACATCGGGCAGAAAAATAAGCTTGTGCTGCAAAAGCTCTGCTACCGTAACACTCTCCTGCCGGGCCAGCGGATGAAAAGGTGCCACCAGGGCACATAGCGGGCCGCGCTCAAAGGAGTGTACCACCAGCCTCGGATCCGAGATTGGCCCATAGGTAATCGCAATATCCACCTCGTCGTTGGCCACCATCTCGTGGGGCTCACGGGGGTAGTAGATGCCCGTTTTGATCTCGATCAGCACGTCCGGGTAATGTTCGGAGACGCGCTTCATCACGTAGTTGATAAAGCTATCCACAAACCCATCGCCCACCGAAACCACGACCTTCCCCGCCTGTAGATTGCGCAACCGGGAAAGCGTATCCCCCAGCTCCGAGTTGAGCCGCCGCTGGGCAAGAAAGCTATCCACCACCAGCAGCCCCGCCTCGGTTAACATCATATGGCGCCCCTGCCGCTCTAATAGCGCCATTCCCAGCTCTCGCTCAAGGCTGCGAACCTGCCGACTCACCACGGAGGGGTTAATATGCAAATGCTCAGCCGCCGCGCGAATACCGCCGCAACTGCTTACTTCCAGCAGGTAGAAGGCGCGTTTATCGAGTATGTTCATTGGTAACTCGTATAGGCTGAGAGATTATAAAATGTGCTAATGAGTTAGCATCTGGCATCGTATCGTTCTCAATGCAATGAAGCGATATCGGTGATAGGAGCAGGCGGTGATAACGCCAGACTCAATTTCATAGCGCGCACCTCCTCTGCAGGTGGCTGACCAAATAGCCGCTTGAACTCCCTGCTGAACTGGGAAGGGCTTTCATAGCCTACCCGGCTCGCCGCAGCAGCGGCGGTCAATCCATCACGAATCATCAACAGCCGCGCATGGTGCAAGCGCGTCGATTTGATGTACTGGATAGGCGAGGTTTGAGTGACGGATTTGAAGTGCGCATGAAACGCCGGAGCGCTCATTCCCACCTCATGGGCGAGCGTGCCCACTTCCAGCGGAGCGGCGTAATGTACATGGATGCGGCGTAGCGCCTTGGCTATCTTCCCGAACTGCCCATAGTGGGATAACGCCGAGCGAACGCTTCCGCCCTGCTCGCCGGTCAGTACCCGGTAGCAAATCTCTCTCACGATGGACGGTGCTAGAATGCGTGCATCCGCAGGCGTTGCCAGCGCATCCAGCAAGCGTAGCGTTGCACCGGCAAGCGATTGATCAAGCGGTGTGGAAAGCATGCCGCGGGGTGGGGTTGGCTGAACATCGACCGTTTCATCCAGCTGGGTGACAAGCTCTGCAATGACCGCTGTATCAAGGCGGATCGCAATCCCCAGCATCGGTACGTCAGGGCTCGCCTCTGTCTCTGAAATAAACGGCAGAGGTACCGCTAGCACCAGATAGTGATGCGCATCATAAAGATACACTTCGCTGCCCAGATAGCCCCGCTTACGCCCCTGGCAGATGATGACGATGCTCGGCTCATATAGCACCGGGGTGTTTTTGAGCGTCCGGTTTGAGCGCATCAGGCGCACCTCATCCACCAGCGACTGGGTATATCCCTCGCGCGGGGCGAGTTGATATAACCGTTCGATTATCCGGCGCTGCACTACCGCATCGCTACTCGCTACCATGAGCAACCTCGTTCAATGCTCTCACTATTCGCCCTCGTTGATCGCCACTGAGACTGCCAGTGTCTGAGCCAACATAAGAGTAATAGTATAGGCTGTTGGGTCAGTTTCCTGCCTCCAGCCCGCCAATTAATAGCTTTAGGCAAGCATGCAAGAGGATCGTCTATATTGCCGTTCGTGGGCATCCCCTACGCTTTCCCTGTACTTTCCCACAACAGGAAAAACGCATGACCAGCCTATCGAACGTCCCCTCTAAAGTTGTTTTATTGACCGGCGCCAGCAGCGGTATTGGTGAAGCCACGGCCCGCGAACTGGCCAAGCAAGGCCATCGCCTAATTATTGGTGCGCGACGTACCGACCGACTGGAAGCACTGGCGCGCGAATTGTGTGCCAACGGCAGCACAGTTGATTACCAGGCCCTGGATGTCACTAGCCGTGAAGATATGCAGGCGTTTGCCGAGTTTGCGATCACCACCCATGGCCGCATCGATGTCATCATCAATAATGCAGGCGTTATGCCACTTTCCCCGCTGGCAGCGCTCAAGGTAGATGAGTGGAACCGCATGATCGATGTGAACATTCGTGGCGTACTAAACGGAATCGCGGCGGTTCTTCCCACCATGCAGGCGCAACAGGCGGGGCAGGTTATCAACATCTCCTCCATCGGCGGGCTGAGTGTCGTGCCCACCGCCGCCGTGTACTGCGCGACCAAATACGCCGTGCGCGCCATTTCTGACGGCCTGCGCCAGGAAACCAACTGCCTGCGCGTCACCTGCGTTTATCCCGGCGTTGTGGAGTCGGAGTTGGCCAACACCATCACCGACAAGGAAGCCGCCGAGGCCATGGAAGCTTACCGCCAGATTGCCCTTAAACCCGAGGCCATTGCTGCCGCCATCGCCCATGCTATCAACCAGCCTGACGACGTCGACACCAGCGATATTGTGGTGCGGCCTACTGCTAGTCAGTAGTTTTTTAGTGGTGAAACGTGCCTGGGTATCGGGCTGAGGTGGTAATCAGGCACGTCCTTGGTGAGCGTTAAGGCACTTTCCGAGGGTGTAATTACTGTATCTAGAGAATTAGCATCAAGCTGGAGAACGAACATCTAACGGCCACATCTGCTTAAGCCGATTAACCGTATGCGACCACTTAGGCGCGGTAGGCTTGCACACCGTATTTTGATTACCAAACAGCCCCACTTCGCTGAACGCCTGCGCACGCTCGACGGTATAGAGCCAGCGCACCGGCACCAGGTACTCAGCGTTGTCTTCCTCGTCATTAAGCTCTTGATACAAGTGCGGGTAATCATCTGGACGCACTATATCGAGTAACGTTTTGGGGCCGTTTTCCGTTTCAAACGGGTATTCCGTGGCCTGGCTGCGCTCGCCGATAACCTCTCCAACGCCCACGTAACCTGTTTTAGGGATATTGACCCACACCCGGTCGCCTTCTGAAAGCATTGCCAGCGTTTTGGAATACCACGTAGCACCGCCACCGGCGATAAAACCCAAGCGCCGAGCAAGCTCCCACGGCCGGTCGTCACCAAATGAGGCGTAGAACTCGCCGTTCCACGGTTCTTTATTGGCTTTACGTGCTACCGGCTTAGGCGGCTCATCAGGGTCAATCATCCAGGCGCGGCTGAGATAGCGATTGCCGTTATCTTCAAACGCGGAGAAGAACATGGCATTGATGGACAGCTGGGCGTGTTCGTTCAGGTAGTTGATAATGCGCTCGCTGCTGGCATCCAACTGCGTAGCGACCACGACCAGTTGATGGCTCTCGTTGAGTGTCACACTATCCAGCGCCATACCAAACTTGGCCTCAAAGGCTTCGCCCAAAGTGACAAGCGTACGCCCATAGCACTCGGCAAACTGCTGGTAAATATCAATCAACTGGTAATCGGCAAGTGTCACCACCCAAGAGGCGTAGTCGATAGCCTGAGCGACGACATCACGCGGGGTTTTATCGCGCTTTAGCTCTATCACAATTACCGTGCCGTTGGCGTCTACGGCCAGTAGATCGATCAGCTTACCAAAGCCGGTACGCACCTGACGGCCGATCAGCAGCCAGTCCCGATTCAGAATTGAGACATCCTGCATAATCTGCTCTTCCAGCAGGCTTTCATCCGCCAGCCCCGTTGGTAGCAGCTTTTGTGGAAGCGCGCCAGGAGTGTTCGCGAGCTTCCAGATTCCTTGCTCAATGGCCATAGTAATTTGCCACCCTACAGGTGTTAAAAAGTGTTGCCTTTCGAAACGTGAGGGCCTAGTATTTACGCCAACACGGCCCCTATCGGTGAGACTGCCACGCAGTAGCATTGCTTAGGGGTTTTTTATTGCCTTGCTTCCCATTCCCACTGCTCCCAGCCTTCTATAATTCCCATGCCTTTTAGATTTAGCCCTGCTTCGCGCAAATCTGGGAAACTGCTTAACAACTCTGATAAGCGAGCCCACCAAGTGCTCGTCGGGTTAACCGTCATCAATAGGTACTGAACAATACAGAACAGTAGGAAAGGGCGCGCCTGAACATGGGAGTTTTGCCAGCCCAGGGAAAATAGAGAGGCTTCACTATGGGCGGGCTTACGCGGCTGGTCCGTCATATTGCGATTCCACAACCGACTATGATGGGCACATACATTGCGTAAATAATTCAAGCTGCGCAGCCATGCGTCCGGCAACCGTACTCATCGGAGCCAACAAAGGTAGGCCGCCCTGACGGTCGGTGATGGTCTCGTAGGCGATGCAGGTGGCACAACTTTCGATAAGGCCCCGGGTCAAGGCTTCCTCGGCGGCCAAGAGGAGGTAAGTGAACAGCGTTTGGCCCCCCTTGAGGCGTTTGATTTCTTCGGACTGCGGCTCCTTAACCTTGAGTATAAGCTCAGCACTGCCCCACACCTTAGCCACATCAGCCTCGGTGCGGACGCCTGCGGCTTCATAGGTAGCACCCGCGAAACCAACGCCCTCTCCTGCCCCGGCCTGCACGGTGACGGTGTGACCACGGCTGACCAGCTCGCGGGCGCCGGCGAGGGTCAAGGCGACACGATATTCGTGGTTTTGATTTCCTTGGAAATAGCAATCTGCATGATCATTATCTCTTTTTGTTAGGAGGCCGAGCGCATGACCCTCCGGTCATGCGCTGATATTGGTAGACCCGGCTCGATCAGGAGGGGAAAGAGAACTGTGCGCCCTCACGAACCCCGGCCGACGGCCAGCGCTGGGTGATCGTCTTGCGCCGCGTGTAGAAACGTACCGCATCGGGGCCATAGGCGGAAAGGTCGCCAAACAACGAACGCTTCCAACCGCCGAAGCTGTGGTAGGAGACCGGCACCGGTAGCGGCACGTTGATGCCCACCATGCCAACCTGAATACGGTCGCTAAAATAACGTGCCGCTTCCCCATCGCGGGTATAGATGCAAGTGCCGTTGCCATACTCGTGATCGTCGATCAGTTTCATCGCCTCATCCATGGAACCGGCGCGCACCACCAGTAGTACCGGGCCGAATATCTCCTCTTGGTAACAGGTCATCTCGGGTGTCACCCGATCGATCAGGGTGCCGCCCACGTAAAAGCCATTATCGTGCCCCGGCACCTGAACACCGCGCCCATCGACCACGATGGTGGCGCCCTGCTGTTCGGCACTGTCGATATAGCCGCAGACCTTCTCCTGGTGCGCCTTAGTGATCACCGGGCCGAAATCGTTGCTCTTGTCGGAGAAGGGGCCGACCTTGAGCGACTTCATCTGCTCCTGCATCTTGGCGATCAGCGTATCGGCGGCTTCGTCGCCCACGGCCACCGCAACGGAAAGCGCCATGCAGCGCTCGCCCGACGAACCGAAGGCCGCCCCGTTCAAGGAGTTGACCACGTTGTCCATGTCGGCGTCGGGCATGACGATGGCGTGGTTCTTGGCGCCGCCCAAGGCCTGGCAACGCTTGCCGCTAGCGCTTGCCCGGGAGTAGATGTATTCAGCGATCGGAGTGGAGCCGACGAAGCTGACGGCCTGCACGCGCGGGTCGTCGAGCAGAGTGTCGACGGCTTCTTTGTCACCGTTGACCACATTGATCACGCCGGCGGGCAGCCCCGCCTCTTGGGCCAGCTCGGCAATGTAGAGTGCCGAGCTGGGGTCACGCTCGGAGGGCTTGAGAACAAAAGTGTTGCCGCAGGCGATGGCCATGGGATACATCCACAGCGGCACCATCGCCGGGAAGTTGAACGGCGTGATGCCAGCCACCACGCCCAAGGGTTGGAACTCGCTCCAGGAGTCGATGCTGGGGCCGGTATTCTTGCTGTGCTCGCCCTTGAGCAGCTCCGGGGCGTAGCAGGCGTACTCCACATTCTCGATACCCCGGGCGAGTTCGCCCCGCGCATCATGCACTATCTTGCCGTGCTCTTGGCCGACCAGGCGGACGATTTCGTCGGCATGCTCTTCCAGCAGTTGCTTGAAGCGGAACATGATCCGGGCGCGCTTGGCGGCCGGGGTGTCACGCCAGGCCGGATAGGCGGCCTCGGCAGCGGCAATGGCCTCCTCGACGGTAGCTTTGCTCGCCAAGCTCACCTGGCCGGCAACCTCGCCGACGGAGGGGTTGAAGATATCCTGGGTACGCTCTTCGCGGTCGACACGCACACCGTTGATCAGATGGCCGAGTGTTGTCATGAGTTGCCTCTTGTTGGGTCTGTCGGTTTAGTCTGCAGAAGTAAGAGCTTCAGTTCAGTTCGCTGATGGCATCGCCTATCACATTGACGACGCGGTCGATCTCCTCACGCTCGACGATAAAGGGCAAGCCGAGCTGAATGGTGTCACCGCCGTAGCGCACGTAGAAGCCTTTTTCCCAGCACTTCATAGCGATCTCGTAGGGTCGGCGGGCCGGCTCACCAGGGTAGGGTTCGATCTGCAAGGCGCCAGCGAGTCCATAGTTACGGATATCGCTGATATAACGCGTGCCCTTAAGCCCGTGAAGCGCTTCTTCGAAGACTGGGCTCATCTCGCGCACGCGGTCGATCAGGCATTCCTGCTCGAGCACGTCCAGAGCCGATAGGGCTGCGGCACAGGCCACCGGGTGCCCGGAATAGGTGTAGCCATGGGGCAGCTCAAGCATGTAGTCGGCACCACCCTGCTCCATGAAGGTGTGATAAATCTCACTTTGAACGATCACGCCGCCCATGGGGACCGCACCGTTGGTCAGTTGCTTGGGAAATTCATTATATCGGGAGTGACGCCGAACTCCTCGGCACCGGTCATAGATCCCATGCGCCCAAAGGCGGTGATCACCTCGTCGAAGATCAGCAGGATATCGTGTTGGTCGCAGATCTCGCGCAGCCGCTGCAAGTACCCCTTCGGCGGCGGGATTACCCCTGCGGAACCAGCCAGTGGCTCGACGATCACCGCGGCGATATTGGAAGCGTCGTGCAGCGCGATCAACTCAAGCAGCTCGTCGGCCTTCTCGGCACCGCGATCGGGCATGCCACGGGTGAAGGCGTTCTCAGCAATCAGGGTGTGGGGCAGGTGGTCAGCATCGACGCCCTGCCCATAAAGCGCCCGATTGGCACCAATACCGCCCACACTGAAACCACCGAAATTGACGCCGTGATAGCCCTTGGCACGCCCGATCAGCTTGGTCTTGGTGGGTTTTCCTTTCTTACGCCAGTAGGCGCGGGCAATCTTCAAGGACGTATCGGCGCTCTCGGAACCCGAGCCGGTGAAAAAGGTGTAATCCAGACCTTTAGGTGTCAGCTCACGCAGACGATGAGCAAGTTCAAACGCCTTGGGATGCCCGAACTGGAAAGCAGGTGCATAGTCCAGCTCGCGCAACTGCTTGCTTACCGCGTCGGCGATTTCTGGGCGAGAGTGCCCAGCGCCACACGTCCACAATCCGGAGAGGCCGTCAAAAACCTGGCGACCCTGGGCATCGGTGAGATAACTGCCCTTGGCACCGGTGATGATACGCGGGTCGCGTTTGAACTGACGGTTGCCGGTGTAAGGCATCCAGTATGCGTCGAGTTGCTCGACGCTGAGCCCAGCAGTAGGGGAAAACTCTTGAGCTGACATATCTATTACCCTCTATAGAGTCTTGTCATTAATGGGGTTTAGAAAACCAGCCTAGAACGCCTCTTTGATAAGTTAAATAAACAACTAGTTTATTTCAAATAACTACTTACTTAACTTTTAAGCACGATGACGCTACGATGGGGGTTACATAAATCTCACTGTGTAGGTAAGGAGCAAGAAAAATATGGCACTTCGGAAAGTAGCGCCAATGGGGCAACCAAGCGACTCTGACCTTCGGCTCCTCAGAATTTATCGAAAAGTCGTGGAATGCGGGGGTTTCTCAGCGGCTGAAGTCGAATTAAGCATTAGCCGTGCTGCCATTAGCATGGCAATGAATGACTTGGAAACACGACTTGGCCTCCGCCTTTGTCAACGTGGCCGTAGTGGCTTTGCCCTAACGAATGAAGGCTCTGAAGTTTACCAATTGTCTCTACAGCTTTTAGCGGCAGTTGAGGGATTTCGCACTCAAGTCAACGGCTTGCATGCCCAGCTCAAAGGTGAGCTCAACATTGGTATTACCGATAACCTAGTAACCATGCCCGAAATGCATATAACTCATGCGCTTAATGCACTCAAAGAGAAAGGCCCCGATGTTCGTATCAACATTCGCATGATTCCGCCTAGTGATATTGAGCTAGCCGTTCTTGATGGACGCTTACATACCGGCGTTATTCCTAATCTCAAAACTCTACCAGGGCTTGACTACCTGACACTGTACGAAGAAACCTCAAGACTTTACTGCTCGACTGAACACCCACTATTTCACGCGAACAATATTACGGAAGAAGACTTACCACATTACGACGCTGTTGTACCCGCTTATGCCCAAACACCAGAAATAAAGGCAATGCATGAACCGCTTAAAGCATCAGCGTCAGCGACCGACCGCGAGGGCGTTGCTTTTCTTATACTGTCTGGGAGCTATATCGGATACCTACCCACTCATTATGCTGAGCGATGGGTACGCGACGGGCAGATGAAAGCACTGCCACCCAATAAATGGCATTACTTCACAGGTTACAGCGCCATCACCCGTAAAGGAGGGTTTTCTAATTTAGTTTTGGAAACATATTTTGATGAGTTGAATAAACTGATCAGCACCTCTCCAAACACTAATACTTAAGCATAATAGAGACGGGGTAATTACGTGCCAAAAACCAACTATGTTAAACAAAACCTTACGTTAGATTAATCAAATACTTATTTAAAATAAAAATTATTTACCCTAGCCTGAACTTCGCAATGTCAAGTTATTTGAAGAGCTTGATATAAATCAAAAAAACCTATTAGTGACAGGAGGGGTAAATCTATTTTTGATTAACTAGAAGTTGATCAAAGGTGGCTTTAATCTTTATCTAGATCTAGAAAACATAAACAGCAATAGCGGATAATTTTCAAGAACTAAAAACCATGCACTAAAGCTCAACACCCAGTCTATTAAGCTAATATATACTATAAAACTCTTCTTAATAAACAAAGTACAAGAAAGGAGTAGTAGAGATGCCGAAAAGATTACCGCTTACGAAGATTCGCACAAGCGTAGCGATTGCAGCCGTTGCTATGGCGAGCGTGGGCATTACGTCCCAAGCGCAAGCTAATGAGCGCTTCATATTGGCACATGCCATGCCAAGCGATCATATCTTCCACGCTATTTCTGAGCGTTTTATCGACGAGATTCAGGAAAGTGAGGAGTTTCAGATTGCCTACCACCAAGGTGGTGATTTAGGAGACTGGACGTCTCTATTTGAGCAATCCATGCAAGGCGTTGTGCCGATGACGCTGACTTGGGGTGCCTCGGAATTTGACGAACGCCTCGACCTCTCATGGCTTGGTTATGTTGTTTCGAACTGGGAAGACGCTCGGGATGTCTATGGGCCTAATGGCGAAATGCTAGAAGTCTATAACAGCATATTTCATGATCTCGACCTGCATACTATCGGCATTATCCCTACCGATTTTGGCTCCCTTGTTATCCGCAAAGGCGTAGGAGAAGTCCCTGTCAACTTCCCCGAAGATGGCAACAATATTAAGGTCCGTGTACCACCTGTCCCTATCGCCATTGACCGCTTCCGTAACCTTGGCTTCGCATCAGTACCTATTCCACTCTCAGAGGTCTATACCGCCCTACAGCTAGGTACAGTCGATGCCCGAGCCTTTTCGACTGCAGTAGAAACTTACCAGCAGCGAGATGTTCTGGAAACGAACATTCTTACCAATGACTACTTTGAAACTGCTTTCTGGCTAGTGAATAAAGACTGGTGGGAAGGACTTTCTGAGGAGAACCGCGACTTACTACAGAGCGCTGCCGACGACACTGTGCTGTGGTCTTGGGATGAGGCTCAGAGCTTGAGTGAAGAATTCCTGGATAAAGTGCGAGATTCAGGCATTGATGTCGTCGAACTCAGTGATGAGCAGATTGCCACTGCTGCACAAATTGTTCATGAAACAGAATGGCCTGAAATGGAGAAGCTGGTCGGCTCCGAAATT
>NZ_JBQSVC010000013.1:0-94300 GCF_052376035.1 Halomonas sp. AOP7-E1-9
CGGAGCCGCTTGCCTCAGCGAGGAAGGCGTATTCTACGCTTTTCCTGATGTTTGTCAACCGCTGTTTTCAGCGGGTGAAGCAAGCGACTTAAACCTCGCTAACCTCCTGACAAACCGAAGGTTTTCACCTTCTTCACCGCTGGTAACGCTGGGCGTCCCCGGCAGCGGATGCGTACTTTACGGATTCGCCGGGCGTTTGGCAAGGGGCTGGGTGAAATATGTTTGAAAAACATCAGCAGCCTTTTTTATAAGGCCGTGAAAGCACTTCGGCGAACCACGTATTGGCGGTTACACTACACGCAATCACTTCATCTACCCACTTCGCCTTCTACTTCAACATGAGGTCCATGATGAGCCCCCATCTGCTATCCGTTGACTCCTTAAACCGCGACAGCGTTAACCACCTTCTTCGTGTTGCGGCCCAAATGGAGCCCATTGCCCAGCGTCGTCAGGTTACCCGTGTTCTTGAGGGAGCCGTTTTGGGCAACTTGTTCTTCGAAGCCAGCACGCGCACCCGGGTAAGTTTTCATACGGCGTTTTGTCGGTTGGGCGGCAGCGTATGTGATACCACAGGCTTTACATTCTCATCCATGGCCAAAGGCGAGTCGCTTTACGATACCAGCCGGGTAATGAGTGGCTACTGCGATGCGATTGTCATGCGTCACCCGGATCAAGGCTCTGTTGCCGAGTTTGCGGCGGCGACGAATGTACCGGTGATTAACGGCGGCGACGGCCCTGGTGAACACCCAAGCCAAGCCCTGCTGGATATCTATACGATCGATAAGGAGTTTCAGCGATTAGGCAAATCGCTTGGCGGAGCACATATTCTGCTGACCGGCGATCTCAAGTATGGGCGTACGGTGCACTCTCTGATCAAGCTGCTTTCTTTATACGATCCGTTACGTATCACACTGGTATCGCCGCCCGGGCTTGAAATGCCTACTGCACTGATTGACCTGGTCACATCACGCGGGCACCAGGTAGAGGTACGCGATCATTTAGCCACTGACTTCAGTGATCTGGATGTTGTGTACACCACGCGAATTCAGAAAGAGCGCTTTACCGAAGAAATGAACGAGAACTTCCAGGGCATCTCGGATGACTTTATAGTCAACAAGGCGTTTCTGGATCAACGCTGCAGTGAGTCGACCATTGTTATGCACCCGCTGCCCCGCGATAGCCGCCCCGGCGCGAATGATTTGAACGTGGATCTTAACGGCGACCCGCGCCTGGCGATCTTTCGTCAGACAGATAACGGCATCGCCATGCGGATGGCCATCTTTGCAACGCTGCTGCACGTCGATTCACTGATTGAGAAAGACCTTCACCCGGTGCGCTGGTTTGTACCCAGCCAGATCGGGACACTGGATCGCTAACGCTACTTATATACGCTAGAGAGCAGAACGCCCATCGGGAAGACCTTCCTGATGGGCAAACCAGCCTTCCAGAATCAACACCGCCGCAATGCCATCGACGCTCTCTTCGCGGTAGTTGCCTCGGTGACCCGCTTCACGGGCAATCAGCTTGGCTTCGCGGGTAGAGCCACGTTCGTCTACCATTACGCAGGGTTTGCCATAGCGCCCGTGTAAACGGTTGCCAAACTTGCGGGCACGCTTACTCATGTCCGACTCGCTGCCATCTATATTGAGCGGTAAGCCAACCACCAGAAGGTCCGGCTGCCACTCTTTCAGCAGTTGCTCTACTTTATTCCAGTCGGGGATGCCGTCACGTGCAGTAAGTGGGGAAAGCTCGCGGGCGCTTTTTAAAAGCTCATTGCCCACGGCGACCCCAATACGCCGCGTACCGTAATCAAAGGCAAGAATTAAGCGTTGGCCAACCTCTGCCATCACGCGTGCCCTGCATCACGAGTCATCAGGTATAGATCCACTCCTAACAATCCTGCGGCAGCCGTTAAGCGCTCAGCAGGTGGCGTGTTGAACAGCACGTCCGTCTGGCCCTCAACCGTCAGCCAGCTATTGTCCTTTAGTTCATCTTCAAGCTGACCGACCTCCCAACCCGCACAGCCCAGACAAATCAGAAAGTGCTCAGGACCTTCACCGTTAGCTAGCGCCTGAAGAATATCCATAGAGGTCGTCAGTGCCACACCATCCTCTACCTGAACGCTGGAGTCCCACTCCTGGCTATCGCCAAGATGGAGGATAAAGCCGCGATCCTTGTGCGTAGGGCCACCGTAATAGACCGGAGCATTGCGGTGGGGGCTGTCTTCCCCCCCCAGCTCCAACTGATCAAACAGTGCATCCAGCGTCATATCCAACGGGCGGTTGGTGATAACCCCCATGCAGCCGTTATGGTCATGATCACAGAGGTAGATCAGGCTGCCCACAAAGTCAGGATCATCCAGATGCGGCATCGCCATTAAAAAATGGTGTTTCAAACTTTGCATGCGTCTCCTACGGCCTGCTGACATAGCCAGCAGACCTTTCTTATCATCAAGTGTGAATCAGGCGTATCAAGCAGCGCTCAAGCGGCGTTCGATGGCATCCAACAACAGGCCCGCGATATTCGTGCCGCGCTGGTCATCAATTTCACGCACGCAGGTGGGGCTGGTAACGTTAATTTCAGTGATGTAGTCGCCAATCACGTCCAGCCCTACAAACATCAGGCCTTTTTCACGAATCATTGGCTGTACTTGCTCAATCAACCAGTAATCACGCTCAGTGAGATCACGTGCGACACCACGGCCACCGGCTGCCAGGTTGCCGCGCGTTTCACCAGCCGAAGGGATACGCGCCAGCCCAAAGGGCACCGGCTCGCCGTCCACCAGCAGGATACGCGTGTCGCCGTCTTTAATGTCAGGCAGGTAGCGCTGAACCATAATCTGGCGCTGACCACGCAGCGTTAGCTGCTCAATGACCGCGCCAATATTGCGGCCATCAGGGCCGATATGGAAAATCCCGGTGCCGCCCATCCCGTCCAGCGGTTTGAAAATCACATCGCCGTGCTCGGCATGAAAGGCCCGCAGCACATCATCGCGGCTGGCCACCATGGTGGGCGTACAGCACTGAGGAAACTGCTGGGCAAACAACTTCTCATTACACTGTAAAAGTGCTGAGGTTGGATTAACAATGAGCACGCCTTCACGCTCAGCAAAGCCCAAGAGGTGGACCGCATTGGTGAAGTCAGCATCCACCGGCGGGTCTTTACGCATTAACACCACATCAAGCTCAGCCAGTGGCCGGGCAGCCGCTTCACCCAGGTCGTACCAATGGTTAGGGTCGCGATGCACGGTTAGTGGTCGCATGCGTGCGTAGGCTTGCCCCGCCTGTAAGAAAAGATCTTCCTGCTCCATATAGTGCAGGATATAGCCGCGTTCCTGGGCCGCCCACAGCATGGCTATGGTGGTATCTTTCTTGTAAGCGATGTCGCTGATAGGGTCCATCACGACGCCGAGATGCAGATTTGATTGACTCATCGGGGCACAATCCATACGTAAACAATAGGTAGGCAGTATGCCGTACTGCCTGTCAAGCTCCAACCATTGGCGCCGTTACGGGGCAAGCGCGCCCGGCACCAGCCGTATCGCGTCAGGCTCCAAGGTAATCAGTTGCTGCTTATAAAGCCGCCCAATGGCTTGTTTAAACGCACTTTTGCTCACACCCAACCGCGCTTTAATCGCGTGGGCGTCACTTTTATCGCCCAGCGGTAGATAGCCGCCGCTTTCACGCAGTGCTTTGAGTATTTTATCGCCGACGACGTCTAGCCGCGCCGCGCCTGGCGGCAACAGAGAAATATCCAACCGGCCATCCTCACGGCGCTGCTTGACGTAGCCTTTTAGCGTCTGCCCGCGGCGCAGCGGCTGAGAAATATCATCCTGGTAGATTAGCCCCCAATAGCGGTGATCAACCGCTACTTTCATACCGAGGTCGGTGCGGTCAGCGACCACGACGCTCACCTCATTACCCTTTTCAAGCGCCCAGGCATCATCGGTTAAAAAGCGATCAAGGCGCATGGAGGCCACAGGACGCCCCTGATCATCTTCATACAGCATGACCAGCACCCGCTTGCCAGGATCAGGCCGGAAGATTTGCTCGCTGTACGGCAAGAGAACGTCTTTGGGCTGCCCCCAACGCAAAAACGCGCCCGTGTTATTAACGGTCACAACAGTTAAATACGCCACTTCGCCTAACTGGGCAGAGGCATCGCTTGTAGCGCGAGGAGGAGTCGTTGATTCACGGACCATGGGTGCCGTCCTTAAAAAGTGAGTCTATAGTATGGCGCCTGAGGATCACCGAGCAAAGCAGCTGGCCCGCTACGTAGTGATGGCCGCTGCTTAACGCATGGCGGGCTAATGGCTACTCATTCACACTTGTGAAGCCTATAGCGAATGCTAACGCTAAAAAGCAGGCCATTGAGGAAGGGGATCAATGAAGATGTTAGTAAGCGCTTACAAATCACCAAAGTAGTGCTGTAGAAGGGTCAAGGCAACCACCGGGGCTGTTTCCGTACGCAGAACGCGTGGCCCTAGCGTTAATGGCGTAAAGTCAGCTGCCTGAGCGGCTGCAATATCCGTCTCCGTTAAGCCACCTTCAGGGCCAATTAAAAGTGCGGCGGCCTCAGGGCGTTCCGGCTGATCAAATGCATTGCCTGTTGCCAAGTGCAGCATCAGGCGAAGCGGCTCCTGGCGGGCACTTAGCCACTCAACAAGGCTTAGCGGCGAGTGCACGGTCGGCACTACCGCCCGGCCACTTTGTTCGCAGGCGCTTGCCGCAACAGCCTGCCAATGGGCCAGCTTTTTGGCTTCACGGTCACCTTTTAAACGTACATCACCACGCTCAGTATACAGTGGCGTGATAGCAGCGACGCCTAATTCAACCGCCTTCTGGATCGCATAATCCATCCGGTCGCCTTTGGAGATCGCCTGGCCAAGGTGAACGGCAAAGGGCGATTCCCCCTCACCGGCCCAAACGGCGTCGATAACCGCCGTCGTATGCTTACGCCCTACGTCGGCCAAGCGGACGCCCGCTTCATTGCCCTGGCCATCGAACAGCACCAAAGGCGCGCCTTCACCCATGCGTAGCACGCGGGTGACATGGCGCGCCGGGCCTTCCGGCAGCACTATCTCCTGACCTACTGCAAAAACAGCCGGTACGTGGAGGCGAGGCATTTTGCCATGCAAGGCATACCAGTCAGCAGCGTACATGCTTAGTGTGTACTTACTTCGGCTTGGCTTTCCTGTTGCGCTTCGCGCTGCTTGCGCTGGGCGTACATGGCTTCGAAGTTTACCGGTGCCAACATCAGCGGCGGGAAGCCACCACGGTTGACCAGGTTATCGACACACTCACGCGCGTAAGGGAACAGCAGGTTGGGGCAGAACGCACCCAGTGTCTGCTCCAGCTGAGCACCTTCGATGCCCGAAATACGGAATAAACCCGCTTGTTCAACCTCTGCAAGAAAAGAGGTGGTGCCGGTTTCGGAATCGTTTACCTGAGCAGTTACTTTTACAACCACTTCATACTGATCATCAGCGATTTTAGTGCTGGTGGTATTAAGATCCAGATTCACCTTCGGCTTAAACGCCTGCTTGAAAACAGACGGTGAGTTAGGCGCTTCAAAGGAGATATCTTTTACATAAATACGCTGCAAAGAGAACTTCAGCTGGGGCTTATCGCCTGACGCTGCTGCATCAGCCTGCGGGGTGTTGTTATCTTCCGCCATGGGGAAACTCCTCATTGTTCATTGAATGAATAGTATAAAGGTGACAGCGCTTACTTCTTAACGACGGGGAGGCTATCGGCCTGCCACTGCGCCATGCCACCTTTCAATTTAGTCACACGCTCGAAACCTGCCTTGGCAAGCTTGGTTTGAACCGCGCCTGCACTTTGCCCATGCTTGCATACGACAATGATCGGCTGGTTTTTCACTTTATCCAGCTCGTTCATACGGTTATCAAGCTTGTTATGGGGAATGTTACGTGCGCCAGCAATATGCCCGGTTTTGAAGTCTTTGCTTTCACGAATGTCCAGCACAACCGCATCTTCTCGGTTGATGAGCTGGGTGGCCTGAGTTGAGGTCACCGCATTGGTTGAAGCACTACGCGTTTCATAAATAAGCCACGCTACTAGCACCAGCAAAAACGCCCCAACGAGCAGGGGGTGGTTCTGTACGAATTCGAACAGCTGATCGATCATCGCGAACACAATCTCTTGGTCTATGCAGAAAAAAGCGGCAACGCCGCCGTCAAAACGCGATAAGTATACACGTCACAGGGCACCCCGCGCAGGCCTTGCTCATGACGCCCGGCGGTCGCCTACGTTATGATGCCCCAAGCGTGCATCAGTCGCGACCCTGATCACAAGGTGTTGTTTGAAAATAACGTGAGTTGACTCACCTTTTTAAACCTCTTTACTTTCAAACAGCGCTTTCTTTGCTGACTGTTTTACGCCGCTTGGATTACTCAACCGAACGAGGTTCTTATGGCTACGTCTACTCCGCGTCCCGTCGCGCTGATCATTCTTGACGGTTATGGACACAACCCCGATAGCGCCAATAACGCGGTAGCATCGGCCAACACGCCCGTGATGGATGCGCTTTGGGCGAATCGACCGCACGCGTTTGTGCATACTGACGGCCACCACGTAGGCCTGCCCGATGGGCAAATGGGCAACTCAGAAGTGGGCCATATGAATCTGGGTGCCGGACGCATCGTTTATCAGGACTTCACACGGATCACCAAAGCCATTAAAGAGGGCGATCTGGATGTTAACGAAAACCTGACACAGCCGATTGATGATGCCGTGGCCAATGACCGCGCCGTTCATCTGCTGGGCTTGCTCTCTCCTGGCGGCGTACATAGCCATGAAGATCATTTCATCGCGATGGCCGAACTGGCGGCTCGCCGCGGCGCGCAACGTATCTTTATTCATGCGTTCCTGGATGGCCGAGACATGCCGCCTCAAAGCGCGCTGGCTTCTATCGAACGTGCTAATGCCCGCCTGGCTGAGCTGGTAGGCGCTGAAAATGGTTTTGTTGCCTCCATTATTGGCCGCTTTTACGCCATGGACCGTGATAACCGCTGGGAGCGGGTAGAAAAAGCCTACCATCTGCTGACCGAGGGCCAGGCTGACATCTATGCCACCAGCGCCGAAACCGCGCTGCGCGACGCCTATGAGCGCGGCGAAACCGACGAATTTGTACTGCCAAGCTGCGTATTGCTCAACGACAAGTGCGTTACCTTGCAAGACGGTGACGCCGCCCTGTTTCTTAACTTCCGCTCTGACCGCGCGCGCGAACTTACCCGCGCATTTGTAGAGCCTGACTTCAGCGGCTTTTCGCGCAGGGCCTGCCCATCGCTGGCGGGCAAGGGCTTGGTCATGTTGACCCAGTACGCAGCGGACATTCCTGCACCGGCCGCGTTTCCGCCATTTGATCTCAATGACACCCTGGGCGAGGTCGTCGCCAAGCGCGGTTTGACGCAGCTGCGTATTACCGAAACAGAGAAGTACCCCCACGTTACCTTTTTCTTCTCGGGTGGCAACGAAGCCGAGTATGAGGGCGAAGAGCGCATTCTGGTGCCCTCCCCTCGGGACGTGAAGACCTACGACGAAAAACCCGAGATGAGCGCTTACGAGATCACCGACAACCTCGTTGAGGCTATCGACAGCGGCCGCTTTGACTTCATCGTATGTAACTATGCCAACGGCGATATGGTGGGCCATACCGGCGACTTTAACGCGGCGGTAAAAGCCATTGAAACGGTCGATATCTGCGTTGGCCGCGTTATTGAAGCGATTGAGCGCGCTGACGGTGCTTGCCTGGTAACCGCCGACCACGGTAATGCCGAGCAGATGGTGCATCCGGTCACAGGCGCCCCCCAAACGGCCCACACCACCTTTGTGGTACCGCTGGTTTACGTGGGTGAGCGAGCCGGCACGTTAAGCGATGGCCGCCTGTGCGACCTGGCCCCGACACTCTTGACCATGATGAATCAACCGGTTCCCGAGGCCATGACCGGGAACCCGCTGATTGATTTCACTTGATCATACCGTTGCGACGTCCTGTGCGAACCGCGTTAGTACTGGGTGCGCTACTGGTCATTGTGTACTCACCGGCGGGTTTGGCCCAGTCGGATGAGCAGGCAACACGCCAGCAGTTGGATGCGCTTGGCCAGGAAATTGAGTCGCTTACGCAGCGGCTCAGTACAACAGGAGAAGCACGGGACAGCGCCGAACGTGAACTACGCGAGGTTGAAACGGAGCTGGCCGACACTCACCAGCGGCTGGATGCCTTACAGGCCGAGCGGCGCCAGTTGGACGATGAAATGAACCAGTTGCGCCAGCATCGCGACCGCCTGGAGGACGAGCAAGCCAGCCAGTACGCCGCCCTTAGCCAACAACTCGCGGCGCTTTACCGGCTAGGGCCGACGCCACAGCTCAAGCTGCTGCTGAACCAGGGCGACCCGGCCGAGCTTGACCGTATGCAGGCTTACCTGAACCGCTTTACTCAAGCACGCAATGAACGTCTTGCCGATATTGCCCGGCTGGATACCGCGCTTGCCGATACGGAGCAGGCCCTTAACGAGCGCCAAACGCGCCTGGCCAGTGTCGCCACCGAGCTGGATGCGCAGCGGGTACGGCTTGCTGAGCGCTCCTCCGACCGGCGCAACGTCGTGGCCACGCTGGATGATCGCTATGGTAGCGAAGCTGATCGCCTGGCGGACCTTAACGATAACCGGGAGCAGGCCGAGCGTAAGCTGCGTGAAATTCAGGAGGAACTAGCGCGCCTGGATGCCCCCACGCCCAGCACTCAGATTACCCGTACTCAAGGGGATCTGCCGTGGCCCGTGCAAGGTGCCATCACCACAACATTTAATCGTCGTGATGGCGTTCACTATAACGGTATTGTCATCCAGGCAAGCGCCGGTACGCAGGTAAATGCCGTGCACACCGGGCGGGTGGTATTTGCCGACTGGATGCGCGGCTTCGGCAACCTGCTGATTATTGACCATGGCGACCAGATCATGACGCTCTATGCTCACTTACAGCAGTTTAGCGTACGTCCTGGCCAGCAGGTCAGCCGTGGCGACGAAATTGGCCGCGTAGGCGACAGTGGTGGACAATCAAGTAATGCGCTCTACTTTGAAGTACGTCAGAGTGGCAAACCAATTAACCCACAGCGTTGGATTGCGCGCCGCTGACGGGATAAGCTGAACCGTATTAGGTTCTGTCTGAAACGTTGCCGAACGCAGACACTTTTCAGACAGAACGGTAATGTCAACTTGGGGCAGCTTTAAACACTGCCTAACGCCTTGCGGAGTCTGCATGACGCTATTTGTTAACGAAGTACCGGCCTCTGCCAAGCGCCTTCTGGTGACTCTACTTCCTGTTGCGCTATTGTCGGCACCGCTACCGCTGTTTGCCCAGCCCGCCAACCAAGCGGCAGCTGATGAATTACCCCTTGAAGAGATCCAGACCTTTGCCGAGGTGTTTGAACGTATCAAGCGTGGCTACGTTGAAGAGGTCGATGACCGCACGCTACTGCGTAACGCCATGCGCGGTATGCTCAGCGAACTCGACCCTCACTCCGCCTATCTTGATGCGGAAGAGTATCAAAGTCTGCGCGAAACCACCCAAGGAGAGTTTGGCGGCATTGGTATAGAAGTTGGCATGGAAAACGGCCAACTCCTGGTGATCACCCCGATTGATGATACGCCCGCCTCACGGGCTGGTCTGCTTCCTCGGGATGTTATCGTTGCCATTGACGGTACGCCGACTGAAAGCATGTCGCTTCAAGAAGCCGTTACGCTAATGCGCGGCGAACCAGGCAGCCAGTTGCGCATGATGATTCTACGCACGGGAGAGGATACCCCGCGTGAGTTCAACCTTACCCGTGAGGCCATCCGCAGCGAAAGCGTTAAGCATGAGCTTCTTGAGCCCGGCTATGGCTACCTGCGAATTAGTCAGTTTCAGTCGCGTACGCCAGAACAGGCACGCCAGGCAATAGAGCGCATGACGCGCGAACAGCCACTGGAAGGGCTGATTCTTGACCTGCGCAATAATCCCGGCGGTGTGCTCCAGGCGGCGGCCGGTGTAGCAGACCTGTTTCTGGATAACGGCCTGATTGTGTATACCGAAGGCCGGCTTTCCGATACCGCCATGTCATTTTCAGCCTCACCCGCCACGCCCGCCAGTGATATTCCGCTGGTCGTGCTGATTAACAGCGGCAGCGCTTCGGCCGCAGAAATTGTGGCGGGTGCGCTTCAAGACCAACGCCGCGGCGTCATTATGGGCACAGACAGTTTCGGAAAGGGTTCCGTTCAGCAGGTCATGCCGCTGGGTAATGGTGAAGGTTTGAAACTCACCACCGCGCTTTACTACACGCCAAACGGACGCTCCATTCAGGCGCAGGGCATCGCGCCCGATGTAGAAGTAGTGCGGGGCCGTCTGGAAGTCGCCGAAAGCCGCCCGGAGCTTCGCGAGGCGGACCTTGGCGGCCACCTGGATGCACAGCAGCCCGCCACCCAGACACGTTCATCCGCGACCGCGCGGCTACGCGATGACTACCAAATGAGCGAAGCGCTCAATCTTCTCAAAGCGCTTAATGTGGTCGACCGCCGCCGTTAGCGGCAGCTATGCGGCAGGCGCCCCCGCTCTCCGGTGGCCTGCCGCATTACGCTACGTTTAACAGGACTTAACTGATTCATACCGCTCATGCCGAGATTACGGGCCAGTGTAAAGAGCGGCATTTGGGTACCAAACAGCTCCCTGAACCCTTTCATCAGCCCTAACATGGCACTGTTATCCAAGCGCCGCCTGCGCTCATAGCGTTTCAATGTTGTTAACTCACCCCACGGGGCACCGCGCTTCCAGGCGCTAACCACTTCTTCAGCCAATACCGCGGCATCCATCAAACCGAGGTTAACGCCCTGCCCTGCCAGCGGATGAATGCTGTGCGCCGCGTCGCCGGTCAGCGCGAAGTGCGGCAATACATACTGCCTTGCATGACGCTGTACCAGCGGGAAGCGATAAACACGATCACACACCTCCACCTCGCCCAAGCGATAACCAAACGCCTCGCCCAGCGCTTTCCCTAACTCATCAGGCGTAAAATGGCTGAGCGCCAACGCGTGCTCGGGCGTGGTCGACCAAACAATCGAGCAATAGCATGCATCGTCCTCTAGCGTGATCGGCAAGAAGGCCAGCGGGCCGCTCTGCGTAAACGCTTGCCGCGCGGTGCTGCCGTGTACATGAGCACACTTGACGGTTGTGACCACAGCCTCCTGACCCATATCGTCGCTGGTGATCTCTATTTCGGCCAGCTCACGCAGGGTCGAACGCGCACCATCTGCCGCTACCAGCAGCGGTGCATGCAGCTTGCGCGCATCGTCCAGCACTAGCCAACGACCTGTCGATGAGGTTTGTAGCGCCTGAACCCGGCAACCAAAAAAATGCACTACCCTAGGATGATCCAGTACAGCATCATTTAGCGCCGCTTGAGTAATTGCATTTTCAACAATATGCCCAAGTACAGGCACCCCGGCTTCATCGGCCGAAAATTTGATTTCACCACTGCCGTCCGCATCCCATACCTGCATATAGCGGTACGGCGTTACTCGGCATTCAGCCATGGCAGGCCACACGCCCAGATGGGTTAACAGGCGCTGAGATACTGGTGTTAATGCACTGACTCGTGGCGCGGGAAGTGTCTTGTTAACGGCTTCCCAGCACTGGGGTTCATGTCGCGCTTCCACCAGTGCCACACGCATACCGGCTTGTGCCAGCAAGGCTGTTAGCGCCGTCCCCACCATGCCTGCGCCCACGACAATAACGTCAAAATTTTCTGTCCCCGCAGTGTCTGTCGCGTGCGTATCCATAACGCTCCTATCCGAGCCCAGCTCTTAGAGCTCTGTTCCTGTTGAGCCAAATAGCTGGCTAAGCGTTTGGCATCTTTAACATTAAACAGCGAGGCATGCCTAACGCTCCACCCCCATCGCGCGGCGCGCCAGGCTTCGACGCAGCGGCCCTACAAGGTTAAGACCGATGAGCCCGGCTGCCCGAGCGTGAGGCAGAAATGGTAACGAGTGTCCGAACAGGCGCACCAACCCGTCGCTAAAGCGAATGACATTGCGGCGATCACGTGCACGCTTCTGCTCAAAGGCCTGCAGCGTCGTCATATCACCCAGTGGCTGCCCGGCCTGTTCGCCCTGCTCAAGCGCTTCAACCAGGTCCATAATACCGCGTAACGCCAGGTTAAAGCCTTGACCGGCAACAGGGTGCAGCGCATGAGCCGCATTCCCCAGGACCGCCAGCCCCGGACGAACCGGCTCTTCTGCCGTTATCAACGAAAGCGGGTAGCTGTAGCGTTTTCCTACGCGAGTGAAACGCCCCACCCGATCACCAAAGGCGCTCTGCAGCTGGGCAAGAAACTCACGGTCCGGGAGCGCCATTCGAGCATGTTCCTGACCGCTGGGGTGTGTCCATATCAGCTCCATTGCCTGGCCTGGCAAAGGCAACAAGGCAACCGGTCCTTCCTGGGTGAAGCGCTCATAGGCAATGCCCTTGTGTGGTTGGCTGATGCCCACATGGGTAATGAGTGCTGTCTGCTCATAGGAATTATGGCGACTGTTGATACCCAACTGCTCTTTAAGCCCCGAACGCCCCCCATCGGCCAGCACGGTTAAGGCGGCGCGCAGCTCGCTGCCGTCAGAAAGGCGCAGATAGTGCCCGCCACCTTCTGGAGCGAGCTTTTCTACCCTGGCTGGGCAGTACCAATCGACCGGCAGCGTTTTAAGGTGGCGGTGAAGGACACGGCCCATCCAGGCATTGGGGATAACATGGCCTAGCGCATCGACGCCTAATTCCTGAGCACTGAGCCGCGTCGCTCCCAAGCGGCCACGCTCACTGATATGAATATACCGAATAGGGGTTGCTTCGCCCTGCATGGCATCCCAAATGCCCAACTGTTGGAAACGCTGTGCTGAACCTTCAGCAATGGCGCTTGCACGCGCATCAAAGCTCGGCTGCCAACTCTCTTCAAGAGGCGCTTCATTAACCGGCGTCGCTTCGATAATGGCGACTTTCCAGCCATAACGCTTGATAAGCGGGGCCAGTGCACAGCCCAGGCTGGCGCCCACTAATCCGCCCCCCACAATCACGATATCGTGTGTGGTCGTCTTTACTGACGTATCCGTCGACGACGGCATTAGCATCTCCTGTCACCTGGCGCACCGCCATACCGTAATGGCGTAACGTAAATTACATAATTGATATTCAGGCAGTCAATATACGCTTATTATTTAACCATTAGCGCTTCAATGTCAGCCATGTCTTTAGGTACTCCCGCCGTAAGATTTTCATACCCTTCGTCGGTCACTACGACGTTATCCTCAATCCTGATACCGATTCCACGGTACGCAGATGGAACATCCTCTTCGTCGGGAATGTAGAGTCCTGGTTCAATGGTTAACACCATGCCCGCGACTAAAGGTCGTGGCGTCTTTTCATCCAGCCGGTAGCTACCGACATCGTGGACATCCAGCCCCAGCCAGTGGGACGTAGAGTGCAGGTAAAAACGCCGGTAGCTTTCATCATCAATTCGGGCTTGAGCATCGCCTTCAAGTAACCCCAACGCAATCAACCCAGCCGTTAAATCCTTAACGACGTTCTGATGAACATCAACAAGCGTTGCCCCAGGTTTTATCGCGGCGACTGCGCGCTCCTGGGCGTCCAGTACGACTTGATAAAGGGCCCGCTGAGCCTCGGTAAACCGGCCGTTTACCGGAAAGGTACGGGTGATATCTCCGGCATAAAGCCCAAACTCGGCCCCTGCATCAATTAACACCAGGCTATCGTTGGTTAGCGCTGCACGATTCTCGATATAGTGTAATACGCATGCGTTCGCACCGCCGCCCACTATCGTACTGTAAGCAGGACCACTGCCGCCCTGCCAGACAAACTCATGTTCAAGCTCGGCCTGCAGCTGATACTCGTAAAGCCCTGGACGCGATGCCTGCATGGCACGCACATGGGCCTTCGCTGAAATCGCTGCGGCATGGCGCAGCAGAGTAATTTCTGCCTCGCTTTTTATTAGCCGCATCGCATGAATCAGCGCGCTGACATCCAGCCAGCCTTTGAGCGGGGCCCGCCCACGGCGCAACCCCGCCAGAGCGGTGGAGAAAGCCTCTTCGGCAATACCCAACGCATCGGGATTATCCAAGGGCACGTACAGCAGTTCGCGGCCCTCCAGCAGCGCTGGCAGCTGTGCCTCGCGGTCAGCATTTTCAAACGCCTGGTCGATGCCGTGCTCCGCTTCAACGCCCCGGGCGCCCAAACGGCGGCCTGTCCAGGCTTCCATCGTTGGGTCGCGGTCCTGGCAAAACACAATGCTCTGCCCGGCATCATGACCGGGAAGCAGCACCAGCAGCGCATCAGGCTCAGTGATTCCCGTCAGATAGTAAAAATCACTGTTTTGACGAAACGTGTACTCACTGTCGTGTGAACGGGTAACCAGTGAGGCACCAGGCAGCACGACAGCGGCGTTGGCGGGCAACTGCGCGATCAAGGCGTCACGGCGAGCGCGATACTCTTCGTTGCCAATCGCAGGCGGCCGGGGAAGTAACTCAGGCAACATACAACCTCCGAAGAATTAGTGAACGGGCGCGTCGGCTTGCTCAACCTGGGGCTTACCCGGATGCTGCTCGGTATACAGCAGCATGGCGGCCATCCGCACGTGCTCTGTCAGGGCAAACAGGTCATTCTCATTTTCAGGGCTGTCGTCAATATCTGTTTCGATATGGCCTATGCCTGCCAAATCGTCAATCGCCTCACTCAGCGTTTGTGACCAGCGTTCGCGAAGCTCGCCATCCACTACTTCCTCGACGACTTCCATAAAGCCCAGCGTCCACTCTTTTAGCCCTTGGGCTTGCTCGCCCAGCGAGAACAGCTCATCGGGGAGTAGCGGCGCATAGTTCAAGTCGCTGGCGCTGAGCGCCTCCAGCGTTTGGCGACGCCAACCTAGCAGGCGTTCTGCACTGGGCTGGTCACGCGGTTGCTCAACCCCCAGGCTTATGCAGACCTCTTCAAGCCATGCCTCGGCACTTACATCGCGCAGCGCTAAAAGGGCGCTTAAACGTCCGTCTAAAAAGGCCGGTGACTGCATACTTCCATGCAGCAAAAAAACATCGGCCACGTCAGAAAAATCCTGGCGCTCATCAATCAATGACATAGTAATAACTCGCTGTGTAATAGTGATTCATACGTTAATGCGTCCTGGACACTTGCGCGTTGACCCCGTACAAGCGCCTCTCTTATAGTGAGCGACGACTGTTTTCCTATGCCATGATGTTAACGCATTGGGCCCCTCGCTGGCCCGCGCTGGAGCTTTAAATGAGTAACGCCAAGCGGCCAACGAAAGAAATTACCCTTCTCGGGCGCAGCTATGTCATTGCCTGCGATACTGGGGAAGAAGCCAAGCTTGATCGCGCCGCTCGCTACCTGGACCGCGCCATGAGCGGTATCCAAGCGCAAAGCGGCACCCTGGGCAGTGAGCGTGTCACGTTGATCGCGGCGCTTAATATCACTCATGAACTGCTTGAAGCTTTGGATGAGCACCGGGCAAGCGACGCCAGCTTGAACAAGCTAAATGACCGTCTTGAGCGGGCGTTGGAAAAAACCCGCCAGCCTTAGGCAACCTTTCACTCAATACTTTGGCATAGCCGCTGGCTCTGTTAGGATAGCGGGGTTCTCTGGGGTGTACGCCAGTCGTTATAGTCCCTCGAGCCTATGCGCAGTACCCAGGGGGCCAATTGCTAGCCAGACCCGTGTGCATGTCCGTGCGTCGGAAAGCCTGACGGTTTGGCTGCGGCCACCCACTCTGAACCAGTAGGTTCAGGGCCAGAATGACAGCGGCACTCTGGGGAACACTTATTTATGGAAAGCCTGCATCATCCTGAGGCCAAGCGCACCCTGCGCCTTACGCTACGCCGACAACGCCTCGCCCTTTCAAAACATGAGCAGCGCCAAGCCGCTCTACGCCTTTGCCAACAGCTCAAACGTTTGCCTGAAGTTCAGCGCGCCAAGCGCATCAGCCTCTATTTACCGGTTAACGGTGAAATCGACCCTACGCTTTTACTACCCTGGCTCCGTCAGCGTAATGTCGACGTTTATCTCCCGGTTCTGCGCCCGCTAAGCGATAACTCACTGTGGTTCGTTAACTACCACTCGACGACGCCCATGGTAAAAAACCGCTTTGGGATTCTTGAACCGGATACCCGGTTTGGCGCTCACCGCCACAATCGGTTGCCCGCTTGGGCGCTGGATACGCTCATTGTGCCGCTGGTAGGGTTTGATGCCGAGGCGAACCGCATGGGAATGGGGGGCGGCTTCTACGACCGCAGTCTTGCGTTTATGCGCAGGCAAGGCCCGGCGCCTGCCTTAATTGGCGTTGCCCACGCCTGTCAGCGTGTCGAATCGCTGCCAGTTGAACCCTGGGATGTGCCGCTAACCGCCGTGGTTAGCGACGAGAGTATCGTGCGTGCTGGCAAAAAAAAGAGCTGACTCTCGTAAAGTCAGCTCACACTACCTTTTGGCAAATGGCTGCGATGCCTTAAGCGTTACGTTTAACTTCCCGATAACGCCTGTGCATAGCCAGTGGCGAGTACGCCTAACAAGAACACTACTGTTAATGCCATTACCATATCAGGCTTTTTCCGCCGCATGCCGATTCTCCAACGCCTTTCGCCAATGCATTAATGCATCACCCACCTGCGTTTTAGAAAGGGCGACGCACCACATAAATATCGTTGACGACTATAGGGCCATAAGGGCATCAATGACAACGACAAAACAGGCTGTTTTTTTGCTTATTTAGACATTTTGATAACTCATGAGCCCTTATTGGCCCTGAATTTTGCAGTTAGCGAGCACTTACCCACCTAGCAAAACACCCTAGGCCATGAACAGCTGGTAAGCCGGGTTGTCGCTTTCACGCCAGTAACGATAGCCAATCGCATCCAGATAATCTGCCACATGAGTTTGGTCACTGCCGGGAACCTGCATACCCACCAGGACGCGACCATAAGCCGCACCGTGATTACGATAATGGAACAGTGAAATATTCCAATCATGGGGCAGTTGAGTCAGGAAATTCATCAGTGCCCCCGGGCGTTCAGGGAACTCGAAGCGGTACACTTCTTCTTCAAAGCGCTCGCTGGGCCGGCCACCGCTTAGATGGCGAATATGCAGCTTGGCCAGTTCGTTATCGGTTAAATCTTCCACCTGATAACCACCATCGCGCAGCTTGGCGATCACGGCCTGACGATCTTCACCGCCCGGCTTTACTTGAATCCCTACAAAAATATGCGCGTCGCTTTCGTCCGCATAGCGGTAGCTGAATTCGGTCACCATGCGCTTACCCAGCGCCCGGCAAAACTTTTTAAAGCTGCCGGGTTTTTCATCAATGGTCACCGCTAAAATAGCTTCGCGCTGTTCGCCAAGCTCGGTACGCTCGGCAATATGCTGTAGTCGATCAAAGTTGGTATTAGCGCCGGAGTTAATACATAACAGCGTTTCTCCCTCAGCGCCGGTTTGCTGTACATATTTTTTCAAGCCGGCAAGCGACAGCGCTCCGGAAGTTTCAGCAACGGCACGGGTATCGTCAAAGATGTCCTTGACGGCGGCACACATCTCATCGGTATTCACCGTAATGACATCATCAACCAGGTCCTTCACCAGCGAGAACGGTGCCTCGCCAATTTGAGCAACCGCGACACCTTCGGCAAATACACCGACCTGGTCGAGCACGACGCGCTCGCCCGCCGCCAAAGCGGCTTTTAGACAGGCGCTGTCTTCCGCCTCTACACCAATAATCTTGATATCAGGACGCAAGTACTTCACGTACGCCGCCACGCCTGCAATCAATCCGCCGCCGCCGACAGGCACAAAAATAGCGTCCAGACGCCCGCTGTGCTGACGCAGAATCTCGACACCTATCGTGCCCTGGCCTGCAATCACATCAATGTCATCAAATGGCGGAATATAGGTGTAGCCGTGCTCTTTGATCAACTCTTGAGCATGCTCGGCAGCAGCGGCAAACGCATCGCCTTTCAGCACGACTTTTGCCCCTCGAGCACGTACCGCCTGCACCTTGATTTCCGGCGTAATACGCGGCATCACAATCACCGCTTTCACGCCCATCAGTTTTGCCGCCATGGCAAGACCTTGTGCATGATTACCCGCAGACGCCGCAATGACACCTTTTTCCTTTTGCGCCTCGGTGAGCTGAGCCATTTTGTTATAGGCGCCACGAATCTTGAACGAGAACACCGGCTGTAGGTCCTCACGCTTAATCAAAATCTGGTTGTTAAAGCGACGCGACAAAAAGGGAGCGGGGGAGATCGGGGTCTCACAAGCGGCTTCGTAAACGTTGGCCTGGAGAATCTTTTTGACGGTAGCTTCAAGCATGCAGGTATCCAATGGAAAATCGTGAGTGAGAGTACGCGTTACGGCGAGGGGTTAAAACACTAACAAAGCCTGTATTGGTAGCAGATTACGCCTACCGACGTCTACTGTGTTTCCATCGGCAGCCAGCGCTTTGGTCGGTATACTAACGCAATAACCCTCCTCCTCTGACCTGGAAAAACACATGACTCAAGATGAACTCAAAGCCGCCGTCGCAGATGCGGCAATTAAAGAGATTGAATCAGGATTGGAAAAGGACACCGTACTGGGCATTGGCACTGGCTCAACGGCTAATTTGTTCATTGATCGATTAGGGCCGTTTCGCGACCGTTTTAAAGGCGCGGTGGCAAGCTCAGAAGCCAGTGCCAAGCGTTTGGAAGGCTTGGGCATTGAAGTGTTTGAACTCAACAGCGTAGGCACCGTCCCCTTCTACATCGACGGCGCCGACGAAGTAAATGCTCACTTACACATGATTAAAGGAGGCGGCGCCGCACTTACTCGCGAGAAAATCGTGGCGGCCTGTGCCGAGCGTTTTATCTGCATCGCCGATGGCTCAAAGTACGTGGCAACGCTGGGCGACTTCCCTTTGCCGGTGGAAGTCATTCCCATGGCACGCTCTTACGTGGCCCGTGAGCTGGTGAAGCTGGGTGTCGACCCGGTCTACCGTCAGGGCGTCGTCACGGATAACGGCAATCATATTATCGACTGTTTTGATTTTATGATTGAAGACCCGGTTGCCATGGAAGCGCGCATTAACGCCATTGTCGGCGTTGTGACCAATGGCTTGTTTGCCGCGCGCGGGGCCGATGTATTGCTGCTGGGTAAAGCAGGTGGTGTTGAGCGTATCGTGCGTTAAGGGCTTATCGTTCAGCGCTTGAGAGCACCTCAAGGCCCTCCAGGATGCGTGCAAGCGCACCCTGCTGCGCTTTGATAGCAGATTGGCCAGCCTGGCCTTCTTGAAGACAGCGCCTGGGGTCGACGAAGCGGCACTGCAAGGCATCGACCAGCGCATCGACATCCGCCACCAGCGTAAGTGCGCCAGCCGTTTCCAGCGGCTCGACCACATCAGCAAAGTTTTCGATAAAAGGACCGCTGAGCACGGGTTTGCCCAGCGCTGCGGGCTCGAGCACGTTGTGCCCGCCTAGCGGCACCAGGCTGCCGCCAACAAATGCCACCTGGCCTGCACCATAGAGAACAGCCAGCTCACCCAGCGTATCGCCTAGATACACTTGGGTAGCCGGGGTAACAGACTCGCCCTGGCTGCGCCGACTTGTCTCCCATTTCTCCGTCTCACACAGTGCTGCGACCTCATCAAAGCGTTGAGGGTGGCGCGGTACAAGCACCAACAGGGCGTCAGGAAATTGATGTAGCAATTGCCGGTGTGCTTCCAGCAGTAGCGCCTCTTCGCCATCACGGGTAGAACCGGCGACCCAGACAGGCCGCCCTTCCCACTCTAAAAGTAAGCGCTCACTTTCAACCGAGCCCATTGGTGGCAGACCCACTTCAAACTTTAACGACCCCACCACCGCCGTTTTATCGGGCGCAGCGCCTAGCGCTTCAAACCGCTTGGCATCGTCAGCAGACTTGGCTGCCAGCCAATCGACATTGGCCAGTGTGCGGGCCATTAGCGGGGCAATTTTCTGATAGCGCTTGAACGCTCGAGGCGAGAGCCGTCCATTGACCACCGCAACCGGCGTGCCATGTTGCTGACACGCGTGAAGCAGATTAGGCCAAAGCTCGGTTTCAAACATGATGGCAAGCTCAGGTGCTACGCGGTGCACAAACCGTTTGGCCGCACCGGGAAAATCCAGGGGTAGAAAGCAGTGCGCGAGTCGGGGGCGGTGATCAAGCTGCTGCTCGATCAATGCCTGCGCCTGCTGTGCGCCCGTAGCGGTCATGGTGGTTAACAGCAGGTTGTGGCGAGGGTAGCGGACGAGCAGGCCCTCTATCAGCGGGCGGGCCGCACGGACCTCACCTACCGAGGCACAGTGCAACCAAATACGCGGCGGCGTAGGCAGCTTACCAAGGCGCCTGCCCAGCCGCTGCCAACGTGAGTAAGTAGGTACTTGCTCACGCCAGATGCGCCAGCCAATCAGTGGTGAAAGCGCATAGAGCGCCGCAGAATAGCCAAGGCGCGGCCAGTTAATTCGCCCCATTATCCCTCGCGGTCCAAAATGGAGCTAATCATCGCCGAGGTGGATACGCCGTCCTCGAACCCGAGCACTTTAACGTCTCCTCCATTGGCTCGAACGGCGTCTCCACCGGCAATATCGTCTGGGTGGTAGTCACCGCCTTTTACCAGGATATCAGGCAGAACGGTTTCGATCAGCGCTTGCGGCGTATCGTTACTAAACGGCACAACCCAATCGACCGCGCCCAGGCCAGCCAGCACCTGCATACGTCGATTGAGCGGATTAATCGGCCGCTTGGGCCCTTTAAGACGGCCAATGGAGGCATCGTCATTTACCGCCACAATCAGGCGATCACCGAGGCGTTTTGCCTGCTCTAGGTAACCCACATGCCCTGCATGCAGAATATCAAAGCAGCCATTAGTCATGACGACCCGTTCA
Source organism: Halomonas sp. AOP7-E1-9 (assembly GCF_052376035.1). Taxonomy (NCBI): domain Bacteria; kingdom Pseudomonadati; phylum Pseudomonadota; class Gammaproteobacteria; order Oceanospirillales; family Halomonadaceae; genus Halomonas; species Halomonas sp. AOP7-E1-9. Next base: position 20,984 of record NZ_JBQSVC010000013.1, read on the forward strand.
CCGCGTAGCTGTGCCGCACGCACAGCCTCAACGAGAGGCGCCTGTTCGATAACCCCAAACTCGGCGAGCCTATCGCCGTGTAACGCCGTATAAAGCTCGGCTATTGAGAGTGTCGCGGTGCCTGGCTTGGCAACCACCAGACCCGCGCCCAGATTCGCCAGCATCATGGCTTCGGGCAAGGCATGACCCGCGGCTAACGCGAGTCCCATTAAGCCAATGACCGTGTCACCGGCCCCGGTGACATCAAACACTTCCTGAGCGCGCGTAGGTAAATGAATGGGCGGCTGGCCTTCGCAAATCAGGGTCATGCCTTTTTCACTACGAGTGACCAGCAGGGCTTCCAGCTCAAGCTCGGCGCGTAGCGCTTCGCCCCGCATGGCAAGCTCAGCATCGCTTGCGCAGTGGCCTACCACGGCTTCAAACTCTGCAAGGTTAGGCGTGATCAAGCTCGCGCCGCGATACTTACTGAAGTCTTGCCCTTTGGGATCAATCAGAACGCGCTTGCCATGCGCACGCGCTTGGGCAATCAGTCGCTCCACCTGGTTGAGCGTGCCTTTACCGTAGTCAGAAAGGATCACAACATCGCAGTCCGGCAACGCCTGTTCCACCTGGGCCAATAAATCGCCGATGTCGATGTTATCCAGGCGTTGTTCAAAATCCAGCCGCAGCAGCTGCTGGTTACGACTCATCACACGCAGCTTGGTAATCGTGGGCACGTCGGGGCTGCGCTGAAAGTGAGTATTTACATTGGCTGTATGCAGCCGAGTTTCCAATAACACCGCGTTGTCGTCATCCCCGACAACGCCTGCCAGGGCTGCATGGCCGCCTAAAGAGGCCACATTCAGCGCCACGTTGGCCGCGCCACCGGGGCGGTCGTCGGCCTCTTCAACACGCACGACCGGCACGGGGGCTTCGGGAGAAATGCGCGACGTGCCACCGTGCCAGTAACGGTCAAGCATGACATCGCCGACGACCAGTATGTGGGCATGTTCTAACGCGGTTAAATCAACTTTCATGAGTAGATCCTGCAACTGTGTCTGACGCTGTATGCGCAAGGAGCGTATCCAGCTGGGCAATAACGGTCTCGGTTTTAATGAGCTGCATCGCATCCTGGTGGCGCACCCGCTGCCCCCAGGAGACCTCGCCCACCGATTTATGTAGGTAGGCATGCACCGCATCCGGATACGCATTGACGGCGAAATCACGCCAGCAATAGGGCGCCGCCCGCTCCGGATTGGTGGTGGCATACAGCCCCAGGGTGGGCGTTCCCATCGCATTGGCCATGTGGGCGGGGCCGGTATCCGGCGCGATCACCGCACGCGCCTGGCCAATCAGGGCCAACACGCCTTTCAATGACGTGCCGCCTATCGCATTAATCACGCTACCCGGCTGGCATAAGGCTTCAATCTGCTCGCCTATTTCGCGCTCAAGCGTACTGCTTCCCCCAGTCAGCACGCTTTTTAGACCATGGTGTCTCCAGGCGTGTTCGATAACGCTGGCGTAACCTTCCACCGACCAATTGCGGAAATTGCGCAAGCGGGCATTACTACACGGGTTGATGACAAGATAAGGCGATTCACCACTGATGACCCGCGCCTCTTCATAGGCCATCGCGGGTACCGGCATGTTCCACTCCAGGTGATCGTCCTTCACACCCAGAAGGCGAGCAAAATCCATAAAGGATTCCAGCACATGCGCCTTGGGATGCGGCGCCAGCTGATGCTGGGTAAACCAGTGCTGGGCATCCTTGGCGCGAGCCTTGTCATACCCTACGCGTACATTGGCTTTTAGGCCCAGAGAGAGCACGCTGGCGCGAATCGCCTGCTGCATATGCAGCAGTACATCAAAGCGTGTATCGGCAAGCTCGCGCCACAAGCGGCGCATTCCGGCAAGGCCGGTCGACTTGTCGTACACGACAAACTCGACCCCGGAAAGCCCCGCCAGTAGACTGTGCTCCCCCTTGCCGATAATCCAGGTAATGCGCGCTCGTGGCCACTGGCGCTGCAGTGCGCGTACCGTCGGCACGAGATTGCACACATCTCCCAAGGCGGAGAGGCGCAAAATAGCAATGTGGTTGGGTTCAGCAGGCAACGAGGGCTTCATGCGCTTAACGGCACTCCGGCAAAAAAATAGTCTGATGTTACATGATGCAGACAGTTTAAGTGACGCACCGGGATCACACCAACTATCACATCCTATCGGGCCGGCCCTGTTCACGGCCAACTACTGGCGCCAGCAAGGCCTGGTGGTGGGTGAAGCACCCGGCCGGGGCAGCAGCCTTTTTCTACAGGCAACGCCGACCCAGCAGTGGGTGCTGCGCCCCTATCGGCGCGGCGGCATGGTCGCCAGGTTGAGTGAAAAGCGCTATCTATGGACAGGTGCCGAGCATACCCGCGCCTTTCGAGAACTGCGCTTAACCGCCACGCTGTTTGAACAGGGCCTGCCCGTTCCAGCCCCGGTTGCCTGCTGCATCACCCGCTATGGCGTCACTTATGAAGCGGCGCTATTAACGGTAAGGGTCCCCGGCGCTCAGGCGTTAGCCGCGCTGCTTGCTGAAAACAGCGCCGATAATGCGCTGCTTGCAAGGGTAGGCGCGATGATCAAACGCTTTCATGATACAGGGCTTGATCATGTCGACCTTAACGCACGCAATATACTGGTCGATCCGGCAGGAGAACCGTGGTTGATTGATCTGGACCGCTGCCGCCTACGCCCTCCAGGCAAATGGCAAGCTGCTAATCTGGCGCGCCTTTCCCGCTCAGTGATGAAGTTTAACGCACCTCACGCCATAACCCCTATCCGACAAGGCTATGCTGAAAGGGCACTCACTGGCAGGGAAAGCTAAATATATCCGCCAAGCCTAATGACCTAAAGTATCTTCCTTACTAACGCCTTATTCTTATAAAATACTGATTATCGAATTATAATGAGCGCACGTAAGGAAAATAATCGAATGCCAAGATGGAATAAGGCGCTTGGGCGCAGGCTGCTTGAACGCTGGTACGACTACACTCCCGACAGCTGGCAACCCGACACAGTCCGCAAGGCAGTCATTCTCTGCCCAAAATCGGTTGGCGACGGAATGGCTATTTACCCCATCATCAGGGCCTTACAGGCGCGCCATGTTGATTGGCTCTGTGTCGTAGCATCGCACAGAAACGCCCCGGTCTTCGAAACACTGAAAAGTGAGGGAGTTGAAGTTCAAACTGTACCCAGAGACAGGGACTATAAAGCGGTCAAAACGCTCGCGAGGAGCCTTCGAAAGCGCCATGGAAGTATTGATCTTTGCGTAGACGCAACGGGACACGCCACCTCTCCCGGCATCTATTTTGTGGGCAAACTGAAAGCCCGTATGAACCTCACTTATAGCGCTTACAACATGCAGGCATTCGCTGACTTTGATCAGCCAATCACGTATGACACATCGCTACCCACTCGCTGGTCCAAGCTGATTGAGAAAGTCGGGTTAGGTAGTGTCGAAGGGCGCTTTGAGCTGCCGATCCCTGCCAATATCGATCAGGAAGTCCATCAGTGGGCGAGCGAGCTTGGCCCCTATGTACTGTTTAATCTTGATGGCGGCGCTGACTATCGCTGTATTTCCATGGCTAAAGCCACGGCGCTTATGGATACTGTTCATAGAACTACAGGGTTACCGCTGGTTATTCCCTATGCCCCCAGTGGTGAACAAAAAGCCGTGCAGTTAGCCAAACAGTTTCCATTTGTTCACACGTTTTCTGGCCCGTGCTCACTGTTGGTGTCAGCCGCTCTCGTCAAATATGCCGCCGTCGTTTTCTCACCCGACACCTCTATTGTGCATATCGCCAGCGCCTATAATCGCCCCACGGTGGGCGTGTATACGGTTATCGACAGCGCATGGCAACCCCAGGCAACGCCCCATGAAATCATCCATTCAACGGACCATGTTGAGCAGGGGCTGACACCCGAGCGGCTGGCTGACGCATTCAAGCGGGTCTACCCTTCATCTGCCGAGATTTTGTAATACTCAATCAAGCGCTTTACATGCCGCTGGTTACTAAAATGCTGCTCAACGCGCGTGCGGGCTGCCTTGCCCATAGCATGACGCGTTGTTTCATCACGCACCATGGCCTCCATCGCCGTGGCCCACGCGTTAATATCGTGCGGGCCCACGAGCACGCCAGAGGCTTCATCGACCAGTTCGGGTAGCGACCCCGTGTTGGAGCCAATAATCGGCAATGCGCACGCCATCGACTCAATAATGGTCAAACCAAACGCTTCATTTTCCGAGGGGATACATACCAAATCCAGCGCGGGCAAGATCTCGGGTAGGTCACTGCGGTGGCCGAGAAAGCTGATTCTTTTCTCAAGCGGCGTGCCCGCAATCATCGCTTGTAGCTCGCTATAGAAACTTTCTTCCCCCCCGGACGCATAGTCAGTACCGCCTATCGATACGGCGTAAAAGGGCAACGCGGGATCAAGTTCCAGTAGTGCTTTAACCCAGACATCCTGGCCTTTACCAGGCGTCACGCGCCCAGGCAATCCGATAATAACGGCCTCTTCAGGCAGTCCTAACTCTGCACGTTTGGTGCGAATAAAACGCTCATCATTGCAAGGGCGATACGTATTGATATCGACACCGTGAGGCAAGCAGACAACCCTTTCGCTGGGCAACGGGAGATTGCGAATATTACGAAGGTGAGTCGCCTGGCTAATCGACAGGACGCGCTCTACATTGGCATAAGCGAAGCGGTGGTAGAGGCTTTTTTTGGGACGCTGCCCGCCCATGTGGTCGGTGTAGAACACTCGAATACTCGGCATAACCAGTTTTAAAAGTGCGGTTAAACGCAGGTCACTCGACTTATGGCAGTGGATAACGCGAACGTTCTCTTCAATCAACCATCGGCGGATGCGTAATACGTGCTTTAGCGCTTGAGTACTGCTTTTGAATGCCAAGTAAGGTATCTGATGACGCTGCATATAAGTATTAATCCGCGTGCCCTCAAGGCAGATGCCGATGACGTCAATCTGGGCCGCTTTTAAATCCTCGGTTATACGGTCAACATAAAACTCCATCCCGCCGTTACCCTTCGACAGACAAAGTTGCACCACCTTATTTACCATCGCATCCCTCACTTCGCCACGCACTGTTAAACAAGCTCTTCATTCTCTTGTAGTATACAGGCTGCAATTAACGGGGCACCCAAAATGGCGCAGAAAGTGCTGGTCGTACGTAATGATAAAATTGGTGATTTCATGCTGGCCTGGCCAGCGCTGGCCTGCCTAAAAAGCGCATCACCTACGCCGCATATTACGGTGCTGGTACCGGCTTACACTGCACCGCTAGCCAACGCGTGCCCTTGGGTGGATGAGGTCATTACCGACCCTGGTAGCCATGCTGACAAACACGCCCAGAAAGCGCTGCTTAAGCGCGTAAAATCCGCCCAGTTTGATGCGCTACTGACCCTGTTTTCAACGCCACGCATTGGCTGGCTAGGCTGGCGGGCAGGTATACCGCTTCGTGTTGCTCCTGCGACCAAGTGGGCTCAACTGTTTTACAACGTGCGCATTCGCCAGCGCCGCTCTCAATCGGCAAAGCCTGAATATCAGTACAACGTGGACCTGGCGTGCGAGCTGTTAGCCAAACTTTCGCTTAAGCTGCCTGCACTGCCCGAACCGCCCTTTTGGCCACTGCCCAGAACACAAATGCAGGGCCAAACGCCGACAGAGGAGATGACAGCCGAAGTATCTATCGTTGTGCATCCAGGCAGCGGTGGCTCGGCGGTTAATCTTTCAATTGATCAGTACGCGGGGCTTATTGCTCAAATAGACCAGCAGGTGAAAGAAGTGCCGCCTATTAATTGGTTGATCAGCGCCGGCCCCGGAGAAGAGGCACCTGCCCAAGCGTTAATCGACCGGCTTGCCAGCGCTGGCATCACGGCCAGGCATCTACCCGAGAGCAGCAACGTTGCTGAGTTTGCCCACCGGCTTGCCGAGGCCGATATGCTGATTGCGGGCTCAACTGGCCCGCTGCATATTGCTGGATGCCTGGACATCGCCACCGCAGGATTCTACCCGGCTAAACGCTCGGCCACCCCACTGCGCTGGCAAACGTGCAACAGCGCTGAAAAGCGGCTGGCCTTTAGCCCTCCGGCCACTGCTGACCAGCAGGACATGTCGGCGATTGATATTGACGCTGCCGCTCAGCAAATTTCAACGTTTCTCCTTTCAGCGTTTATGCGGGGGTGATGTTCGGGTGCGGATCCATAAGTCAGCGTACTTATTAAACGTAGAGTGCGCTGACAAAAGCGCTAGCAAGAACCCCTGCTTGCCATCCTTAAAGCCCGCTTTTAGCAGATACATCTTCACAAAGCAGGCAAGCCCATGAGTGAAACCACTCGCCAGCGTGGCCGTTTTACCCTGAGCGGCCCGTTGCTCCGACCACGCCTGCGCATAGTGGGCAGATTTTTCCAGATAATGGCGCAAATCACGGTAGGTGTAGTGCAGCAAATCACCTGATAGGCGTTTGACCGCTAGACCATCGGGCACCACCAGTTTTTCATGTACCAGCGCTGCATTATAGGATGCTTGCCCTTTGGGATAGAGACGCGCGACCCAGTCCGGATACCAGCCGGAATGACGAATAAACCGCCCGAAACACCAGGAAAGCCGCCCGAGACTAAAAACGGCTGGCCCCCCCTGCACAGCCTCCTGAATGCTTTTTTGCAGCGCTGGCGTAATGCGCTCATCGGCATCCACCATCAATATCCACTCGTGGCTGGCCAGCGCCTCGGCGCGCTGGCGCTGTACGCCAAAGCCCTGCCAATCCGTATTAACGCTTACGTTATCCGTATACTCGCGCGCAATCGCGCAGGTTTCATCCTGGCTCCCCGCATCCAGTACGACGATTTCGTCGGCCCAGGTGAGCGTATCAAGACATTCGCGCAGATGGTGCGCTTCATTTTTAACAATCAACACAGCAGAAATTGACAAGAGGATTTCTCAGCTTAAGAGTTTTTCAAGGTAACAGCATCATAGCTTTCACAAATCGCATGTGAAAATTAGCATCTTTTTAATTAGCATCTTGCTGTTTTCTAAACGACCTCTTCGTGGTGCTTCTTTATTTTTTGAGAGTATCTCAAGCTGTTTTTTTGCGGAAATCCACTTAGCATAGACAGGAACATTCTGACGCCCATTTTCTTCTTAAACATTCTAAAAAACAGCTTAAAGAATAATGCTATTTTAAGTAGAATCCGACCGGTGCGATTGTAGTGTTTATTTAGCAAGTGGTAATAGGAGATATAAAATTCTTGTTGCATCAGAAACCCTTGCTCTGTGCTACCACCCGCTTCATGAAATATCTGTGCTTCAGGAATAAAAAAAACTTTCCTATCAGATTCCCAAATTCTTTTAGCAATATCCTCTTCTTCACAGTAAAGAAAAAAGGCAGTATCAAAACCACCAATATCGCAAAAAGCATCTGCATTAAAAAACATGCAAGAGCCACTAACAACTTCAACCTGCGTGGGTTTATCTAGCTTCACACGATTGCTTGGAAATTTAACCTTTGAAAACTTTCTTTGCACGCTGTTACCAAACAGCTGCTTTAAAAGATGGGGAAACTGTTTATGCGAAGATGAATGATTGTTGTTGGCATCGACTATTTGAGCAGTTGCCAACGCCACCTCTGCGTTTGAATCCAGATATTTCTTTAATACACCTGCCGTATTATTTAAAAGCTTGCAATCATTGTTAACAAAAAAGTAATACTGTCCACTCGCATGATTTACCCCTAGCATATTGCCACTTGAGAACCCGCTGTTTATGGAGTTCCTAATTAATTTCACGTCATTTTTATCTTTCAAAAACTCTTTCAGACTTAAAAAATCTTTATCTTCAGAGGCATTATCAACAACGATAATTTCGTAAGATATGCTATCAGTATTCGATAAAATGCTATTAATTAACTCAGCTGTATGTTGTGAAGAATTATAATTTATCGTAATAAATGACACTTCTATTTTTTTCATAAGGAACCACTGTGGTTGAGTTCAATTTAAAGAATGCTTCATTACAATAAATGACGAACACTCCTGATAGCGGTTGCAGATAGATGTATATAGTCAACCATTTAAATTCTACCGTAAGCAGCCATACTATTAAACATCGCTGCCAACCCGCCCTGGATCGATAAAGACCAACAGCTCACTCAGATAGCCACAGTAGGCTGCCTCAATGTGCTGCTATACAGCAAGCCAAACTTTCCCCCTGCCGACCAAGGGCATAAGACGGCAGATGGTTTTTCGGCGGCGCTTTAGCGTAACATTGCACTAGCACCAACAACGTTATTTTACCAAAATTGCAATAGCATTAGGATATGGCATGCCCTCTTCAAGGATACTGAAACTTACTCCCTGGCTGCCACTAGCGACCATTGGCCTTAGCCTGGGCTATGCCGCAACCGTGTTAACTCGCCTGCCCTGGTGGGCTCTCTTTCTCATCGCAGCTGGTTGGGTCGGTACGGGGTTGAAGCTGAGCTGGGGTCGCCCAGCAAATGCTCGCTACCGCAAAGTATGGCCTTGGTCATTAGTGCCGCTAAGCTTGATGGGCGTGTACGTTTATTTAGCTGACAGCTTCGGCAATGTCGATTTAGGCGCTGTGTTTTTTCATTTACAGGCCGGTATCGCGGAGCACGGCGGCGCCAGCAAAATGGTGGTCGCGGTACTTTATACGCTGACTATGCTGGGCATTTTATGCTCCATTACGTGGCTTTCGCGCCATGACCAGCGCTGGCGACTAGCCGAGCGCTATTTTGCGATTATTTTGCTGGCGACCAACCCGTTACTTTATGGCTTGGGGCAACGCAGCGTTGCCGTTGTGGCTGATGATAGAGAGTGGTTAAATCGACGTTATATGCCGCCCATGACCGGCGAGCAGTCACACACGCCTAATCTGCTAATCATGTACCTGGAGAGCCTTGAGCGGACCTATAGCAACGAGGTTTTTGATGACGCTTATGCCGACTTGAACACGCTGGGCGAACAGGGTCTGGTTTTCGAAGGCATCCGACAAATGGAAAACACCGGCTGGACCATGGCGGGAATGATCGCCAGTCAGTGTGGTGTTCCGCTAATGCCTGCCGGGCTTTTACACGATACACAGTTTGAGCCATTGCAAAAGGTGGTGCCTGGCGTTGACTGCCTGGGTGATATTTTATCGGCTCAAGGATATCAATTAAGCTACCTGGGGGGCGCTAGTACACAGTTCGCGGGTAAAGGCCTTTTCTATCGCGGTCATCAGTTTAATAGCGTAAAGGGTAAAGAAGAGTTTTTACCCGACATGGAAGATCCAGAGTATTTAAATAGCTGGGGACTCCATGACGACACGCTTTATGATTTTACCGCTGATGAAATACGCCGGTTAAATGAAGAGGATAGCGGCCCCTGGGCAGTGGTGAATCTTAACCTGGCAGGCCATGCGCCGAGCGGGTTTCCGTCCCAAACCTGCCAGGACCGCCAGGGCACATTTGATGGCCAGGATATTCTGTATTCTGTGGAGTGCTCGGCTCATGAAGCACGGGTATTTATTGAGCAGTTACAGCGCGAAGGGCTTTTGGATAATACGTTGGTAGTTGTACTCAGCGATCACCTCACCATGCGAGTCTCCGTATGGGACCAACTGACAGCTCTGGACCGCGATAATACGCTGATTATGCTCGGCGACTATATTGAGCCCCAGCGTATTCGCCGCGATGCTACGATGCTGGATGTGTTTCCAACGATATTAGAAGCGCTCGGCTTTACCTTGAACGATCACCGAGCAGGGCTGGGTGCTTCACTACTCAGTGAAAAACCCACGCTGGTTGAGGTGCATGGTATCGAAACACTCAACGAGCGCTTGCGTGAGGAAACCGCCCTGCAGCACCGCTTATGGGAAGGACTAACGCCCCAACGCCGTGAAGCAGAAGATACCTCGACAGATCAAGTGACAGAAACGCCAGCGGATCAGGCCGACGAAGTAAACATCACCCATTAATGATCAAGCCGCTGGCACGCTGCTGGTCGGCTCGCATCGCCTGATAGACCTGCTCTACCGCTAACTGATTAAGGCAGTTGGTATGCCCCAACGGGCAAACACGCTTAAAGCAGGGCGAGCAGTAGAGCCCCAAATAATGAGCGACAGCGTTGTTGGTCAAGGGCGGCGTATAGGCCGGTGACGAAGAGCCGTAAAGCGCATGAATGCGCACGCCGACGGCAGCGGCCACATGCATGAGACCTGAGTCGTTGGTTACCACTTGCCGACAGTCGGCCAACAGGTCTACCGCATCGGCTAACTGCGTTTTGCCGCATAAATTATGCGCATGGGGCAGCCCTTTCACGATGCTCTCGCCTGCCGAATGATCTTTTGGCCCACCCAGTACCCGAATTTCAAAACCGTCGCTGATAAGTTGCGCGGCCAGGTTGTGAAAATAGGCCAGCGGCCACTGCTTGGCAGGCCCATATTCTGCGCCGGGCATCATGCCAATGGCAGGCCGCGATGACAGCGCATGAGCCAAGCGCAAATTAACCAGGTTATCCCGGTCGATCATTAAACGCGGCCTGGGGATCGGAAAATCCCCGTTTAGCGCTTCATCACGAGGCAAACCCAGCGATACAAACCGCTTTACGGTCTGGTCCAGAACCTGCTTATCTAGCTTGCGGCGCTCTTTTAAAAGCCCATAGCGATGCTCGCCCAAAAAGCCTACCCGCTCGGGAATGCGGGCCATGAAGGGAACGAGGGCGGCTTTCCAGGAGCGTGGCAGCACAATAGCACGGTCAAAGCGCCCTTTTAGCTGGCCGGCGAGTTCACGGCGATTAGCCAAACCAAACTCGCCGTGACCAACAGCCAAGGGGAGCACTTCGTCTACCTCCGGCATACGCTCTAAAATGGGCTGTGACCACGCGGGCGCAACCACCCCAATGGTCGCATCAGGCTGACGCGCTTTAAGCGTCATAAAGAGGCTTTGCGCCATGACCATATCGCCCACCCATGACGGGCCAACCACCAGCAGACGCTTGGCGGAATTAGCCATTTAGCCACTCCAGGTAAGCGCCAACCCCTTGGGCCACGGTTTTGAACTCAACATCGCAGCCGGCTTCACGCAAATGACTGATGTCAGCACGCGTGTAGCTTTGATAACGGCCTTTCAACTCCTCAGGAAAATCGATGTAATTGATCTCGCCTTTGCCATAGAAGTCGATGACTGCTTCGCCAATCGCTTTAAAGGGCTCTGCTCGGCCAGTTCCCAAGTTAAAAATGCCAGACGCTTGAGGGTTATCCAAAAACCATAGATTGACGTCGACGACATCGCCCACGTACACAAAATCCCGGCTCTGCATACCAGCCTCATAACCACCATAGCCGCCAAACAGTTTCAGGGTTTCGCCGTTACGGATTTGAAGATGGTTATGGTAGGCGACACTTGCCATCTTGCCTTTATGCTGTTCACGAGGGCCGTAGACGTTGAAATAACGGAAACCAACGACCTGGGTAGTCAGCGACTCCCAGCGTGAGCGCACATGTTGATCAAACAGCAGCTTGGAGTAACCGTAGACATTAAGCGGTTTTTCGTACTCGGGCGCCTCTTTAAAGACGTCACTGCCGCCATAGGTCGCTGCGGATGATGCGTAGAGGAAAGGGATACCGAATTTCTCACAATAATTCAGCAGTACCTTCGAGTACTCGAAGTTATTTTTCATCATGTACTGGCCGTCCCACTCAGTGGTATCGGAACACGCCCCTTCATGAAAAATCGCCTCGATGTTTGGCAAGTCGGTGATCTCACCGCGCAACGCGGCCTCTATCTTGGCAAGAAAGTCATCTTTATCCAGGTAATCGGCCAGCGTACAGTCGGCTAAATTGACAAATTTAGTGCCGTCGCGCAGGTCATCCACCACCATGACATCATTACGGCCGCGCGCATTCAGTGCTTTCACGATGTTTGCGCCAATAAAACCGGCACCGCCTGTTACAACGATCATTTTGCTCTCCTTAACCAAAAGCGGTTCTGTTGGCTTATGTGCCTATAACCCATCTGCCTAGGATTGTATACTTGACGGCTTATGAATTCATGGCCAACGGTGCTTTCTGCGATGAGTGTCTCGACAAACCAATCGACACCTGATGTGTCGACCTTCCAAGGCTTGATCCTTGCTCTGCAACAGTACTGGGCAGAACAGGGCTGCGTCATTCTCCAACCTCTTGATATGGAAGTTGGCGCGGGCACCTTTCATCCCGCTACTTTCCTGCGCTCAATCGGCCCGGAAAGCTGGAACGCGGCCTACGTTCAGCCTTCTCGCCGCCCAACCGATGGCCGCTATGGCGAAAACCCCAATCGCCTGCAGCACTACTACCAGTTTCAGGTCGTCATGAAGCCATCGCCAAGTAATCTGCAGGACCTTTATCTTGGCTCACTAAAGCGTTTAGGCCTGGACCCACTGATCCACGATGTGCGCTTTGTTGAGGATAACTGGGAATCGCCAACGCTGGGCGCTTGGGGCCTGGGTTGGGAAGTATGGCTCAATGGGATGGAAGTTACCCAGTTCACCTATTTCCAGCAAGCGGGCGGTATTGAGTGCTACCCCGTTACCGGTGAGCTGACCTATGGTCTTGAGCGGATTGCCATGTATCTGCAAAACGTTGACAGCGTTTACGACCTGGTATGGGCGATTGCCCCGGACGGTAGCCAAGTCACCTATGGCGATGTGTATCTACAGAACGAGCGTGAGCAATCGACCTATAACTTCGAGCATGCCGACGTCGATCAACTGTTTGCCTCCTTCGATCACCAGGAGCGTGAGTGTACCAAGCTGCTGACCGCCAACCTGCCCTTACCTGCTTATGAGCAGGTACTCAAGGCATCACACACCTTTAACCTTCTGGATGCCCGTCACGCTATTTCGGTAACCGAGCGTCAGCGCTTTATTCTGCGCGTACGCACCATGGCGCGGGATGTTGCCCATACCTACTTTGAGTCGCGTAAAGCAGCAGGTTTCCCCATGGCTCCAGAAGCGCTTCGCCGCGAACTACTTGCCGATCAGGGAGATGCATAATGGCTGTTGATACGCTTTTATTAGAACTGGGCGCCGAAGAGCTGCCACCCGCGGCGCTGGATGCACTCTCTGACGCGTTTGCTGCGGGGATTGAAAAAGGCCTGCAAGAGGCCGAGATTCCTTTCCAGCACGTGACCGCTTACGCCACGCCTCGCCGTTTAGCCGTCAAGGTCAGCGAGCTTGCCGATAAACAGCCTGACCGCGAAGTAGAGCGTCGTGGGCCGGCGCTGGCCGCCGCCTTTAAAGACGGTGTTGCAAGCAAAGCAGCCGAAGGCTTCGCTCGCTCCTGTGGTGTTAGCGTCGATGAGCTAATTCACTTGGAAACAGACAAAGGCACCTGGCTTGGCTACCGCGAACAGCAGCAGGGTGAGAGCCTTCAAGCACTTCTGCCCGAGATTCTGCGTAAAGCCATTCAGGGCCTGCCTGTACCTAAAAATATGCGCTGGGGGGCATCACGTATTGAGTTCTCCCGCCCGGTACACTGGTTGGTCGCACTTTACGGCAGCGATGTCATTGCCGCAGAAGTGCTGGGATTACAGGCTAGCCGCACCACCTATGGCCACCGCTTCCACGCCCCCAATGCGATTCAGCTTGAGCACGCCGATGATTATCTGGCCACGCTCGAAAACGCTTACGTATTGGCGGACCGCAAGCTGCGTCGCGAACGCATTCGCGAGCAAGTACTAGCCGAAGCGGAAGTACAGGACGCCAATGCCGTTATCGACGAAACCCTGCTCGTTGAGGTCAGTGGTTTGGTGGAGTGGCCGGTCGCACTTACCGGCAGTTTCGATGAGCGCTTTTTGGAGGTCCCGGCGGAGTGTTTGATCTCCTCCATGAAGGCCAATCAAAAGTACTTCCACCTGCTGGATGACCAGGGCAAGCTCAAACCGCTGTTTATCACTATCTCCAATATCGATAGCGCTGATCCACAACAGGTAATTTCGGGTAACGAAAAAGTCATTCGTCCGCGCCTGGCGGATGCCGCCTTCTTCTACGATACCGACCGTAAGCAGAGCCTGGCTTCGCGCATTCCGCAACTTGAAAGCGTAGTGTTTCAGCAGCAGTTGGGAACACTGGCCGACAAAGCACGTCGTACCACCGCTATTGCCACTTTCATTGCTGAGAAGATCAACGGTGACGTTGCCAATGCACAGCGTGCTGTGGCACTTGCCAAGTGTGACCTTGTCACCGAAATGGTGCTCGAGTTCCCTGAGTTACAGGGCATTATGGGTCGCTACTACGCCGAGCAGGACGGCGAGCCTGCGGATGTTGCTCAAGCGATTGAAGAGCAGTACCTGCCACGCTTTGCCAGCGATGCTATTCCGCAAAGCCTGACCGGGCAAACGCTGGCCTTGGCGGATCGCCTGGACACCCTGGTAGGTATCTTTGGTATTGGTCAGCGTCCAACCGGCGCAAAAGATCCCTTCGCCCTGCGCCGCGCCTCAATTGGCGTGTTGAATATCCTGATCAAGGGCGAGCTGAATCTTGATCTGCGCGAGCTTTTAGATGCCGCCGCTCAGCAGCATCAGGGGCTGCCCAAGGCTGAGGGGCTGGTAGAGGACGTGCTGACCTATATGCTGGATCGCTTCCGCGCCTGGGGTCAGGAAGAAGGCATTAGCGCCGAGATGTACCTGGCGGTGCGTGCACGCCCGGTCACCAACCCGCTCGATTTCGCTCGCCGGCTGCGCGCGGTGAAAGCCTTTGCTCAACGTGAAGAGGCAGCTGCGTTAGCCGCCGCTAACAAGCGCGTGACCAATATTCTGAGCAAGCAGGATCACAACGGCAACCTTCAGGTTGACCCGAGCCTGCTGCAAGAGGAAGCCGAGCAGGTACTATTCAAGGCCGTTACCAGCCGCCAGGAGCAGGTAGCCCCGCTGTTTGGTACCGGTGATTATCAGCAAGCGCTGGATGTACTGGCGACGCTTCGTGAACCCGTTGATGCATTTTTTGATCAGGTGATGGTCATGGCGGATGATGAAGCAGTACGCAATAACCGTCTTGCTCTTTTGGCGAGCCTTCAGGCACTGTTCCTGGAAGTTGCTGATATTTCGCTGCTCCCCCAATAACGCTCTCTCGACCGTCTGCCGGTGGCTTTTATGCCACCGGCAGCACGCTTATCACTCCTTCCCCTACCTGCCTTTTAGCGCGCTCATTTCTGGCTGTGACGTATAATCGTGATGCTCCTCTTTGAAGGTCTCTTCACGCGCTGCTGGTTTGTTTCACGTGAAACACCGTGAAAAAATAATCGATTTTTACTAAAATAAAGTTTTCCTGATGCGTTAATTCCCCTTTATAGACGTAATGCGTGTTATTGCTTGGGTGCATAAGCACTCTGGAGTTGCCCTGTGTACGATCTCTTTCTACTGGACTCATTTCCCCAGCAACAGGCTAGCATGGCTTCCCATACGCTGAATGGCCAAAAGGTGTGGTTAAACCGTGCCGCCAAACGGAACTCGCAGCTTGCCTATGCGCCGCTCAAGTTATTGGCTGCATGGTTTAATATTGAAGCGTTAAAGCCGGTCCCCAACCTGGGCGGCGAGCAAAGTATTTTCACCGAGGCCCAACGGATTAGAGCCTTAAGTGAAGCAGGTATCTCCGTTCCCGTCATCCTGGCCGAAAATCCTCAAGCCCTTCTTTTAGCGGATGCAGGGTCGCCTGAACAACCCGCGGTGACACTGCTGGAAAAGCTCAAAAAGGCGAGCAGTGTTGAGGAAGTGGATAAAGCGCTTAGTCAAAGCATTCAGGCACTCAACGCGGTTCATGAGCGCAATTGCTACCTGAGTGAAGCGTTCGCACGCAATATCCTTATCACCCACGACCAAACTGTCTTTATCGATTTTGAAACGGATCCAGGTAAAGTACATACCCCAATCAACTGCATGGTGCGCGATTGGTACTGCTTTATCTTTTCACTCTATGGCAAACTCTCTAAATCACCGATGCAAATCGAACGTTTAACCCCTGCGCTGATTGATGGATTGCACAGCGCCCGGCAGGAAGTTCGAGAGCAGTTTAAAAAAACGCTGCCCAAACTACTCCGCTTGCAAAAAATCCCATTTAAATATCTGGGTAGTGATGGCCGCAAAATTAGCGTCACGTTGCAGGCGTTGGCGATGCTTAATCAGCGTCTTTAATGGAACGCGCAATGCCTATCTCCCCCGAGCAGCTGGTTATTCTTGATCGTGACGGCGTCATTAATCAGGATTCTGACGCCTATATAAAGTCACTCGAAGAGTGGCTGCCCTACCCTTCTTCCATCCATGCTATCGCTAAATTATCCCAAGCCGGTTACACCGTTGCGATAGCCACGAATCAGTCGGGCATTGGTCGCGGTTATTACGATGCAGGCGTTCTCGGTCAAATGCATGACCGTCTAAATGCGTTGGTCAATGCCGCAGGAGGAACCATTGCGCATATCGCTTATTGCCCGCATGGACCCGCCGATGATTGCGAGTGCCGCAAACCCTTACCGGGCTTGCTGCACGATATTCAGCGTGCACTAAGTTTATCGAGCTTATCCGGCAGTTGGATGGTGGGTGATAGCCTGCGCGACCTGCAAGCGGGCGAAGCATGTGGCTGTCAGTCGGTATTAGTAAAAACTGGCAAAGGCGAGAAAACACTGGCCAAGGGCGTAGGCCTGGAAAATGCCCACGTTTATACAGATTTAGCCGAGTTTGTCGATTGGCTGTTATCCCGTTCATCCGGCTGAATTTTATAGCTCAAAAAAATGCCGCTGGCTTTAAGCCAGCGGCATTTTTCATTTCAAACAATGTTTCACGTGAAACATGTTATGCGAGCTTCGCTCGGTGCCTTATACGTCCAGATTAGCGACCAAGGCATTGCTTTCGATAAAGTTACGCCGTGGCTCTACATCATCACCCATCAAGGTGTTAAACATCATATCGGCGGCGACGGCGTCTTCAACCGTAACACGCAGCATACGGCGGCTATCCGGGTCCATGGTGGTTTCCCAAAGCTGATCTGGGTTCATTTCGCCCAGCCCTTTATAGCGCTGTACCGAAAGGCCACGCTGACCTTCCTGCATTAGCCACTGCAACACCTCGGAGAAGTGAGCCACAGGCTTCTGACGCTCGCCACGGGAAATAAAGGCGCCCTCTTCAAGCAGCCCATTAAGGGTATCACCCAGCGCTGAAATAGCCCGATAATCCGCACTTTCAAAGAAGTCCAGGCCCCAGTCGTACTCGGTAGTCACGCCATGCGCAATAAGCGACACGGTAGGCAATAACAAGCCACGCTCCTCATCTTCTTTCAGATAGAAGGTGTAACGCGGCCCGCCTTCAT
Organism: Halomonas sp. AOP7-E1-9; assembly: GCF_052376035.1. Lineage (NCBI taxonomy): Bacteria > Pseudomonadati > Pseudomonadota > Gammaproteobacteria > Oceanospirillales > Halomonadaceae > Halomonas > Halomonas sp. AOP7-E1-9. The sequence continues at coordinate 38,353 of NZ_JBQSVC010000013.1, forward strand.
AGGCCACCATGTCATCCATGACTTTTTGCAGTTCAGCAATCCAGTTTTCCATGGTGACACGATCTTTAAGACTCGCCTCGCCCTGCAATCCTGTGACATGGATGATCTGCTTCAATACTTCAATCGGGTAAACGCGCGCCAGGCGATCGATACGCTTCATCACGTTGCGATACTGGTTTACCAGGGCTTCCAGCTGCGAACCGGAGATACCCGGCGCGTCCGCATTCACATATAGGCCTGCGCCATCCAGCGCTGTCGTGGTCAAGTAATCGACCATGGCCTGCTCATCTTTAAGATAGAGCTCTTGCTTGCCTCGCTTGATCTTATAGAGCGGCGGCTGGGCAATAAAAATATGGCCGCGCTCAATCAGCTCCGGCATTTGCCGGAAGAAGAAGGTCAGTAGCAAGGTACGAATATGCGAACCGTCGACATCCGCATCGGTCATGATGATGATGGAGTGATAACGGAGTTTATCGGGGTTAAATTCTTCGCGGCCGATACCACAGCCCAGCGCGGTGATGAGCGTACCCACTTCAGCTGACGAAAGCATTTTGTCAAAACGCGCTTTTTCGACGTTCAGGATTTTACCTTTAAGCGGCAAAATAGCCTGAGTGCGGCGGTCACGCCCCTGCTTGGCACTGCCACCGGCCGAGTCGCCCTCCACCAGGTAGAGTTCTGACTGGCTGGGGTCTTTCTCCTGGCAATCAGCAAGTTTGCCCGGCAGACCTGCAATATCCAGCGCGCCTTTACGCCGCGTCATGTCCCGGGCCTTACGTGCTGCTTCACGCGCACGCGCCGCATCCAGCATTTTATTAACGATTGCTTTGGCTTCGTTAGGCTTTTCAATCAGGTAGTCAGAAAACAGGCGGCCCATTTCCTGCTCAACGGCTGTTTTCACTTCACTGGACACCAGCTTGTCCTTGGTTTGTGAAGAGAATTTCGGGTCAGGCACTTTGACAGAAACAATCGCCGTTAAGCCTTCACGAGCATCATCACCCGCCGTGCTTACCTTGGCTTTTTTGAGCAGGCCTTCCGCTTCGATGTAGTTATTCATCGTGCGCGTTAGCGCTGCCCGGAAGCCGGCCAAGTGAGTGCCGCCATCACGCTGAGGAATATTATTGGTATAACAGAAGATGCTTTCCGTAAAGACATCGCTCCACTGCATTGCCACTTCGACTTCAACACCGTCCTCCCGCGAGGCAGTAAAGTGGAAAACAGGGTTCAGAACCGTTTTATTGGAGTTGAGGTGATCAACAAAGGCTTTCAAGCCGCCTTCGTAATGAAACAGCTCTTCCTTACCGCTGCGATCATCCATTAGCCGAATGGCAACGCCAGAATTCAAAAACGACAGCTCACGCAGGCGTTTGGCCAAAATATCGTAATGGAATTCAATATTAGCAAAGGTATTCTGGGAAGGGCGGAAATGAACACGTGATCCGGTTTTTTCCGTTTTACCCACCACGCTAAGTGGTGCCTGAGGCACGCCATGGTGATAAATCTGCTCAAACACTTCGCCCTGGCGCCAGATGGTTAAGCGTAGCTCTTCAGAAAGCGCATTAACCACGGAAACACCCACACCGTGAAGACCGCCAGATACTTTATAAGAGTTATCGTCAAACTTACCGCCCGCGTGCAACACGGTCATGATGACTTCTGCGGCAGAGACACCCTCCTCTTCGTGCAGCTCGGTAGGAATACCGCGACCATTATCGCTAACGGTTACCGACTCATCGGCATGAATAACCACGCGAATTTCACTACAATGGCCCGCCAAAGCCTCATCGATGGAGTTATCCACCAACTCGAAGACCATGTGGTGCAACCCGGTGCCGTCGTCGGTATCACCGATGTACATACCAGGACGTTTGCGTACTGCATCCAGTCCTTTGAGCACCTTGATGCTTGATGAATCGTAAGCCTGTTCGCTCATTGACCACTCCGTCGTGAAGTCTGTCTTGTCCCGTATCGTCTACCCATCTTGTACCAACTGGCCAAGCCCTTGCGGGTCATGTTTCACGTGAAACATGCTAACCAGGGTTTTAGATTGCCACATAGGTTGTAATGCGGCGGGGTCGACGCTGGTAATAAATGCCTGACACTGCATCTCTTCAAGCAACTGACAGAAACGCTGTTGGTGTTGCACATCCAGCTCTGCTGGCAAATCATCAATTAAATAAATGCAGTGACGCTGTGCCGTTCTTTCCAGAAACCGCCCCTGGGCAAGCTTGAGTGCGCTTACCACTAGCTTTTGCTGGCCTCTGGAAAGTACTTCAACAGCAGGCTGTTTATTAAGCCTGATACGCAAATCGGCACGCTGAGGGCCTTGTTGGGTAAACCCCATTTGCTGATCGGTGACTCGGTTATCCTGAAGCACATCAGCAAGCGTTTTCTGTTTGTCCCATCCTCGAGCGTAGTTAAGTTTTAAGCCAGGTAACGGAAGAAGTACATTCAGAGTTTCTTCAAAGACAGGGAGAAACTCACTAAACCATTCAAACCGCAACCTATCGACTACCTCGCCCCATAGCGCCAATTCTTGCTCCCAGGCCGCCATTTCCTGTGGGTCTATTCTACCACGCCTGAGTAATGCGTTCCGATGTTTCACTGCTCGGCGTGTACGCTTCCATGCTTCCAGAAAGTGATGTTTCACGTGAAACACTCCCCAGTCAAGAAACTCGCGCCGTCCGGCTGGGGACCCTTCAAGAAGCCTAAAAGCGTCAGGATTGATTAGTTGCAAAGGCATCGCCTCGACCAGCTCGGCCAAGCGTACCCCCTTATCCCCACGCAAACGCAGCTCTAGTTCACGCTGAGCCCGTAACCGGCGCACCCCTATGGAAATCTCTGGTTCCCCTTCCAGGCGCCCGTAGAGCGTCATATGTGCCACATCAGATTGGATGGCATGCTTTAGCTGACGGGTACGAAACGAGCGCCCCATCCCCAAAACATGAATGCCTTCCAGCAGGCTGGTTTTGCCACTGCCGTTCAGCCCAGTGATGATATTGATCCCCCGAGAAGGATGCATATCCAGCGGCGCTAAATTCCGTAACCCTTGGAAGTTAAGCTGACTCAAGCTCATGTAAACACTCGGGTAAAAGGCGTAACCAACCCTCAAGAGAAAGCGGCGCCCCTGCTACCAGAAGCGCCGCCCCGTTTGGCATTTATGAAACGCTATATTACAACCGCATGGGCATAACAACATACAGCGCATCGCCACCACCCGGCTCTTCAAGCAGCGCACTGCTATTAGGGTCGGCCAGCGTTATTTGCACTCTGTCTTCATTTAGTACGCTAAGCACGTCAACCAAATAGCCCACGTTGAAGCCGACTTCCATCGCAGAGCCGTTATATTCGACGGCCACGTTCTCTTCGGCTTCTTCCTGTTCAGGGTTATTCGCCATGACCTTAAGGTTGCCCTCTTCCAGGTATAAGCGCACACCTCGATACTTCTCATTGGAGAGAATCGCCGTACGTGACAGCACCTGACGCAACTCGGCGCGTTCAGCAATGAGCACCTTATCGCCATTGCGTGGTACGACGCGCTCATAGTCAGGGAACTTCCCGTCAATCAGCTTGGACGTAAAGGTGAAGTCACCGGTATGAGCACGCACATGGGTTGAACCCAACGTCAGGCTTACCGGCTCATCGCTATCATCCAACAGGCGCGAAAGCTCAAGAATACCCTTACGAGGTACAATCAGCTTCTGCGGCTGGTTAACCGCGACATCAACAGGACGTGAACACATCGCCAAGCGGTGGCCGTCTGTCGCCACCGTGCGTAGCAAGTTACTTTGAATTTCCAACAGCATGCCATTGAGATAGTAGCGAACATCCTGCTGCGCCATGGCAAATGATGTAGTTTCAATAAGATGCTTTAACGTGCCCCGTGGAACGCTTAACTCCTGACTGCTATCGGCATCTTCAATATTGGGAAATTCAGCCACCGGTAATGTCGAGAGCGTAAAGCGTGAACGACCGCTGCGCAGCACCGCTCGGCCATCTTCAACGGTCAGTTGGATATCGGACTGATCAGGCAGCGATTTACAAATATCCATCAGCTTACGAGCAGGCACGGTTGCCGCCCCTGGCTGGTCAACCTGGCTTGCGACAGTACGCCCGATGAGTTCAACCTCAAGGTCCGTACCGGTTAGTGCGACCTGGTCACCTTCGACCTGAATCAGCACATTAGACAGTACAGGTAGCGTTTGGCGCCGTTCTACCACGCCTGCCACCAGAGTCAGCGGACGCAGCAATGCCTCTCGGGAAATGGAAAATTTCATCAACACTCCGGTTTATATCCTGAAAACCTGCAGACGGCAGGCCAATCCCATGGATGATTTAGCTGGTTAAAAGGCGCAACAGATTTTTGTAATCTTCGCGAATATCCGCGCTCTCCTCTTGCAAGGCTTTCACCTTGCGGCAAGCGTGAAGTACCGTTGTATGATCACGGCCACCAAACGCATCGCCAATTTCCGGCAAACTATGATTGGTCAATTCCTTGGCTAGCGCCATGGCCACCTGCCGGGGGCGAGCGACTGAGCGCGAGCGTCGCTTGGATAATAAATCTGCCACCTTGATTTTGTAATACTCGGCGACTGTGCGCTGGATATTATCTACACCCACCTGCTTATCTTGTAGCGCGAGTAAATCTTTTAGCGACTCACGAATAAAGTCCTGGGTAATCGGCTTACCCATAAAGTGTGAGTCAGCAATCACTTTTTTCAGTGCCCCTTCCAATTCACGTACGTTCGAGCGAATTTTTTGAGCAATAAAGAAGGCCGCATCATGAGGTAAATCAACTTTGGCCTGGTCGGCTTTTTTCATCAAGATGGCTACGCGGGTTTCAAGTTCGGGCGGCTCAATAGCCACCGTCAAGCCCCATCCAAAGCGCGATTTCAGGCGCTCCTCAACACCACTGATCTCCTTTGGATAACGATCAGAGGTGAGAATCATTTGCTGGCCGCCTTCCAAAAGCGCATTAAAGGTATGGAAAAACTCCTCTTGGGAGCGCTCCTTGCCAGCAAAAAATTGAATATCATCAATGAGTAACGCATCAACACTGCGATAAAAGCGTTTGAAGTCGTTGATCGCATTAAGCTGAAGTGCCTTGACCATATCGGCAACAAAACGCTCAGAATGCAGATACACCACCCGGGCATTTTCCCGGCGGCCAGCCAGCGCATTGCCTACGGCGTGCATCAAGTGCGTTTTACCCAGACCTACCCCACCGTATAGAAATAGTGGGTTATAGGCACCACCCGGATTTTCTGAAACCTGCCGAGACGCCGCACGCGCCAGTTGGTTGGATTTACCTTCCACGAAGGTATCAAACGTAAAATTTGGGTTCAGCCCACTGCCGTGCTTAAGACTACCTTCGACCTGGACCTGACGCTCATTAGTCCGCCGGCGCGGCGTTTCTTCACGCTCACGCAGCTGATCAATTTCACGCTCATCGGCAATATCACCGCGCGGGGGCGTATGCACTGAAGGCGCCGAGGTTGAAGCGGAAACAGGATTACCCAAATCACGCGGCTGGGGGACTGCCGCTACTGGACGACGGCTACCTACGGTCAGGCTTACTTTGGGTGGTTTAGACGGCGCAAGCTCGCGGATCAGCTCACTGATTCGCTTGGCATACTTGTCACTCACCCAATCGCGCACAAAGCGATTAGGCGCCAGTAAGCGCAACTCATTGGACTCTCCTTCTTCTGCCTGCAAGGGACGTATCCAGGTATTGAATTGCTGAGAATTCAATTCGTCCTGCAGGTAGTCCAGGCACTGTTGCCAAAGCGCGAGTGACACTCATCTCACCATCAGTTGAAAACGGCCGACCATTGTAGCGCTCTAAAGCTTGGTTATCCACACGGGTTTGGCTAACAATTATGCCTGTGGACAACTTATCGTAAGCACGTGGGACAACCCGCTGATGGAGTGGGGACAGATCCGTTTTTAGCGTTTTTCCACATCTCTACGCACATCAAAACAACAGTTTATAGACCGCTTATACGACACTTATGCACATTGTTTTTATGATTTTATCATATTGATTAACCTATTTATTATTCACTTATCCACAAATAGTATCCCCACTATTAATAACAACAAGATTTAAAAACCTTATTAGTAATAATAACTGTTTTGATTTTCGCGTAAAAAAGCCGGCAGGCCCCATGCCCACTGCCTTTTTGTTGGTTTTTATGCAAGGAAAAATTGCACCCGGCGCGGGAAGCCTCTACAATTTCCGGTCTTGAATTGAAACTCCCCGGCTAGTTTCCTCACTGGGCCGGGTCTTTTGGATTCACATCCGTCCTAAACCACGTGGGAATTACGAGTTATGAAACGCACTTTTCAACCCAGCGTTCTCAAACGCAAGCGCATGCATGGCTTCCGTGCTCGCATGGCAACCAAAAACGGCCGTGCCGTTATCTCTCGCCGCCGTGCGAAAGGCCGCAAGCGTCTGAGCGCCTGATCTCGGATTGCGTGTGCCGCCTCAAGGCTTTCCCCGGCGTTTGCGTCTTTTAAACGCTGGGGATTTTAGTCACGTGTTTGAACAAGCTGACCTTAAAGTTCATGGCAAAGGTATGATGGCGTTAGCGCGCATGACTACCCGAGGGCATCCTCGCATTGGACTAACCGTCAGCAAGAAAAATGCAAAGCGCGCTGTAGATCGCAACCGCTTTAAGCGTCTAGTCCGAGAGTCCGCCAGGCTTCGCCAGGATCACCTTCCCTCCATGGATATTGTGATATTAGCCAAGCGCGGTGTGCAGGATATCGACAATGAAACGCTTAGTCGGCAGTTGCATGGTATGTGGAAACGCCTTCAGCGTGACGCGCAAACGGTATCAATTGCACCACCGCTTGATGGCGTAACACGTGACACTTGACGACACACCTCGCCGCTCGACCTCGGCCTGCCGCTTGGCAGGCTTTCGTGTGTCATGGGTCGAGTAAATGACACTGCGCCATTAGCATGTTCATCACCCAGCGGGCAGAACCCTCATGGACGTAAAACGACTTCTCTTACTGATTCCAATGGCAGTACTTGCCTATCTACTGGTGATCCAGTGGAATCAGGATTATGGGCCGACAGATTACGACTCGACGCCTGAAATTACGCAAAGCAGTAGTGACGCCCCCTCAGCCAATGCTGAAAGCAGTAACGACCTGACGGTTCCGTCAACGTCGGCACCCAACAGTGCGGTAGACGACGGGCTGGCAAGCAATACTGAAAGCGAAACATCTAGCCGTGACTTTATTGCAGTGGCTACCGATGTTCTCGACGTGCGCATTGACCCGCACGGCGGCGACATTATTTATGCTGCGTTACCTCAGCATAAAATGACGCTGGATACTGAACGCAACTATGTGTTGCTCTCGGATAATTCAACGCGTAGCTATGTTGCACGTTCCGGCCTACAGCTGGACGGGCAAGCAAGTCGTATTGAATTTACCCCGGAAAGCAATGCCTATCGTCTGGCAGATGATGATGACCAGCTGGTCGTTGATTTACGAGCAGACGTTAACGGCGTTGATATTATCAAACGTCTTACGTTCGAACGTGGGAATTACGCGGTCAATGTTGATTACTATATTGCCAATAATACCGATGCGCCGGTAAGTGCTCGTTTTATTGGCCAATTAGCGCGTGATAACAGCCCTGACCCGTCAAGCGGCGTTGCCATGGGTATGAACTCCTATATTGGGGCAGCGTACTCAACGCCAGACGAACGTTATGAAAAGATCGATTTTGAAGACATTCAAAACCGTAACTTTGAAAATCGTGAAGCCCAGGGCGGCTGGATTGCGCTTATCCAGCACTACTTTGTTTCTGCCTGGGCACCGCCCCAAGATCAGCAAAACCTTTACTACGTTACCACTGACTCAAGTGACCGTAACGTGGTGGCGTTTGCAGGCCCCACCAGCAACATTGCGGCGGAAGGTGAAGCGACACTGGGCGCCACGCTCTACATGGGCCCCAAGGTTCAGGATCACCTTGAGCAAGTGGCACCCAACCTGCGCCTGACCGTTGACTATGGCTGGTTATGGTTTATTGCCAACCCGCTGTTCTGGTTGCTGGATAAGATCCACGACATCGTGGGCAACTGGGGCTGGTCAATTGTTCTGCTGACGGTTGTGGTTAAGCTGGTGCTCTTCCCGCTGTCTGCCAAGGCTTATAAGTCAATGGCACGCATGCGGAAACTGGGCCCGGAAATGCAGCGTCTTAAAGAGACCTATGGCGATGATCGTCAGAAAATGTCTCAAGAGATGATGAAATTCTACCAAAAGGAGAAGATCAATCCTTTAGGTGGCTGCTTACCCATCGTCATACAGATGCCGGTGTTTATCGCGCTTTACTGGATGTTGCTGGAGTCGGTAGAGCTGCGCCATGCGCCGTTTATCTTCTGGATTCACGATCTATCGGTGAAGGATCCTTACTTCATCCTGCCAATACTGATGGGTATATCCATGTATGTTCAGCAGCTGCTGAACCCGACACCTCCGGACCCCATGCAGGCGAAGATCATGAAGATGCTGCCGATTATCTTCACCTTCTTCTTTCTGTGGTTCCCGGCGGGTCTGGTCATCTACTGGGTAACCAACAACATCATTTCGGTCGCGCAACAGTACTTTATTACGCGTAGTATCGAAAAAGACCCCAGTGTGGGTAAAGGAATGCGAACCAAGTAATCCTTGTTAACCACGCTCCCAGACCCCCGCCCTCGTGCGGGGGTCTGGCGTTTTAGAGACGACAAATTCACAATGTACGCATCCATTAATGAGGCGCGCCATGGCTGAACGACTTTATACCCAGGATACGATTACTGCTCTGGCGACACCGCCTGGGCGTGGCGGCGTAGGGATTATTCGCGTCTCAGGGCCTGCCTGTCGCGATATTGCAGAGTCCGTACTCGGCCACTGCCCGGCGCCTCGGCATGCCTATCACGGCCCCTTTAAGGGCGCTGATAGCATTATTGACGAAGGCATCGCCCTGCTGTTCAACGGCCCTCACTCCTTTACCGGCGAAGATGTGCTGGAGCTACAGGGGCACGGTGGCCCCATTATCATGGACATGCTGCTTGAGCGTTGTGTGGCCTTGGGCGCGCGGTTGGCGCGGCCTGGTGAGTTCTCCGAACGGGCCTTTCTCAATGACAAGCTCGACCTTGCCCAAGCCGAAGCAATTGCCGACTTGATTGATGCCACCTCGCGTTCAGCGGCGGAAAATGCCGTGCGCTCACTACAGGGCGAGTTTTCTACCCGCGTCTCCCATCTGGTTGAGCGGCTTATCGAGCTGCGTGTCTATGTAGAAGCCGCCATCGACTTCCCTGAAGAGGAGATCGACTTCCTGGCGGATGGTCATGTCGCCCAGCGTTTGGAAAGTGTTCAGCAAGCACTCAGCGACGTGCGCAAAGCCGCCGGCCAAGGGGCGCTGTTACGCGAAGGCATGAACGTGGTCATTGCCGGTCGCCCCAATGCGGGTAAGTCCAGCCTGCTTAATGCGTTGACCGAACAAGAGACCGCCATTGTGACTGATATTGCAGGCACCACGCGGGACGTGCTGCGTGAGCACATCCATATTGATGGCATGCCACTGCACATTATTGATACGGCGGGCTTGCGCGATACCCCGGACGCCGTTGAAAAAATCGGTGTCGCCCGCGCCTGGGCAGAAATCGAGAAAGCCGACCGGGTACTGCTATTGGTGGACGCCTCTACCACCGAGGCGACCGACCCCATGATGATCTGGCCCGAGTTTGTCGCCCGCCTTCCCGATCAAAGCCGTTTAACGTTGGTACGTAACAAAATCGATACCAGCGCTGAGCAGGCTGGAATTGATTTATCCACAGCCACTCCCACGCTTCGCCTTTCCGCCAAAACCAGTGCGGGTGTGGATAACCTAAAAACCCATTTGAAAACCGTGATGGGCTTTGCGGCGACCACCGAAGGACGCTTCTCCGCACGTCGGCGTCACCTGGATGCCCTCGACCGGGCAATGGCAGCGCTTGATACCGGCCGTGCCCAGTTGGATGGCTACGGCGCTGGAGAACTGCTGGCCGAAGACCTTCGCGACGCGCAGCAAGCGCTGAGTGAAATTACCGGCGAGTTTAGCGCCGATGACTTGCTGGGCGAGATTTTTGGCAGTTTCTGCATCGGCAAGTAAGCCTTGGTTTTCAGCGTTAAGGTGCATCAAACCAATCAAAAAGTCGCTGATTTTTTTTACAATTATATTTTCTTATCTTTCGACGACTGGTAATGCTCTTTTATAACCGGGGAGATAAGTAGATCCGTGGTAATCCTGGCAAATATCCGGACTCGGCCTACGTGAAAACTGCCAGATCTGGTTGTCGTTGAAACGTGACTTGCGCATGTTGAATCTTCTGTTCGTTCAGGTTACAAAATTCCACTTATCTCCGTGATTATTTTTCAGGGGAATTACACGTAGATTGCCCTTTATACAAGCTAGACAATTTCAGATAAGCTGAGCGATTTTCCGTCTTTCAGGCTGATAATATTGTCGGGCTCTGAACAAAACCAAGCATATGTACCCCACGCCAACTCCGACATAGCTTTCTTGAATGCTGATGCAGAGCGATCCTGGAAGGCAGTAACAAAGGCTAAATGCTCAGGGCTAAACCCCGCTTCCACCGCAATCTCAGTTAATTTCTTTTTACGGACAGAGTTCACTGGGCCATCAGAGGCTACGATTTCAATGAATACGAAAAGCATATCGCTACCATCCGTCTTGGTCCCCAAATCAACCAATATGACATCTGGTAGTGTCTTTGATGGATCGATCTTCAGTTTCAATCTACTGGCGAGATCAATCCCAACTTTTTCACCGGATTGTGATAACCATAAAACAGCGGGGTTCTTGAGGAACTTCGGCGCAAAATCCTCGATAACGCACTTTCCAATAACACCAGAAGGCCCTGACTCTAGGGTTACCACACCGGCGTTGGGTAACGTAGCTGTGATGGTGTCGGAGTTGGCCGCTGCCGCGTTCGCTCCCAACAACATTATCCGGCTGAGTGCTGCCGGATTGAGGTGTGCTTTCTGCCAGGCAAGGATCGCATCCTCCAACTGCTGGCCAACTAAACTCTCATCAAAAAGAGACGCAAATTTTTGAGTCATTGCATACTTTGGAAGTGGCGTAGTAACTGGCAGACCAGCTCTCTCCCAAACCGCCCCTAGGGCTATGAACCCGTACCGTATAGTCTCATCCCTGACGGGTTCTCGTGAGTTTGGAGCGTACCAAGTATTAGCTGGCCTTTCCTTCTTGCTGGAGAGGGCCTGTTCTACCCAAGCGTTGCGCTCTTCGTCCGACAGCAGCTCTGCCTGTTCGTCCGACATGTCAGTAACTTGACTCGGACGAATCCAGCGTTCCTGTCCTTCAATCGCTCCTGCATAGAACATTACATAAAGCGTGCGGGCCGCCATTTCGCGGGTAACGTAGTTACGATTTTCTGTCCCATCTGGGAAGATCTGTGGCAATCGCTCAGCGATTACCTCCAGTTTTGGTACTTTCGGCCAGCTCAACTTTGTTCTCTCCATACAGTTTGGCTACACATTTCTCGATGGAGAGTCTATCAGAACCGGCCAAAATGATCTTCTGCAGCTTTGTCAAGCCTTCAATCGTAGGTAGAGGAACCGACATCAGCTCATAGGCAGAGACCGCAACACTACCGCTTATACAGCGATATATGCGGTCGAAGACCTCTGAGTTGAGGAGAGCGTTAATCGTTTCGACAGTCACCTCTCTGATCAGACCGTCGGAGTAAACAATATTTAAATGATTCTCAACTACAACACCGTTGTTTCGGTCGATAAAATCTTGGGGGATAACTGCGCCCAAAACCCGGCGGTTCTGCTCCTTTGATGTGGTCCTCTGGACTAAAACACATGACTCCCGTGTAATAAGGTGTTGTTGGTTGTTCTTCACCTCGATATAGGGAACATGATTCCGTTTCACTGCTGAGAATTTAAACCCCTGAGCTGTAACTGACTCGGCCCATATCAAGGGTAACGAGTTTTTTGTCTTTTCTGATTTGAGCTGAGTTTTATGCCGGTTCCAAACCAACTTTCCAGTGGATACTACATATCCAAGGTCAGGAAGCCGTGTTTGCATCTTCTTAATGCGGTTAAGTAAAGCTGCGTCCTTTGACACCCTAGGGATTAGCCAAGGCCCATCGCCCTTAACTATGCCCACTTTACCAATGTGCTCTACTTTGGCTTCATTAAGCCCCTGTGGAACGAGAAGTGACACTTTAGAGGGGCTGCGTCGCGCTCCCTTCTTAAACGTTGTCAACAATGTTTCTTGGAGCACATCATCAAATACCCCTTCTCGGTTAGAGATGAAGTCAAAAGCTCGTGGTGCTGCTTCAGTAAGTAGCAATTCTCGTAGCGCCTTGAAATACTGACCGCCCAGAAATGATGTCGGCGTGAGGTAGGCGATGACTCCATCTTCCTTGGCAGTTCTCAATGCAAGATCGGTAAACAAGCCATAAAGATTGGCGTGACCGAACAATGAACGTGCGTACTTGTTTCTTAACGTTGCATCAAGCGTAACTTTCCCATATGGAGGATTGCCAATTACCAAATCAAATTTTGTCGATGACTCATATGCGAGTGCGTCACCAACAGTTATTACATCTTTTGGTAACCTCTTCCGCGCTTTAATGCACAAATCAATGAGTACCGATTCAAGAAGGACATGCGTCATCCAGGCGGCAAAGGGATCTATCTCTACCCCTTTCAATCGCTTACCTATCTGCCGAATCTTCCATTCTGCTGATGTGCTTTTCGATTTTTCAAGCATTCTTGTTGCTACAGGTGCTAAGAATGCCCCTCCACCGCAGGCCGGATCTATTATGGACGCTTTACTGAAATCAACCCCAGCATCTTCGGATAAATCAAGTAGACGGGAAACTAAAGGAGGCGGCGTATAGTAAGCTCCCAGCTTTGAGCGGAAAGCCACTGGTAACATCGCTGTATAGATTGAGCCAATCAAAAATCCCGCATCAATATCGGGAAACTGAGCAATTACTCGCCCTGTACTTATTGCAACGTCTTCAGCGTCTGACGCAACATCAGCGAGAAATGTATCACGGGGAACCGGAAAAATTTTAAGCTTAGAGCCGTGGCGCGAATTAACCTCATTCCAATATGAAGTCACCAGAACGGCACAATATGATCGAGCTACAGCCAGACGATGCTCATCATCGGAGAAGGAGCTGACATACCCCCGTGCCATGCTTTTACATGCGTCATAACTGACAAGGGGCTCTTCCGATTCGCTTAAAATATCCTGAAAGTGATACGCACTCATGCCTTCGTACCCTCGCAGTCAGGTTTAACTACCCCGACCCTGTTGTAAATAGTTGTTCTTGAGACTCCAAATCGCTTGGCAATATCAGAGACGGGTATATTTGGATCCTTGAGTAGAGCTTTAATCTCTCGAATGTCTTTCTGTTTCAGCTTTGGTTTACGTCCACCAAGTCGGCCACGCGCCCGCGCAGCCTTCAATCCGGCTCGTGTTCTCTCGCTGATGAGGTTTCTCTCAAATTCGGCAAGTGCAGCAAATACGTGAAATACCAGCTTTCCAGAGGCACTTGTCGTTTCGATCTTTTCTTGAAGACTCTCAAATCCGATTTTCTGTTCTTCCAGGGTCGTCACGAGTTTGACCAAATCACCCAAACTTCGTCCCAGACGATCCAGTCTCCAAACCACCAACGTGTCGCCTGAACGCAGAGCTTTCAGGCAAGCCTCAAGCTCCGGCCTTTCAGTGTTCTTCCCACTGGCTTTGTCTTCATAGATGACCTGGCAACCCACTTTCTCCAAAGCATCCCTTTGGAGGTGCAGGTTCTGATCATCCGTTGAAACGCGGGCATAGCCAATACGTTGATTCATGTACAATTAATTTACATAGAAAAGTATACGAGTATTTTAACAAATTGCACACCAAGAATCCATGCGAAATAACACCTTCTCTAGGTGTTCACAAAACGGTGGTTTGTTGGACGCTAATGAAGGCTCGGCTCTCTTCATGAAGAAAACTTGATCTATATGAAAAGCCATGTATAGTTCTATATATGGTTTTATCTATGAAGGAAGTGAGATGCCAGTCACAATAAGCGTTTCAGATGATGTGTACCGCAGATTGGAGGGGTTGGCTGTCGGGTTCGACACGCCAGAGAGAGTGATCGAGCGACTACTCGACTCGGTTGAGGAAAGCGGGCCGAAGTCCAGCGAAAGCAAACCCTCCCTAACCTTTGTTCCTGATGAGGTAGCGTTCAAAAATGAGCTGATAGCTCGCAAGAAGGCACAGGTAGTTCTTCATCTGAAAAATGGAGACCGAGATGTCATTCACTGGAATGCTTCTAGGTTCCAGCCCAGCTCAAACCTACGAGCTAATTTATGGTCAGGCATTCTGAGGAACTGGAAGGATAAAGGGATCACCTCTGCGGAACTTTCAGTTCTCCCCCAGGGCCTCAACCACCCTGACGACAACACCGATCTCCTAATCGCTATTGCCGGAGAGGTTCACTGGACGCTCGAAGAGGTAGAGCGGTACTTTGAGGAATATGACCTGGTTAGCAGTGACGACGGCCATCCGTACTATTACCTCGCGACCTTCAGTGATGAGACTCCTGACGAGCTGAAGAAAATCGCCGGGCTGAACAGCTCAAATCAGCTTCATTTGGACCTAACCATCGTTCCAGATGAAGATCGGGGAGAGTTCGAGTAGAGTAATAGCAGTTTATAATCAATACGTTATGTGGGCTTTGGTTAGCGGATTTTGATCCCTATTTACTCCCTAACAACCATAACATGTTGATTTATATATATTCTTTACATTCTGCATCGGCAAGTAATACGCTCACTTTATGGATCGGCGGGGCGGCGCTGTTGTTCCACCGTAATCCTAACGTCAAATGGTTTAGAATAGTGGTGGTAGTGGAGCGTGTTAAAACCACGCTAGAGATCATCTAGCGGGCGGCTTTCACTCAACGTTTTTGTGCCACCCTACTCCTCAACCCACCACTGCGCCTCAACGCGGCTTTCACTTCCAAGGCAACGGGTTACCTCTGCCATTGCGGTCTTCAGGCGCTCATCAAGCCCCCAGGGCGGGTTAACAACCAACATACCGCTACCGTACATACCGTGCGTTTGCTCACCTGGCACGCGCAGCAAAAGCTCGCTGCGCCATATTTTGCGAATACCGCTTGCCTTTAACCCGTCCAATAACGCGTGATGATGCCCAGCGGGTAGCAGGGGATACCAAATCAGTAGTATGGCGTGGCGCGCCTTTTCAAGCGTGTATATCGCCGTATCAACCACTTCCTGGTACTCCGCTTTACGCTCAAAACTAGGGTCAATCAATACGCAAAGCCGCGGGGTAGGCACCGGCAGCATGGCCGTTAAACCCGCTAAACCATCGCCATAAATACGTTTTGCCTGAGGAGGAAGAGACTGCGTGTTCAAGTGCTCATGCTCACCCGGATGAAGCTCAAAAAGGCGCAGCTTATCGTGCTCGCGCAATGATTGGCTTAGCCACCATGGGGAGCCGGGATAGTGCGTTAACGCACTGGTACTGGGCTGAACGCTGGTGACAGCATTTAACCAATCACAGAGTAATGGGTCGGTGAGCACCTCGCGTTCGTGCCATAGCGGCCAAATACCCTCACGATACTCCTGAAGCCGCTGCGTCTCTTTGGTGGCGAGTGGGTAAAGCCCTCTTCCCGCATGCGTATCTATATATGTAATGGGTGTTTTTTTACGTAATAAATAATCAACGACGGCGTAAAGCGTCAAGTGTTTGTGTACATCGGCAAAATTACCGGCGTGATAGGCGTGTTGATAAGACAGCATGGTAACTCGCAGATAAGTGAACGAAAAAAGCCCGCTATGGGATCATAGCGGGCTTTAAACGGTAATGCGCGGGGGAGTTATGTCTTACTTAGCCCTGGCCGTTACCGATTGGCGTCAGGGTGATTTCAACCCGACGGTTTTGTGCCCGGCCCTGCTCGGTATCGTTGCTGGCAACCGGCTGGTTAGCGCCGTATCCCATGGTGTTAAGACGCGAGGAGGATACCCCGTTTTGGCTTAAGTAGTTGCCCACTGACTGAGCTCGGCGCTCAGAGAGACGCTGGTTGTAGCTGGCATCCCCGGTGCTATCGGTGAAGCCGGCAATATTAACCCGCGTATCGGTGTATTGCTTGAGCACATTAGCCACTTCATTGAGCGCGCTACGCGCATCGCCGGTGAGATCCGAGGAGTCAAACCCGAACGTTACGCTACTGGGCATATTCAGTACGATATCATCGCCGCGACGGTCGATTTCAATGCGTGAACCTTGCAGGTTCTGGCGAAGCTGCTGTTCCTGGCGGTCCATGTAAGCACCAATACCGGCACCCGCAGCAGCACCTACGGCTGCGCCAATCAGGGCACGATCACGACGGCTGGTACTTCCGCTACCCGAAAGCGCACCCGCAGCAGCGCCTACCGCCGCACCAATCCCTGTTCCCATGCCGGTCGACGAACGTTGTGTCTGGCCACCATAAGGGTCAGAGGTGGCACAACCTGCCACTAGAATTGCAGCGGCCAACGGGGTCAGTAGTCGAGAAATACGCATCACTCACTCCTTGTATATTTTTGCGCTTGAATTATTCGTCGCTGATAAAGGCCAGCAACTCATTCAAGAATAATAGACCTTGAGGCGATGCACGCAGCTTTTCGGGCATTTCCATCAAAAGTCCTTTTTTGGAGGCCGTGTGTAAACGTGCCAGCAGTGTTTCCTGGGGCTGGCCGGTATGCGCCGACCACGTATGCATGGCAACGCCTTCGGTTAAGCGAAGCGCATTCATGGAAAACTCAAGTGGCAACTCGTCCGCCACGATAGGCTGCTTGCCCGCCAGGAAACCGCGTGGGTCATTATCACGTCGTAAGTAAGCATCCGGCTGGCGCGTTTTCCAGCGCCGCTCAATATGCCACTGCCCTTGCGGATCAATCGTCGTCAGCTTGCCGTGCGCTCCTGCGCCAATGCCCAGATAGTCGCCAAACTGCCAATAGTTGAGATTATGCCGGCTCTGCTTTCCAGGTTTTGCATAGGCTGAAATTTCGTAGCGTTCAAAGCCTGCCTGCTCCAATCGCTGATGACCAAGCTCCTGAATATCCCAAAGCGCCTCCTCTTCAGGCAGAACAGGTGGCTGAGAATGAAACGCGGTATTGGGCTCAAGGGTTAGCTGATACCAGGAGAGATGATCCGGTGACAGGGCAAGCGCCTGATCAATATCTTGAAGCGCCAAGGAGGGCGTCTGGCCAGGCAAGCCATGCATCAGGTCGATATTTATATTATCAAATCCCGCTGCACGCGCCTGGCCCACTGCGGTAATCGCCTCTTCACCGCCGTGAATACGTCCCAAAGCCTTCAACTGAGCGGGCTGAAAACTTTGGATACCTAATGAAAGACGATTGATGCCCGCTTCGCGGTAGCCAATAAACCGTGCCTGCTCGGTAGTGCCAGGATTCGCCTCCATGGTGATTTCCATGTTGGGTGCAAAGGGCAAACGTCGGCGTATTCCATTAAACAGCCGTTCAAAGAATGCGGGCGACATCAGGCTTGGCGTACCGCCACCAATAAAGATGGTCTGAATCTGACGCCCAGCGGCTAACGCCAGATCGCCATCCAGATCATGAAGTAGTGCCTTTAAGTAAGTCGCTTCGGGTAACTCACCGTCAGGTTCATGAGAGTTAAAGTCACAATAAGGGCACTTGCGTACGCACCAGGGCGTATGAATATAGAGCGATAACGGAGGTAATGGCTTAGCCATGTGCCACCTTAAGTATATCAACCAACCCTTGAAGCGCCCGCCCACGGTGGCTTAGCCGATTTTTTAATTCACTGGGTAATTCCGCCACGCTCATTCCCTGGTCGGGTAGCCAGAACAGCGGGTCATAGCCAAAGCCACCCTCTCCACGTGGATGAGCAAGTAACTCCCCTTCCCAGCTGTGCTGAACAATAACCGGTACCGGATCAGCAGGATGGCGCAAATAGACCAGCACGCACCAGTAGCGACCGGTGCGCTGACCTTCTGCACAGTCACTAAGCGCGGCCAGCAGTTTTTCATTGTTACGCTGATCGCTTTTCGGCTCACCAGCGTAGCGTGCGGAGTAAATCCCTGGCGCCCCTGAAAGCGCATCGACCTCAAGGCCGGAGTCATCAGCAAGCGCCGGTAAGCCGCTAACCCGGCTCGCCTCACGCGCTTTTAACAGGGCATTTTCAACAAAGGTTAGCCCCGTTTCTTCAACATCATGTACCCCAAAATCTGCTTGTGGACGTACATCCAGCCCTAACGGTGCCAGCAGTTGATTGAATTCTTTCAGCTTTCCCGCATTGCCGCTTGCCAGAACAAGGGTATTTACCGTGACCATCATATTTTCTCCCGGCATAAATATGGCAGGCAGGCTGCCTGACTACATTATTGAGAAGGCTTTTTCTGCAGCATCCAACGTAAATTGGATATCCTCGGGCGTATGAGCACTCGACATAAAGCCTGCCTCAAACGCTGAAGGGGCCAGGTAAACGCCGTGATCCAGCATCGCGCCAAAGAAACGGCGGAACGCCTCCGGGTCACACGCGGTTGCCTGGGCAAAGTTATCCACACGGCGTTGAGAGGTGAAAAACAGCCCAAACATGCCACCCGCTGACTGTGTCATCATGGAGACACCTGCCGCATTAGCGCGCTCTTTCAGGCCGCTGCAAAGTGTTTCAACTCGCTGAGAAAGCGCGTCATGAAAGCCGGGGACCTGGAGCTTGGTTAATAACGCAATACCTGCCGCCATCGCCAAGGGGTTACCCGACAGCGTACCTGCTTGATAAATCGGCCCCATGGGGGAGATGTTTTGCATAATCTCGCGTTTGCCGCCAAACGCACCTACCGGCATACCGCCACCAACAATCTTACCCAGGCACGTTAAATCAGGAGTAATACCGTAATGCGCCTGAGCCCCACCCAGCGCAACGCGGAACCCGGTCATGACTTCATCGAAAATCAGAATGCTTTCATGCTCGTTGCACACACGGCGCAATGTTTCCAAAAAGCCCGGCTGGGGAGGAATACAGTTCATGTTACCTGCGACCGGCTCAACGATAATGCAGGCAATCTGGTCGCCGATTTCAGCAAAGCACTCTTCCACACCTTCAATATCGTTATAGGAGAGCGTAATGGTGTGCTCGGCAAGTGACGCGGGAACACCTGGCGAGCTGGGTTCGCCATGGGTGAGCGCGCCAGAGCCCGCTTTTACCAGCAACGAATCAGAATGGCCGTGATAGTTACCTTCAAACTTAACGATCTTGTCGCGCCCGGTGGTGCCGCGAGCCAAGCGGATCGCCGACATGGTGGCTTCCGTACCGGAGCTGGTCATGCGCACCATTTCCATGGTGGGGATCATTTCGCAGATCAGATCTGCCATGGTGGTTTCAACCGCGGTCGGGGTACCAAACGAGAGACCGTTGTCCAAACGAGCACGTACCGCTGCCAACACATCCTGGTCCGCATGACCGGTAATCATTGGGCCCCAGGAACCTACATAGTCCACGTAGCGGTTGCCTTCCACATCAAACAGATAAGCGCCCTGGGCGCGCTCCATAAATACCGGCGGACGGTGCAGGCCTTTAAACGCACGTACCGGCGAATTTACGCCACCTGGAATATGGCGGCTAGCAAGCTCAAACAGTTCAGCAGATGTGGTCATGGCGTCCTCAATATCAATGGCGTAGCGCGAATAAAATCAAAAGCGAACCGGCCGTGGCAAGCGATTAGGTAAACACTGCCCGCTAGGCGGCTGATACCCATGAGACAGACTCTCCCAGGTAAAGTGCTGGGCCTGTTCACAGGCCGTCGGCAAACGCTCACCGGCGGCCAGGCGTGCCGCAATGGCAGATGCCAAGGTGCAGCCTGAACCGTGAAACCGTTCCGGCAGACGTGGCCACTGCCATTGGCGCGTGGTATCCGGCGAGTGCAGTGTATTAACAACCTGCTGCTCGTTACCTGGAACAGGCTCATCGGTCGCGGTTACTAAAATAGCCTGGCAACCCTGGGATAAAAGTGCGACGGCGCGCGCCGTATCATCCAGGGGGCCGTCAATCTCTGGAGTGAGCTGCTTAAGCTCATAACGGTTGGGCGTTAAGATATCCACAAGCGGTAGCAGGCGAGCCGCATAGAGGCGTTGCAATTGGGGTGTGGATAACTCAGTACCGCCACCGGCTTTAAGTACTGGGTCGGCCACAACCGGGATGCCTGGGAAACGGCGAATAATCTGCTCGGCTGCTCTTAGCGTTGCTTCATCTGCCAACAGGCCCAGCTTGATCGCAGCAACCTGCATCCCGCTAAGCGCCTCTGCCATTTGGCGCATCAACGCGGGGTCGGCCGGAACGACATGGCTCACGTTATGGCAGTTTTGCACCGTTAACGCGGTGGGAATCGTCACTGCCCAACCGCCACAGGCGGCAATGGCTTCGCTATCTGCCACTAAACCCGCTCCGCCCGTCGGGTCATGGCCCGCCAGTACTAAAACAACCGGTGAAAGAGGTTGGCGCATCAAAAAGGTTTCACAACGGCAAGTAGAATAATCGCCACTAGCGCAATCACCGGCGCTTCGTTGAACCAGCGAAAGAACGTGTGGCTTTTCGTGCAGCGATCCTGGGCAAACTGTTTTAAATAAATCAGACAGACGTGATGATAGGCGATCAGCAGTACCACAAAGGTGAGTTTAACGTGCATCCAGCCTTGGCTGAACCAGCCGGGCACCAGATACAGCATCGCCCCGCCAAAGATAAGCACCAGTATCATGGAAGGCGTCATGATGCCGCGATAAAGCTTACGCTCCATGGTTTTGAAATAGGCGATAGCTTGATCGTCGCCTTTATCTCGTGCCATGGCGTGATACACATACAGCCGCGGCAAATAAAACAGGGCGGCAAACCAGGTCACCATGGTCATTAAATGCAGGGCCTTCAACCATAGATACATTGTCTCTCCTTATACGGGCGAATCATTCGCTTTCGGGTCAGTACGGGTATTTGGGTCAGCGTCGGTATTGGGGTCAGAATAGTAATAATAACGTTCAATGGCACCACGGGTGATGATACCTGAAATTCGCTGCCGCTTTGGCCGATAACCGTGCACTACATAAAGCGCGCCCAAGGCATCGTCTTGAAGCTTTACAAACGCCTCTGACAGGGTGGCCTGTAGGCCAATCGGCGCAAGTTCCAGGCGCTGGCCCGGAATTTCCAGTAAATCGACGGATTCATTATCGGGAGGAGCATCGCCATCAAGCGCTTCATCGTGCTCCAAAAGCCACCGCGCCAGCGCCGACGCTTTTAACGCCAGTACCGATTTTTCTTCATTTGAACGCTCAATAATCAGCCAGACAGGATTGGTTTCCAGTAGTTTACGTGCCTGCTCAAACGTCACCTTGCGCTCAGTACGTACCAGGCTTCGCTCCATCACCGCAGGCACCGACACGCGGGAAAGCGCCTGCATTAACGGCTGTTGAAGCGGGTGCAGCCCATAACGTACGGAACTAATAAAAAATCCTTCGCAGCCGGTAAGCTGGCGAGACGTCAGGCAGGCAACCACCACCACCAACATACCCGGCAACATGACATGCGGCGTATGAGTAAGCTCCAACAGCGCCATTAACGCCGCAAGCGGCGCTTGCAGCACCGCCCCCATCATGGCCGCCATGCCTAACATGGCGTAAATGCCTGGGTCTGACGCTTTATCAGGCCATAGCCAGCCACCCAAAATACCGCCCAGCACGCCTGTCGCAGCACCAATCACCAGCGTGGGGCCAATAATCCCGATGGGTACGCTACCTGATACGGTCAGGGCGGTAATCAAAAGCTTGGCAATCATCAGCGCCAGCAACACGTTAATGTCCAATTGATTATTAAGCGCCGCCGCCACACTATCGTAGCCAATTCCCTGAACCTGCGGAAACCACCATGCCACCACCCCGGTCGCCACCCCCACACAAGCCAAACGAAGCCACAACGGCCATGCCTGCATGCGTTTGTTACGTGAAATATGAATAAATAGCCCCGCCAATAGCCCGACCACAAAGCCGAGTACGATGACCCACGGTAAATTCATGAGCGAGCCCAGCACGACCTCGGGGATACGAAAAGCCGGCTCATTGCCATACACCATCTGCGCAATGAGCGCCGCCATCGTAGAGGCTAAAATCACCGGCATAAAGCTCATCAGGGTATACTCCATCATGACGACTTCCATGGCGAAGATAACCCCGGCAACCGGTGTATTGAACGACGCAGAAATCCCCGCCGCCGTCCCACAGGCAACCAAAACGCGCAGGCTGTTATTGGGTAACCGAAGCTTGACTCCCAACCCGCTTGACGCGGCAGCGCCTAAATGAATAGCCGGGCCTTCCCTCCCAGCAGAGAGCCCACCAAGAACCGACACCACCCCCACCCACCATTGATTCAGCCAGTTTCGCATTGGGAAGCGGCCCTGGTGATAAGAGAGGCGCTCAATAACGTGCCCTACTCCCATCTTTTGGGCAGCGGCTTTTTGCCGATAAAGCAGCAGCCCCAGCACGCTAACGGCAATAATAGGCAGCAGTGAGCGCAGCCACGGAGGCAGTCCTTCAAATCCTTCCGGGTTTCCATCCGGCATATAAAACACCGCCCCCGCTTCGAGCAGTAGCCGGAAGGCGACCATCGCCGCCCCCGTAATGATCCCCGACACTAACCCCAATACGCACAGCTGAGGCAGCGCATCAACATGGGCCAACTGGCGTCGAAACCCCTCGAGGGTGAAATCTGATCGGGAAAAACGCGCCACGACGACCTTCCTTTACGCATGTAGTGTAGTTCTCTTGTGTATCATAGCCCGATACGCTTCGACAGCCTGCGCCAATCTGTTTAGGCTGTTAATTATTACCCTGTCTCGAATGTGCAACGTGTAAGGAGTCGTTTGTGATTAAGGTCGGAATTGTCGGCGGTACCGGTTATACCGGCGTTGAGCTACTGCGGTTACTCGCCCATCACCCCCATGTCAGCGTTGAAGCCATTACCTCGCGCTCGGAAGCCGGCGTCAAGGTATGCGATATGTATCCCAATCTGCGCGGCCACTACGACACATTGACGTTCAGTGAACCCGATGCAAAGCAGTTAGGCGATATGGATGCGGTATTTTTCGCCACTCCCCACGGTGTTGCCCACGCTTTGGCTGGCGAGCTTTTGGACAAAGGCACCCGCATTATCGACCTGTCGGCTGACTTCCGCCTGCGTGATGTCAAGGTATGGAGCCAGTGGTACGGCCAACCTCACGGTGCGCCTTCGCTACTTGAAGAAGCGGTCTATGGCCTGCCCGAGATGCACCGCGAAAAAATCAAAACGGCGCGCCTGGTGGCCGTGCCAGGCTGCTATCCAACCTCTGTGCAGCTAGGCTACCTGCCGCTGCTGGAAGCCGGGCTGGTTGATCCTCAACAGCTGATTGCTGACTGCAAGTCAGGTGTGACGGGGGCAGGCCGAGGGGCCAAGGTGCCTTCACTACTGGCAGAAGCCAGTGAATCTTTCAAAGCTTACGGCGCCTCAGGGCATCGTCATTTGCCCGAAATCCGCCAGGGCCTTGGTGATATGCAGGCGCACCCGGTGGGGCTGACCTTCGTTCCTCATTTAACACCGATGATACGGGGCATTCACGCCACGCTCTATAGTCAGCTCACCACCTCAGTGGATGACCTTCAGGCGCTGTTTGAAAAACGTTATGCAAGCGAACCCTTTGTTGATGTGATGCCTGCGGGTAGCCATCCTGAAACGCGCAGCGTTAAAGGCATCAACACCTGCCGTCTGGCCGTGCATCGTCCGGAAAATAGCAACACCGTCGTCGTGTTATCGGTCATTGATAACCTGGTGAAAGGCGCCTCGGGCCAAGCCATTCAAAACCTCAATCTGATGTTTGGGTTCGAGGAGAGCATGGGCTTGACCGCTCCTGCCTTGATGCCATAAGCCACGTACAAAATCCCGGCAATAGTTGACCCTTTTGCTGGGAATTATCCATAATCATCTTCCAATGCTGATTATTCGTTCTTAAAGCTCGCGGGAGGTACCCATGAGCGGTGCAGAAGCTTTTGTTCCAACCCCTTTAATGCTGTCCGATAGCGCACGTAAACGTATCCGTGCCCTAATGGATGAAGAAAATAACCCTGCGCTAAAACTGCGCGTCTATGTCACCGGCGGTGGCTGTTCAGGTTTTCAGTACGGCTTCGATTTTGCCGATACGGTCGCCGAAGACGATACGCTCATTGAATTTGGCACGGCGACCCTGGTGGTCGACCCTCTCTCCTACCAGTATCTGGTTGGCTCGACGGTGGATTACGAAGAAGGCCTCGCTGGCGCACGCTTTCGCATTCAAAACCCCAATGCCACCACCACCTGCGGCTGCGGCGCCTCTTTTATGGTGTAGGCGCTTATAACGCTAGCAAAGCGTTGGTACCCATGACTTGACGCCTTGGTGGTTTCTCGCCAAGGTTAAAAGGTCAACAATTGCTCTAACGCGGTGTGAAGAGAACGTCGTCTCTTCTTTTCACCGCTTCAGCGCTATAAAACATGGGGAAACCAATGAAAACCATACTAACGACAACTGCTATCGCTTCCTCCATCGCTCTGGGTTTAAGCGGCGCCTCTGTCGCCATGGCCCAAACGCCTTCTGTTAATGTCGCAACCGACCCAAGCTTTGTTCCTTTTGAAATGATGGATTCAGAAACCGGCGAGATGATCGGTTTCGATATGGATATTATCAATGCCGTTGCCGAGCGTGCCGGTTTTGAGGTCAATCTCACCACCATGGAATTTTCGGGCATTATTCCCGCCGTGCAAACCGGCAGTCAGGAAATTGCCATCGCAGGCACGACCATCACCGAAGAGCGTGCGCAGGTCGTTGACTTCTCTGACCCCTACTACGATTCCGGTCTACAGATTATCGTTCGTGCCAACAACGAAGACATCTCTTCATTGGAAGACCTCCAGGGCCTGACCATCGGTACCAAGATCGGCTCGACAAGCTACGACTTCCTCCAGCAAGAGCTGGGTGAAGGCGCTGACATCACGCCCTATCCAGGCACCGCCGACATGTACATGGCTCTGCTGGGCCGCAACGTAGACGCCGTGCTGTATGACGCCCCTAATGTTGCTTACTTCTCCCAAACCCGCGGCGAAGGACGTACCAAAGTGGTGGGACCGCTTTATGAAGGCCAGCAGTATGGCATTGTGTTCCATAAGGGCAGCGAATGGGTAGAACCCACCAATGAAGCCCTGGCCGC
The DNA here is from genome assembly GCF_052376035.1 of Halomonas sp. AOP7-E1-9. Classification (NCBI taxonomy): domain Bacteria; kingdom Pseudomonadati; phylum Pseudomonadota; class Gammaproteobacteria; order Oceanospirillales; family Halomonadaceae; genus Halomonas; species Halomonas sp. AOP7-E1-9. Next base: position 63,694 of record NZ_JBQSVC010000013.1, read on the forward strand.
CATGCGTGAAGACGGCACTTACGACGAAATCTACAAAAAATGGTTCGGTGAAGCCACCAGCGAGTAACCCAGCGGCGCTATAGAGTTAACAGCTAATTTATCACAGGGCCGGGCGGCTACCCTCCCGGCCCTGTGACGTTATACGTCGCGTGTTTTTTTGGAGATAAGACGTGGATTTCGACTTTCATTTCGACTGGGCAGCCGCGTTTGCGTCGATCCCTTACCTGCTACCGGGTATTCCCTGGACGCTGCTAATTTCATTTGGCGGTCTAGCAATCGGCTTTTTTATTGGTATTTTCTTTGGCCTGCTGCGTATTAGTCCGATCCGCTGGCTACGCTGGGTGGCCCTTTGCTACATAGAAGTGTTTCGTGGTACGCCTATCCTCGTGCAGGTACTGTTTATTTTCTACGGCCTGCCCCAGCTACTGGGCAGTCCTATCAATGCGCTGGTCGCAGGCATTGCCGCTATTGCGGTTAACTCGGGTGCGTATATTTCTGAAATCGTGCGAGGCGGCGTGCAGTCCATTGAGCGCGGCCAGCGTGAAGCATCCCTCTCGTTAGGGCTTTCGCGCGCTCAGGCCTTTCGCTATGTGATTTGGCCCCAGGCGCTGCGTCGTATGATTCCTCCGCTTGGCAATCAGGCCATTATCAGCATTAAAGATACCTCACTATTTTCAGTCATTGGGGTCAGCGAGCTGGTACGCCAGGGGCAAATCTATATCGCGACAACCTTCACCGCCCTGGAGGTCTACTTTATGGTTGCGGTGATGTATTTAGCGATTACCTGGACCCTCTCTATTCTTCTGCGCCTGCTGGAGCGTAGAGGCATCGCAGGCTGATAAGGAAACGTACAATGACCGATACCGTGTCACCCACAACGCCCTCCATTGTGCGTATGCAAAAGCTGAATAAACATTTTGGCAACCTGCACGTACTCAATGAGATCGACCTTGAAATTATCCCCGGTGAAGTCGTCGTCATTATTGGCGCAAGCGGGTCAGGTAAATCCACGCTGATTCGCTGCATCAATGGGCTGGAAGAGTTTCAGTCGGGCATGCTGGAAGTAGATGGCAATACGCTAACGCCTAACGGCAAGAGCAGCAAGGCACTACAAACCATCCGTACGGAAGTCGGTATGGTGTTTCAGCAGTTCAATCTATTTCCCCACCTTAGCGTGATCGATAACATCACCCTGGCACCCATGAAGGTGCGTGGCTGGAACCGCGACGATGCAGTGGCAACCGCAAAACGCCTGCTGGATAGGGTCGGAATTGCCGACCAGGCCGATAAGTACCCCAGTCAGCTCTCAGGTGGTCAACAGCAGCGTGTTGCCCTCGCCCGTGCCTTGGCCATGGAGCCTCGGCTTATGCTGTTTGATGAGCCTACCTCAGCGCTTGATCCCGAAATGATTGGTGAAGTGCTGGACGCCATGCGTGAGCTGGCGAAAGAGGGCATGACCATGGTGATTGTCACGCATGAAATGGGCTTTGCCCGTGAAGTAGCCGATCGCGTGATTTTTATCCATAAAGGGGTTATTGCTGAGCAAGGAGCGCCACAACAGCTCTTCGATTCGCCTCAGCATGAACGCACTCAATCGTTTCTTGCCCGGGTGCTTAAACACTAATCTTTAGCACTCACCTTAAGCACGAATACCGGCAAAAAATACCCGCTTTAACGCATTTTTTATGGCCTGTCCTTGCGACAGGCCATTTTTTTTCCCTGTGGATAGTTTTTTTATTTTAAAACGCTACAACATGCCACAGCGCCCATGAGGAGCGCCTTTAAGGTGGACATGCAATGCTTTTTAGATGTGTTCACAGCTGCGGTAACAACGTCGGTATGAGTAGGTGGATAAGCCGTGTTTTTATGGCGCTGTGGGTAAGTAGCGGTTCCATCCACAGGGCCTACACCGTTTCTACGCAGCTAATACGCTGCTTAACCACGTAAAGGTCAACATTTTAAGCATTTGAATTTTATAAACTTAATAGAGTTATACACAGAAACTGTCCACACTAATAATTACAGTATTAACAGAACTTCTCTTATTTTATTTATATATTGTTATTAATAGAGAGTAACTGAGCAGACGAGGTGTGGAAAAACCTGACGGTTACCCACAGGGGGTTTATACTGGCGGGCTTGTTTAACTACGCCGACACGTCTGAAACTGACGAAACGGCCACATCATTCGTGCCAATTGGCGCAAGACGAGGTGTCTCTTGAATTACCCCGACCGCTTTGACGTGATTGTCATCGGCGGTGGCCATGCGGGAACTGAAGCCGCACTGGCCTCTGCTCGTATGGGCTGTCAGACCCTACTGCTCACGCATAACATCGAGACCTTGGGTCAGATGTCGTGCAACCCCGCTATTGGCGGCATTGGCAAAAGCCATCTGGTGAAAGAGATCGATGCGCTAGGCGGGGCGATGGGGCTTGCCACGGATTTAGGCGGCATTCAGTTCCGGGTGTTAAACGCTCGAAAAGGGCCGGCAGTACGTGCCACACGTGCTCAAGCAGACCGCGTTCGCTACAAAGCAGCGATCCGCGGCATGTTGGAAAACCAGCCAAATTTAACGATTTTCCAGCAGGCAGCTGGTGATCTGATTGTGGATAACGAGACGGTTCGTGGCGTTGTAACGGAGACTGGTATTCGTTTTTATGCCGAGTCCGTTGTGCTGTCGACGGGTACGTTTTTAGGTGGTGTGATTCACATCGGCCTGGATCAAAGTCGCGGCGGTCGAGCAGGTGATCCACCCTCGAATGCCTTGGCTGAGCGTCTGCGTGCCCTGCCATTTCGGGTTGACCGGCTCAAAACCGGCACGCCACCGCGCATTGATGCTAAAAGCGTGGATTTCTCACAGCTTGAAGAACAGCCTGGCGATACGCCAACACCGGTCATGTCCTACCTTGGTTCGCGGGATATGCACCCTCAGCAAGTCAGCTGTCATATTGCGCACACCAATGAGCGCACGCATGAGCTGATTCTGGCGAATCTTGATCGCTCACCGATGTACTCCGGCGTGATCGAAGGCGTGGGTCCGCGCTACTGCCCATCAATTGAAGACAAGGTTCATCGCTTTGCCGATAAATCGAGCCATCAGGTCTTTATTGAACCTGAAGGCCTGGATACTCACGAACTGTATCCCAACGGTATCTCTACCTCGCTGCCCTTTGATGTGCAACTGCAGGTAGTGCGCTCGATTAAAGGGCTGGAGAACGCGCATATCACGCGGCCAGGCTATGCCATTGAGTATGATTTCTTCGATCCGCAGGATTTAAAACACTCACTGGAAACCAAATTTATCCACAACTTGTTTTTTGCCGGGCAGATCAATGGCACAACAGGTTACGAGGAAGCCGGGGCGCAAGGCCTGCTGGCCGGGCTCAACGCCGCGCGGCGTGCCATGCAGCAGGATGCCTGGTACCCACGTCGTGATGAGGCCTATCTTGGCGTGCTGGTGGACGACCTGATCACGATGGGCACCAAAGAGCCTTACCGTATGTTTACCTCCAGGGCGGAATACCGGTTATTGCTGCGTGAAGATAACGCCGACTTGCGACTGACTGAAAAAGGCCGTGAGTTAGGCTTGGTGAATGACCAGCGCTGGGAAGCATTTAGTAAAAAGCGCGAAGCCATTGCGCTGGAGACCGCGCGTTTAGCCAGTGTTTGGATTCAGCCAAGCAGCCCGGCTGCGGCAAAAATTGCTGAAAAAACCGGCAAACCGCTCTCCCGCGAGTATCGGTTGAGCGATCTGCTCAAGCGCCCGGAGCTAAATTATGCGGACCTTACTGAACTGCCGGGGCTGGAAAGCGGCGTTATCAATGATGAAGCCGTTGCCGAACAGGTACAGATTCAGTCGAAGTACGAAGGCTATATCGAACGTCAACAGTATGAAATTGATAAGCTTAAGCGCCATGAAGCGATGCCACTTCCCGCCGACCTGGATTACCAGCGGGTGGAAGGGCTCTCCAATGAGATTCGCCAGAAGCTGACCAACGTACGGCCTGAAACACTGGCCCAAGCGGCGCGTATTTCAGGCGTAACACCGGCCGCAGTGTCTATTTTGCTGGTGCATCTTAAAAAGCGTCGTCTGATCGCCTCGCCCGAGGTGGCTAACGGATGAGCGGTTTAACTGTATTGGTGAGTAGCTTGCCTGTGAGTGTCGCTGCACGACTGGATAATGGATTAGCGCAGCTCGGTTTAACGGTAACGGTAAGCCAGCGTGAACAGTTGCTTGGGTTTGTCGCCCTATTGCACAAGTGGAACAAGGCTTATAACCTCACGGCAGTTCGCGATATTGATGATATGGTGGCACGTCACATACTGGATAGTGCGGCTGTCGCGCCTTATGTGCATGGCCCTAGATTGCTGGATGTGGGTGCGGGGCCAGGTCTGCCGGGTATCGTGCTGGCCATCCTTGATCCGGCGCTGTCCGTTACGCTTTTGGATAGTAATGGTAAAAAAGTCCGTTTTCAGCGCCAGGCTATCATGGAGCTTGGGCTAAAAAACGTGACTGCAAGCCAGGCGCGGGTGGAGACGTTTAGTGACCAGCCGTTTGATCAGGTAATTTCACGCGCGTTCGCAAGCCTGGTGGACTTTGTCACCCTAACGCGTGAACTACCCACGGCGAACGGACAGTGGTTGGCCATGAAAGGTCCTGGCGCTGACGATGAGTTGCGTGAACTGCCCAGCGGTATTCGACTGCAAACACGTCACCTGCTAAACGTGCCCTTCGATACGGCCAAGCGACAGCTATTGATTCTGAACGTTGATTCTGAACCCCAGGAAGGAGTTGAGTAAGTGAGCCAGATCATTGCCCTGACCAATCAAAAAGGCGGCGTGGGCAAGACCACCTCAGCCGTTAACCTGGCGGCTAGCCTTGCTGCTCTTGATCGTCGAGTGCTGCTGGTGGACCTTGATCCTCAAGGGCACGCCAGCATGGGCAGTGGTATTGATAAACACGAACTCGATAAAAGCGTCCTGGATGTACTGCTCGGCGATGCCACCGCCGCCGATACCATCGTGCGCGACCTGCCGGTCAACTATGATGTTCTCCCCGGTAACGGTGACTTGACCGCTGCGGAAGTCGAATTGCTGGATCTTGATAAGCGCGAAAGCTGCCTGACCACGGCGCTTGGCTCGGTTGCTGAGAAGTACGATGTGGTGCTGATTGACTGCCCACCGTCGCTCAATATGCTGACCGTTAATGCGCTGACGGCAGCGGATAGCGTGCTTATTCCGCTGCAGTGCGAGTTTTACGCGCTGGAAGGACTGTCGGCGCTGTTGGATACTGTTGAACAGATTAAGCAAAGCGTTAATCCTGATTTGGCGATTGCGGGTATTCTGCGCACCATGTACGACAAGCGCACCAGCCTAACGCGGGAAGTGGACAAGCAGCTGCGAGACTTCTTTGGCGATGCGCTGATCAAGACGACGATCCCGCGCAACGTCAAAGTGGCTGAAGCGCCAAGCCACGGAATACCCGTGACGCAATATGCCCGCTTCTCACGCGGCAGCCAGGCGTACCGCGTACTGGCAAAAGAGATGATTCGTCGGTTATCGCTATAACGTATTGATTAGTACGAGGGAAAGCGAATGACGCGTAAACGCGCGCTAGGACGTGGCCTGGATGCCCTAATTGGTGCGGGCGCTCGTCGCCGTGACAGCCTGGAACTTACTGGTAGCTCTCCATTGGAAGCTCATGATGAGGCGTCATCCGTGATGGTGGCCTCGGATGCGGCTTCTGAGCGTTTGGAGCGCCTTCCGCTTGGTCAGTTAACCCGTGGCAAGTATCAGCCGCGGCGTGATATTCAGCCAGAAGCGCTTGAAGAACTTGCCGATTCTATTCGTGCCCAGGGCGTAATGCAGCCTATTGTGGTACGCCCTATTGGCGAAGATCGCTATGAAATTATTGCTGGTGAGCGGCGCTGGCGTGCAGCGCAGCTGGCCGAGCTTGACGTTATCCCCGCGGTTATTCGTGAGGTAAGTGACGAAGTTGCCTTGGCACTGGCGCTGATTGAAAATATTCAGCGTGAAAACCTCAATGCCATCGAAGAAGCGATGGCGCTTAAACGGCTGGGTGATGAGTTTGAATTAACCCAGCAGCAGATTGCTGACGCGGTCGGTAAATCCCGCACTCAGGTCGCCAACTTACTGCGCTTGCTGGCACTGGATCCTGAAGTCCAAACGCTGCTAGAGCGAGGTGACCTGGATATGGGCCATGCGCGTGCGTTGCTATCACTTAACAGCGTTCAGCAGCGCCAAGTGGCTCATGAAGTGGTGAATAACGATCTCACCGTGCGGTCCACCGAAGCGTTGGTTAAAAAGGTACAGGCCAGCCAAAGCGTTGAAAAAACGCCAAGCCAGCCAAGTAAAACAGCGGATGTCTCGCGTCTGGAGACGCAGCTAGGCGAACTGCTTGGTGCCCCCGTTTCAATTGACCATGGCAACCGGGGGAAAGGCAAAGTGACCATCCGCTATACAAGCCTTGATGAACTCGACGGAATACTGGCGCATATTAAATAGGCTGCTTATTAATTAAATAGCAGGCTTATTAAGAAAACGTTAAAAAGTAGCTAATTTTCACCCTTTGGTCGCAAGTTGTCTCCTAAACACGTTAAATACGAGCAACTTTGGTTGAAGGTGTGATAGCGCTTCCCTATAATCGCGCAAGATTTGTGCAGGTTGCTTATCAACAGCCTAAGCAACCATTCGCTGGCAGGGTGCTGGGCAATGGTAGAACGTGTTGAAACCCAGCGCAGGAAGGCGTATGTCATCCGGCTTTTTACCGCACAGCTAATCGTGACGGTGGTCGGTATGTTGATGGTCTACCCTGTAGCGCGCATGCCGGGCGTTTTCTCCGTGGTAACAGGTGCGCTGGTGGCCTTGCTACCCCATGCTTTTTTTATACAGCGAATGGGTATATTGCACAGTAAGCGAACATCGCGTAGCGCTGTTCATTTGTTTCGTGCCGAAGCAGGCAAGTTTGGTTTGACGGTGGCACTGTTTAGCGCAGTGTTTGTTGTAGTGCCCCCCTCAAACCCCGCTTTCTTTTTTAGTGCTTATGTGGCGATTGTTCTGATGCATGGGCTAACGCCGTTGTTTATGCGCAGACATCGCACACTTGATTGAGGTGATATCTCTATGGCCGCAGGAAACGAAGTCTCGACGACTTATTATATCCAGCACCACTTGCAGAACCTGACCTTTGGGCATCACCCGGTGAATGGTTGGTCGCTGGCGCATTCCGCTCAAGAAGCGAGCGAAATGGGCTTCTGGGCGATCCATCTGGATACCATGGGCTGGTCAATCGCTATGGGGGTACTGTTTCTCTGGGTATTCCGTAAGGCGGGAAAAGCGGCGACCACTGGCGTGCCTGGCGGTCTGCAAAACGCAGTTGAAATGGTGGTCGAGTTTATCGATAACCTGACGCGCTCAACGTTCCATGGACGCAACCCGCATATCGTACCGCTGGCCATTACGCTATTCATCTGGATACTGCTGATGAATAGTCTCAAGATTATTCCGGTCGACTACTTCCCGGTACTGTTTAGCAAGCTCGGTGTGGAGTACATGAAAATTGTACCTACCACCGACGTAAATGCCACGCTAGGCATGGCGTTGGGCGTATTTGGCCTGATTTTGTACTACAACTTCAAAGTGAAAGGCGTTGGCGGTTTTGTCAAAGAGCTCTCCCTGACCCCGTTTAATCACTGGGCACTGATTCCTTTCAACCTGGTGCTGGAAATTGTATCGCTACTGGTCAAGCCGTTCAGTCTGGCCATGCGTCTTTTCGGTAACATGTTTGCCGGTGAAGTTATCTTCATTTTGATTGCCATGCTGCCGTTTTGGGCCATTTGGGTACTGGACGTGCCATGGGCAATTTTCCATATCCTGGTCGTCACGCTACAGGCCTTTATCTTTACCACGCTCACCATCGTTTATTTGAGCGCGGCGCACGAACACCACTAACCAAGCAAAGCTAACGCTTTCATTAACCCACAACCCTTAACCAAAACTTAAACTCAGGAGCAACATCATGGAAATGGTTTATCTTTCTGCTGCCATCATCATCGGTCTAGGCGCATTGGCTACTGGTATTGGCTTCGCTATTCTGGGCGGCAAACTGCTTGAGTCTACTGCACGTCAGCCCGAGCTGGGTGACCAGTTGCAAACCAAAACCTTCATCATGGCAGGTCTGTTGGACGCTGTACCGATGATCGGTGTTGGTATTGCGATGTACCTGATCTTCGTTGTTGCCGGTTAATGATTGCTTTACCGGGCGGTTAGCCGCTCGGTTTTGTTTCACTCCGGTCGCCACGAACTTGTCAGAGGTACATCCCTGTGAATATCAACATGACGCTTATCGGGCAGACGATCGCCTTCGCGATCTTTGTCTGGTTTTGCATAAAGTACGTGTGGCCTCCGATCAGCAACGCGCTTAACGAGCGTCAGAAAAAAATTGCTGATGGCTTGGATGCAGCCAGCCGTGCTACTCGTGATCTTGAGCTAGCTCAAGAGCGGGCAGAACAGACGCTGCGTGAGAGTAAGGAACAAGCTTCACAGATCCTTGAGCAAGCTAATAAGCGCTCTGCTCAGATGATCGAAGAAGCTCGCGAGCAGGCCCGCGCAGAAGGTGAACGTCTCATGACGGGCGCACGTTCTGAAATCGAGCTTGAAGTAAATCGCGCGAAAGAAGAGTTACGTGCCCAGGTATCTCATCTGGCCATCATCGGCGCTGAGCGTGTATTGGAAGCTTCTGTCGATGAAAATGCGCATCGCGAGCTGCTTAATAAGCTGGCTGCCGAACTGTAAGGAGGTGAATTATGGCGGAATTACTTACCGTCGCTCGTCCTTACGCAAAGGCGGCGTTTGAACACGCGCGTGATAATGATGTGCTTGATAGCTGGTCACAGGCGCTGGGTTTTTTAGGCACTGTTGTGGCCGATAGCGACGCTCGACGTCTGCTGGGTAGTCCCAAAATCGAGAATGCAAAGAAAGTTGCCCTTCTGGTTGAAATGCTTCCAGAAACGCTGGGTGATGCACTGTCTTGCTTTTTGGAGGCTGTGGCTGACCAGGACCGTTTAATGGTCCTGCCTTTTATCGCTGAACAGTTTGAGCGCCTGCGCGCTGAACACGAGCAGCGTATAGAGGTAATGGTAACGTCAGCGTATAAGCTGACAGCCGCACAAAAGACCAAGCTATCCAACGCGCTCAAGAAACGTCTGAATCGCGAAATCTCCATTACTACTCAGGTAGATAAGTCGCTCATCGGTGGTGTCATCCTGCGTGCTGGCGATACCGTCATTGACGGGTCGGTACGTGGTCGACTGAACCGCCTTTCCGAAGCGCTAACCGCTTGAGTCTGAGGGACATGGCATGCAGCAATTGAATCCTTCCGAGATCAGCGACATCATCAAGCAGCGAATTGAGAAGCTTGACGTCGCATCTGAAGCTCGTAATCAGGGCACCATCGTAGGTGTTTCCGACGGTATCGTGAAAATTCACGGCCTCGAAGACGCCATGTTTGGTGAAATGATTGAATTTCCTAATAGCGTTTTTGGCATGGTACTTAACCTGGAGCGCGACTCCGTAGGTGCCGTTGTCCTGGGCGACTACCTGCTGCTTGAAGAAGGCATGACCGCGAAATGCACCGGTCGTATTCTTGAAGTACCGGTAGGCCCTGAGCTGATTGGCCGTGTTGTTGATGCGTTGGGTAACCCCATCGACGGCAAAGGCGATATCAACGCTAAAATGACCGACGCGGTAGAAAAAGTAGCGCCTGGCGTTATTACCCGTCAGTCGGTTGATGAGCCGATTCAAACCGGCTTGAAATCCATCGACGCCATGGTGCCGATCGGTCGTGGTCAGCGTGAGCTGATTATCGGCGACCGTCAGATCGGTAAATCCGCCATTGCCATTGATGCGATCATCAACCAGAAAGGCAAAGGCGTTACCTGTGTCTACGTTGCCATTGGTCAGAAACAGTCGACCATCGCCAACGTTGTGCGCAAACTCGAAGAGCATGGCGCGATGGAACATACCATCGTCGTCGCTGCGGGCGCTGCCGATCCGGCTCCGATGCAGTTTCTCTCCGCGTATTCCGGTTGCACCATGGGTGAGTACTTCCGTGACCGTGGCGAAGACGCGATGATCGTGTATGACGATCTTTCCAAGCAGGCAGTGGCATACCGTCAGGTATCCCTGCTGCTGCGTCGCCCGCCAGGCCGTGAAGCCTATCCCGGTGACGTGTTCTATCTCCACTCGCGTCTGCTTGAGCGTGCGGCACGTGTCAACGTCGACTACGTTGAGAAGTTCACCAACGGTGAAGTGAAGGGCAAAACCGGTTCCTTGACCGCGCTGCCGATCATCGAAACCCAAGGTGGCGACGTTTCTGCGTTCGTTCCGACCAACGTGATCTCGATCACCGACGGTCAGATCTTCCTGGAAACCAGCCTGTTTAACTCCGGTATTCGTCCGTCGATTAACGCAGGTTTGTCCGTATCGCGCGTGGGCGGTGCTGCCCAGACCAAGATCATCAAAAAGTTAGGTGGTGGTGTTCGTCTGGCCTTGGCTCAGTACCGTGAACTGGCTGCGTTCTCGCAGTTCGCTTCTGACCTTGACGAAGCGACCCGTAAGCAGCTTGAGCACGGTCAGCGCGTCACCGAACTGATGAAGCAGAAACAGTATTCGCCGATGTCGGTTGCAGAAATGGCGCTGTCTCTCTACGCCGCTAACGAAGGTCACATGGATGATGTGAGCGTCGATAAAGTGTTGGACTTCGAACGTGCCCTGCACGATTACATGAAGTCTGAGCACGGCGACCTGCTCGACAAAATCAACCAGACCGGCGACTACAACGGCGAGATTCAAGACGGCTTGAAGTCGGGTCTCGAGAAGTTCAAGGCGACTCAGAGCTGGTAATGTCCGGCCCGCCTGTGGGCGGGCTTGCCTACTTTCTGAGAGTCACGAACGAAAGGTAGATCGCTATGGCAGCTGCAAAAGAGATACGCACCCAGATCGGGAGCATCAAAAATACGCAGAAGATCACCAGTGCCATGGAAATGGTGGCTGCATCGAAAATGCGTAAAGCACAAGATCTGATGAAGGCTGGCCAGCCGTATGCCAAGCAGATTCGCAACGTCGTAGGCCACATTGCTGACGCTAACCCCGAATATCGCCACGATTACATGATCGAGCGTAACGAGGTGAATCGCGTAGGCTACATTGTGGTGTCTACTGACCGCGGTTTGTGCGGCGGCTTAAACGTCAACCTGTTCAAGGCCGTGGTGAAAGATGCCCGTGTCTGGAGCCAGGAAGGCGCTGAGCTGGACTTCTGTGCCCTTGGCGCGAAAGGCAGTGCTTTCTTCCGTAACTATGGCGGCAACTTGATTGCAGCCAAGAGCGGATTAGGTGAAGCACCCACGGTCGAGGGTCTGATCGGTAGTATCAAGGTCATGCTCGAAGCGTACGATGAAGGACGTCTTGATCGCCTGTACGTGGTGTACAACGAATTCGTTAACACCATGACGCAACGCCCGGTTGTGCGTCAGCTTCTTCCTCTGTCGCCTGATATGGGCGCAGACGCTAAACATGACGAAGAAAACGCCCGTCCCGAAAGCTGGGACTACCTGTATGAACCGGATGCCAAGGCGTTGCTAGACAGCCTGTTGGTTCGATTCATCGAATCGCAGGTGTATCAGGCGGTAGTCGAAAACGGTGCGTGCGAACAGGCCGCCCGGATGATCGCTATGAAGAGTGCCACTGATAACGCGGGCAACCTGATCGACGATCTGGAGATGGTTTACAACAAGGCCCGTCAGGCCGCCATCACCCAGGAAATTTCTGAGATCGTCGGCGGCGCTTCAGCCGTATAACGCCTAGGGAGCTGCCCAATAAAGCGGCTCCTGGCAGACAGGTTTCATTTGCAGGTTTTTGAGAGGAACCAAGATGAGCGGACGTATCGTACAAATCATCGGCGCGGTGATTGACGTAGAGTTTCCGCGGGACTCTGTGCCCAAGGTCTACGACGCGCTGAAGGTCTCTGAAAAAGAGACTGTCCTCGAAGTCCAGCAGCAGTTGGGCGACGGCGTGGTACGCACCATTGCCATGGGCTCCACTGAGGGCTTAAAGCGTGGCTTGGACGTAGCCAACACAGGTGCCGCGATTTCCGTACCGGTAGGTAAGGAAACGCTGGGTCGTATCATGAACGTACTCGGCGAGCCGATTGATGAAGCGGGTGAGATCGGTGAGCAAGAGCGTATGCCGATCCACCGTAAAGCACCCAGCTATGCCGACCAGGCAGCTTCTAACGAGCTTTTGGAAACTGGTATCAAGGTTATCGACCTGGTCTGCCCGTTTGCCAAGGGTGGCAAGGTTGGCTTGTTCGGCGGTGCGGGTGTTGGTAAAACCGTTAACATGATGGAGCTTATCCGCAACATCGCCACCGAGCACAGCGGCTACTCTGTATTCGCCGGTGTGGGTGAGCGTACGCGTGAGGGTAACGACTTCTATCACGAAATGACCGAATCCAACGTTATCGATAAGGTATCGCTGGTTTACGGCCAGATGAACGAGCCGCCCGGTAACCGTCTGCGCGTTGCGCTGACCGGTCTGACCATCGCTGAAAAATTCCGTGATGAAGGCCGCGACGTTCTACTGTTCGTCGATAACATTTACCGTTACACCCTGGCCGGTACAGAAGTATCTGCACTGCTTGGTCGTATGCCGTCTGCGGTAGGTTATCAGCCGACGCTAGCCGAAGAGATGGGCGTTCTTCAGGAACGTATCACCTCGACGAAATCGGGTTCAATCACCTCCGTACAAGCGGTATACGTACCGGCGGATGACTTGACCGATCCATCTCCGGCAACCACCTTCTCGCACCTGGACGCGACCGTTGTACTGGCCCGTTCCATTGCTGAGCTAGGTATCTACCCGGCCATCGACCCGTTGGACTCTACGTCGCGTCAGTTGGATCCGCTGGTGGTAGGTGATGAGCATTATGCGGTTGCTCGTGGCGTGCAGAACGTTCTGCAGCGTTACAAGGAACTGAAGGATATTATCGCTATTCTGGGTATGGATGAGCTGTCTGATGAAGACAAGCTGGCCGTTTCTCGGGCGCGTAAAATTCAGCGTTTCTTGTCGCAGCCATTCTTCGTTGCCGAGGTATTCACTGGCTCACCCGGTAAGTATGTTTCTCTGAAAGATACTATCCGTGGCTTCCAGGGCATCCTCAATGGCGAGTATGACGATATGCCGGAACAGGCCTTCTACATGGTCGGCTCCATCGACGAAGCGGTCGAAAAAGCCAACCAGATGAAGAAGTAATCCCGTCCATTAGGGGGATTCGCTATGGCGAATAGCTTCACTTGCAATATCGTCAGCGCAGAGGCATCTATCTTCTCAGGCAGTGTTGAGCAGGTAGTTGCTTCCGGGATGATGGGTGACCTGGGTATTTTGCCGGGTCACGCCCCGTTACTGACGGAGCTTCAGCCGGGCCCGATTCGTGTCATTCACGACAATGGCAAGGAAGAGAACTTCTTTGTCTCGGGTGGCTTTATGGAAGTCCAGCCGGATGTCGTTACGATTCTGGCAGACGCCGCAACGCGGGCCAGCGACCTCAATGAGGCCGCTGCCGAAGAAGCGCGTCAGGAAGCGCTGAAAGCCTTTAATGAGAAGTCATCGGAGCTGGATTATACCCGTGCCTCCGCTGAACTTGCCGAAGCCGTTGCACAGCTGCGTACGATCCAGCAGCTGCGCAAAAAGGCAGGTAAAGGCTAACACTACGCGGTAAGCGTGAATAAAACGCCCCTTGAACCCGTTAGGGTTTAAGGGGCGTTTTTTTTGTCTGGTACACTTGTCATAAGCATTTAGTAGCATAATGCTTGTCAGCACTGACTCGTCTGCAGAGAAGGAGAACGCGATGTCATTGAACGATGAAATCTTGCAGGAATTAAAAACCGAGCTGCTTGACGAGCTGGTCAAAGAGGAACCGAAAAGAGAGCTATTATCCGAACGCTTGGCCGAAATTCGTTCGGCAGATATTGGTGAGGTGCTTGAAGAGCTTATCGAGGAGGACGAAGAGCTGTCCGCAGCGCTTTCAGTGCTCGATATACTTTCTACAGAACGCGCCGCTAATGTGCTTGGCTACCTGCCGGGTGAAAGTCAGCTGGAAGTCGTGGGTGAGCTAAAGGACACCCAGGTACTTAAGCTGTTGGAAGAGATGGGCTCTGACGAACGGGTGGACCTGTTCAATCTTCTGGATGAAGATCGCCGAGAAGCGCTGTTACGGCGCATGGCACATCAGGAGCGGGAAGATCTCAAGCGGCTGGCAGGCTACGAGGAAGGCACTGCAGGCGCCATTATGACCTCTGACTATGTGGCGATAGCCAGTGGCATGACGGTGTCTCAGGCAATGATGCGCGTACGCCAGACTGCTCCGGATGCCGAGACGGTCTATCAGCTCTATATCCTGGACAACGATGGCAGGCTGATTGGCACGATGTCCCTGCGTCAACTGATGATTGCCAGGCCCGGCGCGTTGGTTGACGACATCATGATCAAGGATGTGATCAGCACCGCCGTGGATGAAGCGCAGGAAGAAGTAGCTCGCATCGTGGCACGTTATGACCTTTTGGCACTGCCGGTGATTGATGCCGAAAACCGTATGGTGGGTATCGTTACTCACGATGATGCGATGGACGTGGCAGAGTCGGAAGCTACCGAAGATATCCACAAGGGGATGTCGATTGGCCAGTTGGAAGATGGCGTTAGCCGTGTATCGCTGTGGAGCCTGTACCGTAAACGGGTGACGTGGCTAGTAGTACTGGTCTTTGCCAACCTGTTTTCCGGCGCGGGTATTGCTCACTTTGAAGATATTATTGCCGCCCAGGTGGCGCTGGTATTCTTCCTGCCCTTGTTGATTGGTAGTGGCGGTAACGCAGGCGCTCAGGCGGCAACGCTGATGGTTCGCGGTATGGCAACCGGTGATGTAGGCGTTAAGGACTGGAGTAAAATGCTCGGCCGTGAGCTGTTGGTAGCTGGCTCCCTGGGGCTGACCATGGCCATCGCCGTCGCTCCCATCGGTATACTGCGTGCAGGCAACGAAGTCGCTATTATCGTCTCCCTCAGTATGGTCACTATCGTACTGTTTGGCAGCCTGCTGGGCATGTGCCTGCCGTTTGTACTGGAGCGCTTCAAGGTCGACCCGGCAGCTGCCTCTGCGCCGCTGGTCACCACCTTAATTGATGCCACCGGGGTATTGATTTACTTCTCTATTGCAACGGCAATTCTTACTAGCTTATAGCGAACAGCTGGCTAACGCTTCACCCAGCCACGGCGGATAAGCGGCGCGAACAGCCAGTGATAAAGGCGCTTGGCGATGTGCTCATAAACCGGTAGCACTAGCCAGGCGCGGTTGAAACCCACCAGCACGGCCATAACGGCTGACAAAAGGGCAGCGCCTGCCATATCCTGGGGAAAGTGGACGCCCAAAAAAATCCTTGCCCAGCCGACGGGAATGGCCAAGAGCAGAAGAAGGCTGCCGATACGTCGGGTGTAGCGGTGCAGCATCAAGCTAAAGCCCATAGTTAGAATGATCGTTAGATGATTACTGGGAAAGGCAGGGGTTGGCGCATGGGCCATCAACGTGGTGCCTACCGGTACCGCAAAGGGTCGGGGCATCGGCCACAGCATCCCGATGATGCCACTTATCGCTAAGGCCAGCAGTATCGCTATCAGCGCCTCCAGCAGAGGCTGCTTGAGCTGTTCACCGCCACGCAGCCAGCCGATTAGCAGTAACGCAGGTAGTAGCCACATCAATTCAACGGCGCACCCATGAGTAAACATGATCAGCCACGCAGGGGTGTCAGCGGCGGCGTTGAGCCTTTCAAACAAGGTAAGGTTAAGCGTATTCATTCCGTACCGAAACCATAAGGCCCGTCAGGTGGTTGAGTATTTGGCGTTTAGCGAACGGCTAGCGCATCGCGCTACTGGCCGCTCGGGTGATAAACATGACTTCCACATGACCGAGCCACTCGATATCACTGGCGAGCGCTTTGAGCTGGCTAGCCAAACATTGCGGGGGCTGATGTACCGCATCGCCGATAATCAGCGATACGGACACTTTGTCATCTAAGTAGTGCAGTTGAAGCTCGTTTAACGTGCGCCACACCGGATGCGCGTACCAGCGTTGGTCAAGCGCGGCCTCAACTTCGGGGCGTAGTGGCAGGCCTGGCATTCGGCTGGGGTCCCCTTCTCCAGCGTCATCTTCAGGGTCAACGTGGAAAATAACGTCGGTGAGTAGCGGAAACTCATGACGTAAACGGCGGCTGACCTCATTACCTATCTCATGGGCTTCTGAAACGGTGATTTTAGGTCCGACCACGACATGCAAATCCACCATTACCCAGCCTGCCGACTGGCGAGTACGAAGGTCATGCACGCTATCCACGCCCGGTACGCTACAGGCTACGTCGTGCATTTGGCGCTGGGTGTCTTCAGGCAGTGCAGTATCGACTAATTCCCGCGCAGACTCCCACAGTAAATCCCAGCCAACCTTGCCTACCAGCAGGCCAACCACAATGGCGGCAACGGCATCCAGCCAGCCCAAGCCAAACTGAGCACCAATCAGTGCGACCAGCACCACCGCAGTAGACAGGGCATCGCTACGGGAGTGCCAGGCGTTAGCCTCCAGCAGCTTGGATTTTACCCGCTTGGCGACGCGCATGGTGTAGCGAAAAATCCACTCTTTACTGATCAGGGCAATAAACGTAATCACAATCGCCACAATGCCAGGCGCGGTGACTTCTGTGCCGCTAAACAAGCGCTCCAGGCTTGACCAGGCAATACCGCCTGCCACAAAGATCAGTACGCTACCCAACAGCAGCGTGGTGAGTGTTTCGATGCGCCCGTGACCATAGTGATGGTCGTTGTCGGGCTCCTGACGCCCGTAATGAATGGCGGCCAGTACAAAACCATCGGTGATTAAGTCGGAGAGCGAGTGGATGCCATCGGCAATCAGTGCGGCAGAACCCACCCAAAAACCGACCACCACTTTGACAATACTAAGCACACCATCCAACCAGGCACCGATATAGGTGACGCGCTTGGCTTCCTGATTATCTAGCTCGTGGTTGGGAACCACTGGCGTTTCAACGGTCTGAGTCATGGAATACCTGACAAGGGAGCGCTTTCAATAAAGCATTATTGTAGCGCACTGCAATATGATCTCTTAAGCCCTTTGTTCTAAGCAGGCTAATACGCAATACAAAACGATGGCAGCCATGGCGGACAATCCCCTAATGGAGGTGTATCCTTATGCGCCATTGTCATTCAACCACCCTTTTGATGTATAGGATGACCCATGGAGTGGCTCCAAATAGTGGTACTTGCTGCTGTGCAAGGGATAACGGAATTCTTGCCTGTCTCAAGCTCGGCGCACTTGATTTTAGTACCCGTATTAACCTCTTGGGAGGACCAAGGGCTTGCTTTTGATGTCGCGCTCCACTTGGGCAGTTTAAGCGCGGTAGTGGTCTATTTCCGGCATGAAATTTGGCAAATGATAGCGAGCAGCCTGGCAGCGCTGCGTGGCCGGGGGATCAATAAAGATGCCAGGCTCGCGATCTGGGTCACGCTTGCCACGCTGCCTGTGTGTATCATCGGTTTTCTGCTTCGTGATGTTATCTCGGTGTATATGCGCTCCACGGTTATCATCGCGCTCAGCCTGATTGGCTTTGGCCTGTTACTGGGGTACGCCGACTGGAAAAAACGCGGTACCCGCAGTGAATACCAAATGCAGCTAAAAGATGTGCTGATCATTGGCGGCGCCCAAGCGTTGGCGCTCATTCCGGGCACATCACGTTCAGGGATTACCATCACCGCCGCCCTTCTGGTAGGTATGAGTCGTGAAGGGGCTGCGCGGTTCTCCTTTTTACTTTCCATCCCGGTAATCGTATTAGCCGGTGGGTTAGAAGCCGTTGAACTTTTACATCAGCCCCAGTCAGTCGATTGGCTATCCATGGCGGCCGGAACGCTATTGTCCGGTGTTATTGCGTACCTGTGTATTCACTATTTCCTCGTTATTATTAAAAAAATGGGGATGCAGCCTTTTGTTGTTTATCGCGTACTGTTTGGTGCGTGGCTCCTCTGGTTTTTTTACATGTAGAGTAAGCTCATGACCCTATTTATGCCTGAATCAACACGGTTAACAGTAAAAGCGGTATGCATTATGTCGCTGTTACTGTTGGTTGGCTGTTCAGAAAAAGATCGTCCTTTGGAGTCGCCTGTCCGTTTAGAGGGCGGCATCTTTGGCACGTTTTATCAGGTAACCATTAGTGACCCGCTAACCCAGGAGCAAGCCAGCCATCTGGAAGCCGGTTTTTTGGAAGAGCTTGAACGTGTTGATGTGTCCATGTCGACGTATAAAGATGACTCTGAGCTAAGCCTGTTTAACCAGGCGCCGCTTAATGAGTGGCAGCCACTTTCCAACGAGCTAATTGAAGTACTGGCGATAAGCCGCTCGGTGTCTGAACAAAGTAACGGCGCGTTTGATATGACCGTTGGTGGTCTGGTCAATTTATGGAGTTTTGGTCCTGAGGCTCGCCCGCAAGAAGCCCCTTCGGAGCACCAGCTGGCCGAGTGCTTGGCCGAAGTGGGCTTTGATGCTGTAGCGATCGATACTCAGGCCATGCAGGCACGTCGTGAGCGTGATGTTTATGTGGATCTTTCCGGTGTCGCCAAGGGGCATGCAACCGACCGCGTGGCAGCGTACCTAAACCAGCAAGGGATAGAGGGTTATTTAATTAACCTGGGGGGAGATATGCTGGCGCACGGCTATCGTGATGATCAAGAGACGCCTTGGCGCGTAGGTATTGAAACGCCGCAAAGCGGCGCGCCACAAGCACAGCATATTGTGCCTCTTCACGATATGTCGGTAGCGACCTCTGGGG
The DNA here is from genome assembly GCF_052376035.1 of Halomonas sp. AOP7-E1-9. Taxonomy (NCBI): domain Bacteria; kingdom Pseudomonadati; phylum Pseudomonadota; class Gammaproteobacteria; order Oceanospirillales; family Halomonadaceae; genus Halomonas; species Halomonas sp. AOP7-E1-9. The sequence continues at coordinate 82,645 of NZ_JBQSVC010000013.1, forward strand.
ATTATCGCAATTACTTTGAGGCTGATGGGCAGCGCTTTTCACATACCATTGATCCACGTACCGGGCGGCCTGTCTCGCATAATCTTGCATCGGTATCGGTTTTCCATCCATCCAACGCCTGGGCCGATGCCTGGGCCACCGCGTTATTGGTAGAAGACAGCGATACCGGTATGGAAGTGGCCGTTGCGCAGAATCTGAGTGTATTAATGCTGATCCGCGATGGCGACCAGTGGCAGAGTATTGCAAGCCCTGCTTTTGTTGATGAGTTTGGCGAAGAACTCATCAATGAAAGCGGTATTGGTCAGTGGGCGTCTCCTAACGTGCGTCACGCAGAAGAAGGGTAATGAGAATGCAAAAAGCGCTAGATGTAGTGATTCTCGCAGCGGGTAAAGGCACGCGGATGCGCTCACACATGCCGAAGGTGCTTCACTCCTTGGCGGGAAAACCCATGGTGTCGCACGTGCTGGAAACCGCGGCGAGCCTAAGCCCTGCACGCACGCAGGTCGTCATTGGTCACGGCGCTGAGCAGCTGCGTCACGCATTGGCGGATGAAAACGTCACGTTTGCCGTGCAAGAAGAGCAGAAAGGCACGGGGCATGCCGCCGCTCAAGCATTGAATGAACTGGGTGACGGCATTGTTTTGATACTGTATGGCGACGTACCGCTCATTCAAAGTGAAACGCTGACAGCGCTGTTGGCCCATGTGAACGAACAACAGATGGGATTGCTGACGGTTACGCTGGACGACCCCACTGGCTATGGCCGTATTGTGCGCAATGCGGCGGGCGATGCGGTGGCGATTGTAGAGCAAAAAGATGCCAATGACGCCGAGCGTGCCATCACCGAATGCAACACCGGCATCATGGCGATGACCAGTGCCCAGTTGGCGCGTTGGTTGCCTAAGCTTTCCGATGACAATGCTCAGGGTGAATACTACCTGACCGATGTGATCGAAATGGCGGCTAAAGAGGGGGTTAAAGTTTGCACCGAGCAGCCAGCTCACGCCGTTGAAGTAGAAGGGGTTAATAATCGTGCCCAAATGGCGCGGTTAGAACGCGTTTACCAAGCGCGCCAAGCGGACCTGTTAATGGAGCAGGGCGTGGCACTGGCTGATCCTACAAGGATCGACGTGCGCGGAAGCCTCTCCTGTGGTCACGACGTGTTTATTGACGTGGGCTGCATTTTTGAAGGTGACGTGACGCTGGGTGATGGCGTTAGTGTAGGGCCTTACTGCGTGATCAAAAACAGCGCCATCGGTGCTGAAAGTAGCATTGATAGCCACACTGTTATTGACCAAACGAAGATGGCTGGCCATAACCAGGTGGGGCCTTATGCGCGTCTGCGCCCCGGTACGCGCATGGCGGTTAATGCCAAGGTGGGCAATTTTGTAGAAACCAAAAACGCCGAGGTAGGCGAGGGTAGCAAAATTAACCACTTAAGCTATGTTGGCGATGCCCGCTTGGGGCGTAACGTTAATATTGGTGCGGGCACAATTACGTGCAACTATGACGGCGTTAACAAGCATCACACTGAGATCGGCGATCATGCCTTTATTGGCTCTAACAGCGCACTGGTAGCCCCGGTTAGTGTGGGGGCAGGTGCAACCATAGGCGCTGGATCCACCATAGCAAAAGATGTCCGTGAGCGGGCCTTAGCGGTGACGCGAGGCAAGCAGCTGGAAAAGGCCGATTGGGTGCGTCCTACTAAAGCTGGCAAGTAAACGCGTGGTACATCGCTACTTTAATTTATCCTGGGAGAACGGTTTATGTGTGGCATCGTCGCTGCTGTAGCGCAACGTAACGTGCAAGACATACTGTTGGAAGGGCTTAAGCGCTTGGAGTATCGCGGTTACGATTCAGCGGGCATGACGGTGTTGAACGATCATAACCAGCTTACTCGTCATCGCGCAGTGGGTAAGGTCGTAGCCCTTGAGAACGAGCTGAATAGTGCACCGCTGCCGGGAGCGTCAGGGATTGCTCACACGCGCTGGGCAACTCACGGAAAGCCTTCAAAAGCCAATGCCCACCCGCACCATAGCGGTGACTACGTCAGCGTGGTGCATAACGGCATTATTGAAAACTACGAATATATAAAAGAGACGCTGCAGGCAAGTGGCTATACGTTTAGCTCGGAAACCGACACCGAAGTCATTACGCATTTGCTAGCGGACAAGTTGCAGAGTGGTCTCAGCTTGTTTGAGGCAACCCAGCAAATTGTGAATGGTCTGGGCGGGGCGTATGCGCTGGGCGTTATGAGTGTCAAGGAGCCGGGCATAGTAGTAGGTGCACGTCAGGGAAGCCCGCTGGTGGTAGGTGTGGGTATGGGGGAAGCGTTTTTAGCCTCAGACCCGCTTGCCTTGCTACAAGTAACGGATCGCTTTATTTATCTGGAAGAAGGCGATGTGGTCGAGTTAAGCGAAAAGGGGACTATCCGGATTGTCGATAAAGATGGCAGCTCAGTAACACGGTCGGTACACGTTTTTGAGCATGGCGATGGTGTTGCCAGCAAAGGCAACTATCGCCACTACATGCTTAAAGAAATCTTCGAGCAGCCCACCGTGATTGAGGCGGCCCTGGAAGGGCGTTTGAGCGCGGACAGTGTGTTGGTCGAGAGCTTTGGCCCCGATGCTCAGGCACTATTCCAGAAAACCCGCCAGGTCCATATCATTGCCTGTGGCACCAGTTATCACGCGGCGATGGTGGCCCGCTACTGGCTCGAACGTTATGCAAGCGTGCCGGTACAGGTTGAGGTGGCCTCCGAGTATCGTTATCGCCACCCGGTCGTACCTTCCGATACGCTGTTCGTAACGCTCTCCCAGTCGGGTGAAACCGCTGACACGCTGGCGGCACTGCGTTTTGCCAAGACTCTGAACTATGTCGGCTCGCTGGCTATTTGCAACGTACCGGGAAGCTCCCTGGTGCGTGAATCAGATATGACCCTGATGACCCGTGCAGGCCCGGAAATTGGCGTTGCCTCCACAAAAGCGTTTACCACTCAGTTGGTGGCACTATTGCTTCTAACGCTGGCGATAAGCAAAGCGAAGGGGCAGGAAGAGCATGCAGGTATTGTGAAGGCGCTGCATTCGCTTGCTGATATTTGCCAACAAGTACTGGCCCTGGACAGCCAGATTGAGCAGCTCTCCCAGGCGTTTGCTGAAAAGCACCATGCGCTGTTCCTGGGCCGTGGTGCGCACTACCCGATTGCACTGGAAGGCGCGCTTAAGCTTAAGGAAATCTCCTATATTCACGCAGAAGCGTACCCAGCCGGTGAGCTTAAACACGGCCCGCTGGCGCTGGTAGATAGCGAGATGCCGGTGATATCCGTCGCACCCAATGACGACCTGTTGGAAAAGCTAAAATCCAACCTGCAGGAAGTCCGTGCCAGGGGCGGCCAGCTGTTTGTATTTGCCGATGAGAACGTGGGTATCAAGCCGCATGACAATATCCGAGTCATTGAGCTGCCGCATATTCACGAAGCCTTGGCACCGCTTTTATATACGCTTCCTCTCCAGCTTTTGAGCTACCACGTCGCAGTGCTTAAAGGTACCGATGTCGATCAGCCGCGTAACCTGGCGAAAAGCGTGACGGTCGAGTAAACCACTGCCGGCTGGTATCAAACGGTGTGGGATGGTAATAAAGTTGGTAACAAGGCAATAAAGTTGGTAACAAGGTAAAAGAGTTGGTAACTTTTGGTCGATGTGGCAAGGTTAGGCTATTCTCCTCGGGAGCAATAGAGAATGGCCAACTACAAACTTGACAAGAAAACTGAAAAATGGATCAAAGAAGAGCGCGGCAAAGGCAGCGGTAAGGATTACCGGCCTTGGCTGACGGTCAGAGATCTATCCTCCAAGGGGCGTTCGCACCGCGTGATGGGTCACCTTACAGGGCGAACCCATCATTTCTTCTCCGATGCAGAACTGGCAGCTTTCCTGTTGCTTGAATGGAATCCCTCTGTCACCGACATTCGCGAGCAATTTCCTCTCCGAATAGAAGACACCCTATCACTCGCAGAGGAAGCCAGCATTCGCCACCCTGAGGCAGGGGGATTCCATCAGGTCATGTCTAGCGATTTGGTCGTTGATCTTTCCATGCCAACCGGGCCACAGAGATTGGCCATCCAGGTAAAAGTTTCCTCTGACCTGATGGATCCACGAACTGTCGAAAAGCTCGAACTTGAGCGCCGGTATTGGAAAATTAAAGGTATCCCCTGGTATCTGATAACTGAGAAGCAGATGCCTCGCACCATAATGGAAAATCTGGATCTGCTTTACTCGGCACGAGTACACAGCGAAAGTATGGAAGTGTTGTTTCAGAGCATGCCGGTCTACGCCAATATATTGGCACAAAATCCGAACACCAGGCTTCCGGAGATAGGCATGCTGGTTGACCAGTCTTACTCGCTTGAGCCGGGGACATCGCTTGCTCGATTACGGGCGCTAGCGGCTTTAAGAGCGTTGATATTTGATATATCAATCCCATGGAGCAAGCTGATCTCACAAGACCTGCATGTGGTTGATAATGTCGCGTTACTGAGGGCTAGTTATGCTGCGAATCAATGACGTCTTTGAGCTGGGGCAAGACCGGTACCGGATATTGGCGCTGGCGGGACAGCATGCTATCTGGATAAATATTGACTCGGATAAATCCTGGCCGGAGGTGGTCACGACGATTCAGATTGAACACTGGATATTTGATGAAACACTCCGCCGGACAGAGGATCCATATCAGGAACTCGCCTCGCTATCTGTGGAGCGTGGCAGTAAATCCCAGATAATTCGAGATCAGAGGTATGAATTAATTGCCCCTTTGCTCGCTGACGAAGAAGTTTTTTACCGCAGGGGTCGGGGCCGATTAGTCCAGTCGCGTAGCGATGAGACCGGAAAACCGAGAAAATCGCTTTATAAAAACCTTCGGCAGTACTGGCAGCGCGGTACGATGCCTAACGCACTGCTACCTGATTACTGGAAGTCCGGAGGAAGGGGTCAAAAAAAAATTTCTAAGAAGAAATTAGGTCGGCCCCGAAAAATCTCGCCGGGTACGGGAATTACTGTCGATTCCTCCATCGAAAAGATGTTCCGCTTGGTGCTTGATCGTCACTACGTCAATGATAAGGGGCACTCTCTGCCATACGCCCATCGACGATTTATCGATATGTTCGAGGCAGCCAATCCGAATGTACGACCTGAAGATTATCCAACGCTGGATCAAATAAGATATTTTTACCGCCGAGAGTATGGAAATGCGGACCGCATTCGCCTCAGGGCAAATAAAATCTCCTACCAAAAAGATATCCGTCCACTAATAGGAACTGCGACAACAGGGGTACTGGGGCCCGGCTCTAGGTATGAAATTGATGCGACGATTGCAGATATTTACCTGTTATCTGCTGATCGACAACGAATCATTGGTCGTCCTACTCTGTATGTGGTGGTAGATGTTTTCAGCCGCATGGTAGCCGGCTTCTATGTAGGGTTGGAAAACCCTTCATATGTGACAGCAATGCATGCTTTGGCCACATCCATGCTGGATAAAACTGAGCTATGCGGTCACTACGGTTTCGAAATCACACCAGAGCAATGGCCTACGGTCGGAATACCGGATGCAATCTTGGCAGACCGAGGTGAGCTGCTGGGCCATCAGATTGAGTCATTGGAAAAAGCCTTTGCCGTCCGAATCGAAAATACCCCGCCATACCGCGGTGATGCAAAAGGCATAGTTGAGCGCTATTTCCGCACTTTGCAGGCTGAATTTAAACCGTTTGCACCGGGTGTAGTTACTGGTAGTAGAGTCAGAAAGCAGGGCGGTAAAGACTATCGTTTAGATGCAACGCTGACCATGGATGATTTTACTCGAATCATGTTGGCTTCCATTCTGCACCGGAATCAGAACGCAATATTGCCGAAGTATGATCGTAATTCAGATATGCCCAGTGATATGGCGCTAACCCCGCTCAATATCTGGAATTGGGGAATAAAAAATCGGACCGGAAGATTAAGAGCTGCTTCTGAAGAAGCTCTGCGCATTGCTTTGCTACCAAGACAAAAAGCCTATTTATCTGATTTGGGTGTGAGCTGTTTTGGTGCTTACTACACATCCAAGGAATTATTGGCATCTGGTTGGCTGCATCGTAATGGAGAGCACAGAGTAACCAACTTGTATGCGGCCTATGACCCAGCAGTTGCTGACAATATCTATCTTTTTCCCGAAGAAGGTAGCTCGGAATACTGGGTGTGCTATCTGACAGATCGTTCACGCCAATATCGAGATAAGACGATGTGGGAGCTTTGGGCGAGTCAGGAACAGCAGCGGCAAGCTGCCAGCTCTGCACAGGTTGCTGAAACCACAAGCAAGCGAAATCTTGAAAATCTGATCAGTCAAACAATCAAGGACGCTGAACGTTCACGCCCTAGCGGGTTTAAACAATCCAAAGCAGAGAAAGTCAGGGGTATACGCGATAATCGTAAGCAGGAACGCGATACTCAGAGGGCTGAGCAGAAAAAAGTTAGGCAACCTGACAGTAATACAACTAAATCTGACGTAACCTATCTGCATGGCAAGCCTGATGATGGTTCTTTTCCTGACTTTCTTGATGACCTGTTTGGAGATGATGAATGACTCTGCCCTCAGGTATGGTGAATGCGATTTATCGGGAAACATGTGTTCCCCATTACCAGGCTAATCCGCTGATAGAGGCTTTGCCCCCAATTCTCGAACGTAAGCAGCTAAGAGCAGCTTTAGGTGGAAAAATTGAACACCGGCCAGCGGACATTTTTTTGGACGGGCAGACTAGAATACATGTCATTTCCCAGCTTCTGGATAGTTTTTTTCAACCATTAGCACGTCATATAGAATTAGAATCAAAGATCTCGATCATGCTACGGCAGGGATACGTTGGCAGAAACCTGGCGACAGGTGACCTTGCCACTCATGTTCAGAATGGCTACGAGCGGATTATGCAAGGGGATTTATCAGCATTTCGCTTTGATCATGTGGAATCGACAGCAAAAAGTCTCGCGTTTATTGGCTGCTCTGGCTCAGGGAAAACCAGCTCTCTGAACCGTATTCTGGCAACCTATCCCCAGTTGATTCATCACCCAGAATACAACTTTATCCAGATTGTTTTCCTGAAAATTGATTGCCCACATGATGGGTCTCTCAAAAGCCTGTGTCACAATTTTTTCCGTGAAATTGATGCAATTCTCGCCACCAACTACGTCAAGCGCTACGTTGAGAAACGACATAGTGTCGAGACTTTGATAGCCATGATGTCTCACTTGGCAAATACCCATGCAATCGGGTTATTAGTGATAGATGAAATTCAGCATTTAAGTCTGAGGGCGTCAGGTGGGGCAGAAAAGATGCTGAACTTTTTTGTGACTCTGGTGAACGAGATCTCAATCCCGGTCGTCATGGTTGGTACCCCCAAGGCACGGCCTATTTTTGAAATGGATTTACGTTCTGCACGAAGAGGTGCCGGATTTGGCTCCATTCTCTGGGAACCTCTTAGCCAGGCTGATTCAGCAGAAAATATCTTGCGTACAGAATGGGGAGCGTTCACCAATAAGCTTTGGAAATATCAGTGGCTCACCAAAGCCAGTGAGGAGATTTCAGCGGAGCTACGGGAATTGTGGTTCGATCTGTCACAGGGCATTATGGATGTAGTGATCAAACTGTTCGTGCTATCCCAAATCCGCGCAGTTGTGACCGGTACCGAGCGCATTACACCCAGTATCATGAAAGCCGTGTACCGGGATGAATTGAAACCCATTCATCCAATGGTCGAAGCCCTGCGGTCCGGTGACCCGAGCAAAATAGCACGGTATTCCGATTTGACGATTCCTGATGTCGACATGAGAATCTTGGAACTCAGTAACCTTCTTGAATCCAGCAAGGATCAAATCCGAAAAGCGAGCCTCTATCGAGGTAACGAGCAGGCAATACGATTGCATAACATGTTGGTAGACATGGGCTATGAATCGGATTTGCTTGAACCATTGATTGAAAGAGCTTTTGAGCAATATTCTAACCTGATGGTCAGGGATCTTATGCCCATGATATTGAACTGGTATCAATCGACGGGTAAGCCTGAACCTGCTGTTAGAAAAAAGAACTTACCGACTGCTAAACCCAGTATTTGGAACACACTCGACTCCGATGACCTCAGGTTTATGCACTCTCAGGCAGCCAATGAAGAGCAAATGTTAGATGGGCTGGAGCAGTCAGGAGTAGTTTTCGATACGCAAAACTGGCTGCATCTTTGTAAGGTATAGGGAGGCCATTGGTATGTTGAACTTTCCGCTCCCATACTCAGAAGAGTTGCTGTATAGCATGGTTGCCAGAGCCGGGATACGACATGGGATTACCAGCCCTAAACAACTGCTGGATGAGGTCTACGGTAACCGTAAGATCATCGCAACGCTGGACTTACCTAACCAACTGGAAAAGGTTGTGCGCTGGCTGCCGCAGGACTATGACTTGGAAGCCATAGCGTACCTGCACACTCTGTTTCCGCTGTATGCTCCGTTTATTCCCGAAGAGCGCCGAAAACGTTGCTTGGGATGGATGGCTGATGAATCTCAAGGCGCGATACACCTCGCTATGGGGGTAACGGCCTCTATTGTTAAAGTTCCGGACCATGTTCGATACTGCCCAGGATGTTTAAAAAATCAGCGAAGTGATGTTGGTGAGTATTTCTGGAAGCGTGAATGGCAGGTGGCTGGTGTAGAGTGCTGCGAGAGGCACGGAAAATTATTGAATACAGCGCTTATACGTCCTCTGATAAAGCGGCATCGTTACCATGCAGCATCACCGGAAGCCTGTCCGTTATTTCCTCAGAAGCCAGCTTGTAAGCAATCTTTGCTAATATTGAAACAAGTTCAGCAGCTGCTACGCCAAGAGGTGGAAGTATCACCGAGTTTTGAGCAGTGGTCACGGCATTACTATTTTCTTGCTGAGCAATATGGCTTTACTCGTGGTCAATATCAGATTGACCACTCAGCTATATATGCCAAGGTGTTAGCAAACTGGTCCCCAGATTTCCTTCAACGCTATGACTTGATGCTCCGTTCTGGAGATGAAGCTGAGACTTTCTGGCTTCGCTCAATATTTCGTAAGCACCGAAGGACGTTCAGCTATCTTCAGCACTTGGTTGTTCATGATGCACTGCTGCCTAAGGGGTGGAGCATCAACCAGATACTCGCGTCGGTACGGCAGATATTGATTGAAAAACCGGCTTTTCAGTTGGACAGAGATGTCGTTGAAAAAAAGACTGAACTGACCCCAGACCAACAGCAATGGATGGGCCTGTTGGTGCTACACAGCCCTAAAGAAGCAAGGCAATTAGGTTCGGCCTTGTATGCTCGATTGTACCGATATGACCGATTCTGGCTTATACGGGTTAATAGTGATCACCAGTTATTGAAAAGACGGGAAAGAAAACCTCGGGTTGATTGGCAGCAGCGTGACCAGAAATATCTGAAGAAGCTCAAAAATATTATTCGTTTTCTACAGTCTAGCCAGTCCGGACCTCGGCGTTCTAGAAATTTTTTTCTGAAACGTCTTGGGAACAGCTCAACACTGGAAAAGAAGCTGCATTTATTGCCTGAAACGGCTTATCTTCTGGTAAAAGTTGCTGAAAGCGTTGATCAGTACCAGATCCGGCGGATCAACAACGCCAATAAAGAATTGAAGAATCTCTATGATTACCCACCTCGCTGGCGTGTTCTGCGTAGCTCTGGGCTGAGTGAAGAAAGGCTCACCAGGCCAGCAAGGAAATATCTGAAACGACTGGAAGCAGGCCAAGATGAAGTTCAAAGGAATCAAAAACGACAGTGTCGTTGAAGCAATTGGCTCGTTTCAGCGCCGTCTTGATAGCTCGGACTGGAGAGTTTGTATTAAGTTTCAGCCTAAACAGCAGAAGGAGTCATTAGCTATTTCTCAGCTAACGGCTTTGGCTCGGCGGCGTGTGCTGAACGCAATAGAAGAGCGGAAGCCTGCAGGGTATGAAGCCAATATAAAAATAGGAGATGCAACCCAGTGGGAGCATCGACGAATAAGTGACTGTCCAATTCCTGCAGTTGCTAACCGGGAGGATAAAGATCAATGGTCTTTCTACTTTGAGGATGGTGGCGTTACCTACTACTTGCCCCAGCTGGAGTTGGCTCGGGTCCTTTTCTTTCATTATGCATACCTGAGCCGTTTAGCTATGGTCCCAGGTGGACTGAATGAGGAGTTTGACGTTCAGGAAGATGAACCGGAAGGCTATGCCAAGATAAACATTCTTCCGACCAGCTCTTTGCCCATCTATGCGCGTGAAAGTCACGAATTGCGCCGGTTGCTCGCTTGGATCCTTTTAGACAAGAACGCCCGTAATTCTTTCGAGAGTATTGCGAACTATCAACTAAAAGAAGGGGAAGATAATGGAAATCACAGAAGCTGGAAGTTCCGTTTTGCTCCGCCGGCATTGGAAAACGTACGACTTACCATGCGTGGGCACTTTGATCGTGAGCGTAGAGCTTTTTTTGTTTACGAGATTCATGGTCTAGAAAATCTGGTGAGTAGTGGGCCAGAGTACATAGAGTTCTATGATCCTGGCTTTAGAACACCGGTGCCAGGTAAAGGTGTAGGAGCCGAAAACACTCCACTTCCTGCAGAGCAGCAGTTGATTGATGATGACGAAGATCCCTCAACTGAAGGTAAAGAGCGAGTATTTCGATTACCTAGTGTGAGTTTTTCCTTTGCTAACCCTGCGCATACAACTCGAATGGGTGTGGGGTCTCGTCGATCTGCTAGCGCCTCAAGTGTATCTGAACCAGCAGAAGCTCAAGATCTCGACCAGTCTGAGGTCAGTACTGATGAGCGGACTATTAAAGGGCAGTTATCGGCTGCGGTGTTTGATGCAGTTGAGGATCAGAGCGACGACCTCCACCATTACACCCATAGATTTGAAGCTTTCGCTGAAATGGTGGAAATCTTAGAAGCCAAAGGGTGCGTACTATTGGATTCAGAGATCAGGAGATTACCAGAAATAGCTGGTTTTTCAAAACACTTGCTGGTAAATGGCAATCCACGTTGTTTATCATTTCGACTCTTAAGTATAGAGAAGCAGAGATTTATGCTATTGGAGATCGATACATTCGATAACAAAACTAAGCTCTCGACACTATTATTAAAGCAGCCAAGTATAGGCTTTGATTGGGCGAAAAAGCTATCTCAGCTGGAAAAGAAATTGGTTAAAAGTTCTTTGGTATGGCCCAGAAAGTACCTAGATGATAAGTTTAAAAATCACTATGATCGGATACCTCACCCGAAATCTGATTCATCTAAAAATAATTTATTAGATTCTAATTCTATACAGCATTGGGCTGACAGGGTATACGGCTATTTAAAGTAAATTAACTATTATAATTTTTTGCGCCAAGTCAGAAACGTAACATCTGAATGGTGCTTCTATTGCGAATTAACCAGAGCATATGGCCTTTGTGAATACTGATTCCCATGACTTCCACTACGACTCTGACCTCATCGGCGGCTCGCTGATGGTGCGCGAGAGCCGCATCGTGGCGGATTTGCTGCTGGCTGACGTTGATGATGCTGCTTGGAAGTCGGCCATTCTCGACGACAACCGCCTTCAGAAAGCGCGTCCAGCAACGGCAAAA